>DBTJ01000075.1:17020-17461 GCA_002306985.1 Verrucomicrobia bacterium UBA1319
AGCGCCAAAATTCTATCGGCTTGTGAAATAACGCCGAATCCAGCTTAATCGCGGGCGGGCACGTCAGGTGCCCGCCTTTTTTATGGCGCGCCTCGCGCCCGGAAAAACGGGCCAAAACCGCGCGGGCGAAACGGCAGCCTCCATGGCGAAGGCGGTCCCAGCCTTAAGGAGCCGGGGTCGCCGGAAGTCTGCAATCGATAGGTATCGAATATTGCGGGGTGAATGATTGTTCGACACGATATCAAAACCATTATCCGAGTAGCCGCAAGGGGTGACGAAGCAGGACGCGGGAGTGGTTCCCGCGCGGTTTGGCAAAAAGGCAACCATGCCAGGGTACTGAGCTATCCTACCGACTTGGCAATATACTGTTGCCGCAAACTTATTAGCGCTTAAGGCAGCGCGAAAAAATAATTCGAGCAATTATGGCACGGAAATTTTGCT
>DBTJ01000087.1 GCA_002306985.1 Verrucomicrobia bacterium UBA1319
GATTGCGCCCTCAGCCTTGCCCTCAAGAAATTCCTGGCCTCAAAAATCAGCCCCCGATTGTGCCGCTATTCAGACGTTTTCAACCTCGACGAAGCCGCCTGAACGTTGCACTGTCCAGTTTATAGGCGTAGATTTCGTATGCCAGGCGGTCCTGTTCTTGCGCGATGCTGGCGGCTAAACTGGGGGTGGCATAGGCCCACATCGCGTTGTGTTGCCAGGGATCGATCCAATCGGTAGGCGGGGCGGAAATGCAGCCCGCTACGCCGCATATTTCGATCACCCCTTCGGCTTTAAGGAAATCCGGGCGGGGCTCTGTTTTTTGGGGAAAATATCCAATGAGAAGGGGCTTTGATGTGGCGTCGGGTGTCGGAGGTGGGGACCTGTGAAACATAAAAGGGGTTGGGCTTGGGTTTAATTTTCCTTCTTTCCCAGCGCCCGACTGGCGGTGGCGCGGACTCGTTCATCCGGGTCCTTTTCGGCCGCCTCGAGCGCGGCGCGGACGGTGGATTCGCCGGTGAAGCTGGCGAGCAAATTCGCGCCCGCCCAGCGACTGTAACCCGCTTCGCTTTTGAGGAATTGCAGTCCCAAGGGCACGAGTTGCGCCGCCGATCCGTTTGCTTCGAATTTTGCCAAGTATAGCACGGCATTGGCCTGGATAACGGCATTGGTTTCGGTGGCCGCGCTGCGCAGCAAGGCTTCCAATACGCCGGGCTGGCGGCGAACTCGGGCGTCTCACGCCAGCTCAACCCCCAAGGTGTCCCGCACGTTCGGGCTACCCGTGGCGAGGAGATTGGTTAGCCACGCGATCCCTTGCGGGCCCGCCTGCGCCAGGGCGCGCGCCATTTCCGTGCCGCTAAAGGGGGTGTTCATCAAGTGGTAGCGGAGATCGGGCACCAAGCTGGAGATGTCCACGCCGGCGTCCTCGGCCAGCGCATACGCCGCTCGGCCCGCCCGGAATTGCAAATTTGGAAAGGTGAGATCGGGGGCTTTTACCAGGCGCAGGCGCACGGCCAGAGCCCGCAGCTTTTGACTCGGCGAATTCGGGCGGGAGCGCAACACGCGCCGGATTTGCGGTAAGGCCGAGGCGCCCAATTCCCGCATGGCCACCAGGGCTTGGCGATTTTCGTCCGCTTTGCCACTGTCGGGGTTGAGCGTGCAAAGCCATTGCTCCGGCGTCTTCCCTTCGTAAGTGGGAGTTTGGGGAACAATCAAGCTGGCGAGGGTAATCGTCGCAATGAGTAATCCAACAACGAGGAGCGTTACTTTAGATTTGGAGGTCATATTGATTTTGCGTGGGCGCTTGGCATGGGGGCTTTCGGCTCGTCGCGCGGCGATGTTTTACGGTTGCGGCGCCTGGACGGTGAACTGAGTTTGGACGGGGGTTAGCACCACTAAATCCAAGGCCACGCGTTTTCCTTTGGGGGGCGGAGCGACGTCGAAGGCCATAATATTGTCCGGGCCTTCGTTTGGAGATAGCCAGGGGTCTTCCGGAGAGCCGCCGCGCCGGCGGGCGGCCAGGCGGGTTTCGCGGTTCGTTGGCGAAAAGCGGACGAAGAGGATGTAATTTGTGGCGTTTCCGTAATCGGACCACTGGCGCCAGACGCCGACCTGGATTTGTTCGCGGGTGCCGACCCAGCCGCCATTGGCCATCATTTTCCCGCCGGGCATATTGGTGAGTTGACCTTCGGAAAACGTATAATCGCCGGGTGGAAAAAGGCCTATCACTTCCACGTTCGCGCCGCGCAGGTTGCGATGGGTTTGCGCGAGAGCCCGGCTGGCCGGTTCCGGCGGGGCCACCGCGGGCAATTGCCAGCGGTCCGGGGAATCCTCCGCGATAGCCTCGGGCAGCGGCCGGGTGATGACGTGGAATTTCTGGATGGGCTCGCGCAGGCCCAGCGTCCGGCCCCGATTGCCGGCGGGGTCTTCGGCTTCCCACTCGGGTTCCGCCCACCCGGTGGCGGGCTGTCCGTTTTGGACCAGTTTAAACACGGGATGCCAATGGCGGCTAAGTGGTTCCCAAAAGGTTTTCGGCCCGCCATTCGTATGGAGGGCCAGCGCCGCCAAAGTGATTTGCAGTCCGTTCGTGGTGTGGGTGGCGGGCATGGGTTCGGACGTCCAATGTTCCTCCGGCGCGAGCGGCGCGGGATTTTTCAGGGACACCGTATAATCTTGGTCGCTCTTTCTGGCGGCCAAATGGAAGGTGAGCACCGGTTGGCGGCGGGGAAAGGCCGAGAACTTGAACGTTTGCCGGACCAGGTTGCCCTCGAAACTGCCGCAAGCGGTGCTGGTGGCGGGATAGACATCGCCGCGATCATCCACGAACGAGGCCAGCATGCCCTGGGAATCCACGTACTTGCCCGTCTTGGCGTTCCGCGCGTAAAGCCAGATTACCAGCGACGGAGTTTCCGAAGCGTCTTGGGATTGGGGGCGGTCGGGGGTTAAATAACGGATCACCGAATAGGGCAGCACTTTGCGCAGGGGCACGTTCCACCAAGCGTTACGGCCGATCTGGTGATTAGTGCCGTAGGAGATGCCTTCGATCCAATACACTTTGCCGTTGGCGAAAGCTATCGGGGGCGATAGCGGTTGGGCGCCGCGCGAAATATAAATCGCGAGTCCCGCCACCAGCAATCCAGCGACCAAAACCCAGAAAACGATCCGTTTGCGCATAAAAAAAAGTCTTGATGAATAATGATGGTTCGCTCGCGGTTATATGCGCGTCCGCTAAAAGCGCAAGTCATATTGCGGCAACCCGGGAGATTGCCGGCGAACGCCCCATTCCACAACCCGAGGTGGAGTCCGCGCGAACCTATCCACCCCAATATCAACCCCGCGCCAAGGACATAGTTTCGCCGGCGGATGAGAGTATGGCCGGGACCGCGCGCGCCGGGTAGCCTGGCGACTCACCGGTTTTACGCCCGGCAAATCCAATGGCGACACGGCTGTCAGGATGGGGAAATGACTTACGAGTTTCCGCCCCATTCGTTCACCGTCGCCGTTTTCGAGAAAGACGGGCCATTCTGAAACGGTCGCTAGCACCCGTTCATTTAGGCGGGGCGGGCGTTTTCGGGGCGCCGGATTCCAGCCAGGCGAGCGGGAACCGCGCAAACACCAGACGAGTGGTTTCGTCGGTTTCAAACAGGCAGCCGACGGTGCCGTCGGACAATTTGACCAGCCCGCTGTAGGCGAAGCTGCCCGGCCAAAGCGCGCGTTTCACGGGCCAGGTTTTGCCGTCGTCCAGGCTTAAGCGGACCGTGCCGTTGGCGCGCTTCGCGCTATCGGGGCCGCAAAAGAGTATTTTGCCCAGGCCTAGGCCATCGTCGAACGAATAGCGCAGGATGCTGGCGTTGCAGCTGGGATCGCGCAGTTCGGCGGCATCCTCGATCGGCGACCAAGTCGCGCCGCCGTCATGGCTGAGGGCGGTTTTGCGGACTCGGGCGCCGGCGAAGGGGCGCGAGTTGAGTCGCACGGAGCCATCGCTCAATTCGACCATTTGGACTTCATTGATCTGACTGCGGCGGCCGTGTTGGGGAACGTTCACGAACGCGCCCGGCGCGTTCTCCCCGCAATGCCAGGATTGCCCGGCGTCGTCGCTGTACACCGCGAAATTGTTCCACAGCCAGGCGGGGCCTTCGTTGAAAGGAATGAGCAAGCGCCCGGCATGGGGTCCGCGCGCGAGCTGGATGCCGATGCCCGGCCCGCTGGCGAGGGTGGTGGCCAGGGTGGGGCGCTTGGTGGCGCGCGTCACGTCCAGCGGCTTCGTCCATGTGGCCCCGTCATCATCCGACCACAACAGCAAATTGCGATAGATATTGGTGCCCTCGTAACCGGTGGCGATGGTGTTATCCCATTCCTTCAAATGGCCGGGCACGCGCTGGCACATGAGGAAAATGCGGCCGCTCCGCTGTTCGCGCACGACCGTGGGATTGTTGAGCGAGTGGACGCCATCTTCCGCCACCACTTGGAGCGAGCCCCAGGTTTTTCCGCCGTCCACGCTGCGTTTTAAAATAATATCGTTGGACGCCTGGTCGGTGGGCCGGTTGCGCCCTTCCGCAAAGGCGAGCACGACGCCTGACGCGGCGGTGATCACCGCGGGAATGCGGATGGACGGATACGCGTTTTGGCCCGCGGCGAAGACGTCGATGAACTCCGGTTCCAAGCCGGGAGCGGCGCTGACCTTGGCTACACCGATGGCGCCCGCGGCGATTAGCGCGGCCCCGAGCGCGAGGGTTTTTTTCATGCCTGGATAATCCCCGATCGTTGGCGGTAAATCCAGCGGATTATGAACGGGTTGCGTTAAGGATTCGGATGCCGCCGGTTGCGCCTTGGCGGTTCTGGGTTAAGTTTTCCCCAAGAACGCCGATACCCTAATTTAGGAGGCGGAGGCATAACGGCCGATTACCGGTAATCGCGGCATGAAATGCTTTTTATGCCTGGAGCGATGACGCGGTAAGCGATTGGCCGCAAGGGACGATAAGCTGTCCATGGCACGGAAGTTCTCCGCCCAAGCCATGTCCTCCGCGCCAA
The DNA here is from genome assembly GCA_002306985.1 of Verrucomicrobia bacterium UBA1319. Taxonomy (GTDB): domain Bacteria; phylum Verrucomicrobiota; class Verrucomicrobiia; order Limisphaerales; family UBA1319; genus UBA1319. The sequence continues at coordinate 4,528 of DBTJ01000087.1, forward strand.
TATAAAATGCAAAACACAACTTTGCCGGTGGTCATTTTCGGGCTTTGCGCCTTGGCGCCTGGCGGACGGGTTCTGGGGGGCGATCCTTCGCTGGCGCCGTTGGACGCCGCGAACACCAACGCGCCCGCCGTGGATAAAAGCCAATATCACTTATTTAATCCCACCCCGACGGCTCAACTGCGGGAAATGAATACGGACCGACCGGATAAAACCGAAAGTCCCTATACGCTTGACGCCGGGCATTTTCAGGTGGAAATGGACTTTTTGAGTTACACCCGGGATCGGGACACGCGGAAGGGAGCCGATACCCGCGTGGATAGTTATGCCGTGGCGCCGGTGAATTTGAAGGCCGGCTTGTTGGATTCCGTGGATCTGCAACTGGTGCTGGAAACCTGGAATTGGCGCAAAACCGAGGATCGCGCCGCCGGCACGGTGGTCCGCCAATCGGGCTTCGGCGACGTGACCCCGCGCCTGAAGATTAATTTTTGGGGCAACGACGGCGGGCCCACGGCCATGGGGCTTTTGCCCTTCGTCAAAATCCCCACCAGCCAGGATGAGCTGGGGAACAATTCGGTGGAAGGCGGCGTGATTCTGCCCTTGGCTGTGTCTTTACCTAAGGATTTTAGCCTGGGCCTGATGACTGAATTCGATTTCATCCGTAATGAGGATGGCCCCGGGCATCACCCCGAGTTCGTCAATAGTGTCACCTTAGGGCACGCGCTCTTTGGTAAAGTAGAGGGTTACGTGGAATTTTTCAGCCAGGTTTCGGCGGAATCGAACACGGACTGGATCGGAACTTTCGATGCGGGCCTGACCTGGGGGATCGCTCCCAACACGCAGTTGGACGCTGGCATTAATATCGGCTTGACGGACTCGGCGGATGATCTCAATCCCTTTATGGGGTTGTCTTTCCGGTTTTAGCGCGGCGGCGCGGCGTTTCGCGGCGTGGGCTGTCCGGGTAAAAATCAGTAATAAAAACAAGGATCGCTCATGAATAATTGGACCCTAAAAGAGAAGCTGCTCGGCACGATAGGTGTTACCTTGGTGGCTTTGTTGCTGGTGTGTGGCTTCGCGTTTTGGGGCTTGGCCCAGCTCAATCTCGTCGCCAACCACGCCTTCAAGCGCATGAACGACGCCATTGACGCCCAGGGCATCATCGTCAACGCCCTCAAGGTTTATCAAAACCAGGCGGACACGATCATCAATGAAAAAACCGACGGCAAAGATTTCGCCGCCAGCAGCCAGGCGCTGGTTTTGGCGGTGAAAAAATTCGGCGAAATAGCCGATACCGCCGATGAAAAAGCGCGCGTTCGGGAAATGCAAAGCGGTTTGGAACGGTTAAGCGAGCTCTACACGAAGGAAATCCTGCCGCGGGTCAAGCAAGAGCTGGCCTCCGGCGACGCGGTGGAGAAGCAGCGCGTCCGGGAGGAGATCCGCTTGCTCGACGATCGGACCGATGAGCAAATCGAGAAGTTGACCGACAGCGCGGAAAAAGCGATCGCCTCGTTAGTCAGCGAGGCCAATCACGAGCAAACCAGCCACGGCCGACTGGCGAGCGGGATCAAAGTGAAGATGCTGGCGATTTCGGTGATCGCGGTGGCGGCGGGCTTGGGGTTGGGCCTTTGGATCGTGCGGGGTATTACGCGAACGGTGCGGGGCATTACGGAGCGCTTGGCGGCCGGCTCGGAGCAAACCTCCGCCGCCGCGCATCAGGTGTCGGCGGCCAGCCAGTCGCTTGCGGAAGGCGCCAGCGAACAGGCGGCTTCGCTGGAGGAAACCAGCTCTTCGCTGGAAGAAATGTCGAGCATGACCAAGCAGAACGCCGAACACGCGCGGAAGGCCAAAGAATTGGCGAAGCAGGCGCGCCAGGCCGCGGATTTGGGCGCGCAAAATGTCACCACCCTGAACGCCGCCATGGGGGCGATCAAGACTTCCAGCGATGAGATCGCCAAGATCATCAAAACGATCGATGAGATCGCGTTTCAAACCAACATTCTGGCGCTCAACGCCGCCGTGGAGGCGGCCCGGGCGGGGGATGCGGGCATGGGGTTTGCCGTCGTCGCCGAGGAAGTGCGGAACCTCGCCCAGCGCAGCGCGCAGGCGGCCCGGGAAACCGCGGCCAAAATCGAGGGCGCCATCGCCAATACCGCCCAAGGAGTGGCGGTCAGCGCGCAAGTGGGGCAGGGGTTGACCGAGATCGCCGCCCAAGCGCGCCAAGTCGATGAATTGGTGGCCGAAGTGGCCGTGGCATCCCAAGAGCAAAATCAGGGCATCGAGCAACTGAATGTCGCCGTAAGCCAGATGGATAAGGTGACTCAGGCCAACGCGGCCAGCGCCGAGGAAAGCGCCAGCGCGGCGGAGGAGTTGCGGGCGCAAGCCGAAGGCATGAAGGAGACGATGGGACAACTCCAAACTTTGGTGGGCGCCAGCGCCAGCTTGGCGGCTGCGTCCCCGAAACCCCGGCCGCCCCAGCCGGAAGTCCCAGTCAAACACCCCCCCGCCAGGCCGGTCAAAACCTTGGCGAACGGGACCCCCAGGGAGACGCCGCACCCCGGGACCTCCGACGCCAGTGGCGAGCGATCCACCCGGCCTTCCGCGCCGGGCGATTTTAAGGATTTTTAAGCCGCCAACCGCGCTGGCGTGGCGAGCGCCCGGGTTTCGCGGCGGCGCGCCGCGCGGGTAAAGAGTTCGACGTCGCCCGCCGCCCGTGATCGGACGATGGTGGGCTCTCCGTCAGGATCGGGGGCCACCCGGAGGGCGCGCTCCGGATTTCGCGCAAAATGGGGAGTTGACTCCGCCGGTTCGAGTTTTAGACTCAGGCGCCAATGAACCCAAAACCTTCCGTAATTCGTAGCGTAGCCCCAGCTTCCGGCCCCGAGGCCAGCACTTCTTCCCCAGCGGCGATGGCGGCGCCCGCAAGCCTGGGTGGCGCCGTCAACCGCCGGCGGTTCCTGGCCGCCACCGGCGCGGCCGCGCTCGGTTTCACTTGGTTGCAACCGGAGCTGGTCGGGGCGGCCGAGTCCGACGCGAAAGTAAAATTTGGCTTGATCGGTTGCGGCGGGCGAGGCAAGTGGATCGCGGAATTATTTCAAAAGCACGGCGGTTTCCAGGTGGCGGCCGTGGCGGATTATTTCGAAGATCGCGCCAAAGCGGCGGGCGATAAATTTGGCGTGCCCGCCGCGCGCCAGTTTACCGGGTTAAACGGTTATCAGCGGATGCTCGAGTTGAAGGAGGTGGACGCCGTGGTGATCGAGACCCCGCCCTATTTTCATCCCATCCACGCGGCGGCGGCCGTGGCGGCGGGTAAACACGTTTACTTGGCCAAGCCCATCGCGGTGGATGTGCCCGGCTGCCTCACGGTGGAGGCAAGCGGCCGCCAAGCCACCGCGCAAAAACGCTGTTTCCTGATCGATTTCCAGACCCGCGCCCACCCCGCCTACCAGGAAGCCGTCCGCAAGGTTCAGGCCGGCGACATCGGGCGCGTCGTCAACGGCGAGGCCACTTACCTCTGCGACTCCACCTGGGGCGGCATGGACCCCATCCTGCGCCAAGACCCCGCAAATCCCGAAGTGCGGCTGCGCGCGTGGGGCGTGGACCGCATTCTTTCCGGCGACGTGATCTCCGAGCAAAACATTCATGCCATCGACGTGGCCACGTGGTTTCTTAACGCCGCGCCGCTCAAGGCTTACGGCGCGGGCGGCAAGACGCGGGATTTTGTGGGCGATTGCTGGGATCATTTCGCCGTGATTTACCATTTCCCCAAAGAAATCCTGATCAGCTTTACCTCGAAACAGGTCGGCAAATTCTGGGACGACATCCTGTGCCGCATTTACGGCACCGAAGGCACGGCGGACACGCATTACTTCGGCGAGGTGAATGTGCTGTGCGACGATCCTTTCAAAGGCGGGCGCCTGGGGAATCTTTACACCGACGGCGTCGTCAACAACATCGCCACGTTCCATAAAAGCATCGGCGCGGGCGACTATAGTAACCCCACCGTGCCCCCGAGCGTGCGGAGCAATCTCACCGCCATCTTGGGGCGGACCGCCGCCTACGCCAAGCGCGAGGTGACTTGGGAGGAGATGATCAAAACCAACGAGCCGTGGGAGTTCAGCGGGCTGAAAGGCTTGAAAGGTTAGCGCGTGCGCCCGCGGGAATATAACAAATGCGCCCCTTGAATCAGTTGGGCCGCGCGCTGGCGGTGTCGGTTCTTTTGCTGGCGTCGGCCCTGGCGGCGGAGGATAGCCGCGTGAGTTTGTTTAAC
>DBTJ01000009.1 GCA_002306985.1 Verrucomicrobia bacterium UBA1319
ACCAGGCTCATCTCGCCTTTGAGCACATTCCAGAACTGGGGCACTTCATCGATGTTCCATTCGCGCATGAAAGCGCCCACCCGCAGACGCCGGGGATCATCTTTGCTGGCCCATTGCGCGCCCGAAGTTTCCGCGTCGAGCTTCATGCTCCGCAGTTTGATGATTTCGAACGTTTTGCCGTTTTTTCCCATGCGCTCCTGCCGATAAAAAATCGAGCCGCGGGATTCGAGGTAAATCAAAGCCCCGAAGAGCGCGATCAACGGCCAGGAACAGAGCAGGCCGATCGTGGCGCCCGCCACATCCATGCCGCGTTTGAGAATCCGGTTCATCAAGCGGTCCAGCGGCAATTTGCTGACGCCCATGATCGCCACGCCGCTGATGATTTCCAGGCTCAAGCCGGAGACGAGAATCTGGAAATACGAAGGCATGATTTTGAAACGGACCATCTCTTTTTCGCAAAAACTGGACAAGCTCAGGATTTCCGCCATGGGCATATCCAAATCGGCTAGGATAACGATGTCGAAACGATATTGTTGCAGGCATTCCCCGATTTGAGAATAGGTGCCCAGCGTTTTCAGGTAAGGCGGCGGCTGGACTTTGAATCCCTCCTCGCCCGGGCTCAGGCACCCCGTGATTTCGAAGGGCCGTCCCGTGTCCGATTCGATGGAATTTGCCAAGCGGTCCGCTTCGTTACTCCAGCCGATGATCAGAATTCGTTGCCGCAAATGGCGCGCCAGGAATTCCTGTTTGAGCAGGAGATGCGCGGCCCCGCGCCAGCTGATTAATAACAGAAAGGTGCAGACCCCGGAGCAAAACACGTAAATGCGGGAAATCTCGGGCTTGAATTTCAGCCCCAAACTCAAGCTCAAGTAGGCAACCAGCCAGAAGGCGCAGCCCTTGAGAATAATCAAGCCATGCTGCCGGAAACGCAGCAGGCTGTTGTTTTCATAGAGATTGATTTTGGCGAAAGTGGCGATCAAAAACACGCCACCGATCAAGATTAAGCGGTAATAGTCCGAGAACTGCAGATCGGGAGATTCTATCCCAATGGTGATCCAGCCCGATTTAAAGCGGACCCAAAAGCCCAAACAGAGCCCCGCCAAAATGGTGAAAAAATCCCCCGCCACGAAGATCAGTTGGATGAGTTCCGTGGAAATCCGGTTGGCGATTTTGTCGTAATCTTGCTTCATGGCCTCAGCCCCAGCGGGCTGAAAGAAATAGTTCGAAGTGGGCGTGGCTGCAAAAATAGGACGGACTACAGCGCATGGGTCTTTCGGTAAAAAGCCGCGGTGGCATCCCAAAAACGCGTTTCGTCCCAGTCCGGCGCCAAGGCGCGGGCGGGCTCATGGTTGATGCGCATCAGGGGCTCGCTAAAATCGGTTTGCCGGAGCAAACGCAATGAACAATCCAACGCTAGCCGACTGCGCATGGCCCGGGCAAATCGCTCCGCGAAGGCTCCCTGACTTTCGACGTAACCGCTGGGATGGCAATGGGCGATGGGGTGTGCGAACTCCGGAATGCCTTGCGCAAAACGCGCGTAACAGGTGGCGAGCAGGTCCACCGGAATATTATCGCGGATATAGTCTGGCGTTTTGACTTCCGCCGTTTGCTGGTCTTTCCAGGTGCGTATCAAGTAGCTGGTGAAACGCGGCTCCTCCCATGGACCAATGGGGTTGGGAATGGTGAATTTCCCCAGCCGCAGCCCGCCTATTTCCGCGTAATAACGAAAACATTGCCAAGTCAGCCCTTTGGAAAGGCCGTAGGGAGAAAAAGCGCGGCGGGGTTCGTTGCCGATCCCTTCATCGGGTTCAAACACACTGCCGGTAAGCAATACGCCCCGGCCTCCCGCCTGTTGAAAGGCGGTCAGGACACGCGGTAACCGGGCGGCGTTGTTTTGCAGCGCTTGGAACGGGTCGAAATCCGCGGAGCGGTAGTTAGCCATTTCCGAGGCGTGATGGCACAACAAATCCCACGGTCCTTGTTTTTCCACCAACGCAAGAAAGGGATCATCGCCGAACCGGGTCGACTCCTGGAAAATGACCGAATCGCTCAAATTATTGATCCGCTCCAGACGCAGTCCAGCGTACTCCCTGCGCTGGCGAGTCAAGGTGGCGGTGACTTGATGCCCCGCCGCCGCGAGTTCGCGCGCAAACCACATGCCCGTGAAACTGGAGGCTCCGGTGAAAAGGATTTTCATGGATTATTAACGCAAATGATACTCGGGCGAAAAATCGGGCCAGGCGCGGTCTTTGTCGGAGACGACCGTCGGAGTGATGGGCCAGGAAATTCCTAGTCGCGGATCGTTGTAGCGCAAACCGCGCTCGCGGTCGGGGGCGTAGAATTCGGTGGTCAGATAAAATGCCTCGGTGTCATCCGCTAGCGTGAGGAACGCATGGCCGAAACCTTGGGGCACATAGACGGCTTTGCGGTTTTCGGCCGTAAGTTCCACTCCCCAATGCCGCAAAAAGGTGGGGGAATCGGGGCGTAAATCCACCAGCAAGTCGAACAGGGCGCCGCGGATGCAACGCACGATTTTATCCTCGGCTTTAGGGGGCAGTTGGTAATGAATGCCCCGCAAGGTCCCTTTATGGCGGCTAAAGGAGTTGTTGATTTGCGCCAGGGCGGAATTTAAACCCGCTTGGGCGAGTTCCTTTACGCAGAAGGCGCGGGCAAAAAAGCCGCGGTCGTCGCCACGCGGTTCCAGCTCGATTACAAACGCGCCTGGCAACTCCGTTTTAATGAATTTCATAGGCTCTCCTGATCCAGGCAAAAACGGGCGTCGACATATTTTTTAGCGGCGATGGTCCGGCCCGCCGCGATGAATTCGGGCCAGGCGGTGGCTAACAGAATCACTTCGGAACGATCCAGCGTTTCATTCAACGACTCGGCGTATTCAATCGGATAGCGGTAGTGGCGGCGGAATTCCGCCATCGCCAGCGGATCATACGCCAGCAGCTTTGAGTAGCCGGCGTTGAGCAGGCCTTCGATCAAATATTTCACGGGTGTATCGCGGACATCGTCGCTGCCGGGTTTGAAGGACAACCCCAGGATGCCGATCACACTCTCTTGGCTCGAGCACAGACGCGCGGTTTTGGCCACCGTGTGCGCGCGGATTTCACGATTGATGTCCAGTACTCGGCGGAGCCCGTCGGTTTCAAAACCATGCGCCGCCGATTGGGTGATGAACGCCTGCGTGTCTTTGGGCAGGCAGTAGCCGCCAAACCCGCACCCCGGGTAAGCGTAAGTGCTCATCTTGGCTGGCTGACCGCTCCACCGGCGGTCCTGGTGCAAAATCCGGAACGCTTGGCGGACATCGATGCCGCCGATGTGATCGGCCGCCATCGCCATTTCGTTGGAGTAACTGATCAACGTGGCCAGGAGAGTGTTGGAAAGGTACTTGATGTACTCGCCCGTATTCAGGCTCACGCGCGCGATGGGCGCGCCGAAATCCTGGTAAATCTTTTCCACCGTTTCACCGCTGCGGTCATCGTATTGGCCGATCACAATCCGGTCGGGATGGATAAAGTCTTCCCAGGAACAACCTTCCCGCAAAAATTCGGGATTATTGGCGATGCCAATATCGCGTCCCGGTTCGAACCCGCACTCGCGCACCGTGGCCGTGACTTGGGTGGCGGTAGTGGAGGGCGGGACGGTGGATTTGACCACGAGCACTTTATAGTCTCCCGGCTGCACCAACCGCAGGACTTCGCGCAAAGCGTCCCGCAAGAAGGTGAGATCGGCTTTGCCTTGCTCATCGGCCGGGGTGCCGACGCAGATAAAAATGACGCGCGAGTTTTTTACCAGCGCCTCGATAGAATCGGGCAGCTGTAGCTTGCCGCCCAAGTATAGTCGTAAATGCTCCGGCAGGCCTGGTTCGTGAAAGGGGACTTCGCCTCGCTGCAACACTTGCCGGCGGGCGGCGTCTTTTTCATAACCCCAAACCGGATGGGAAGTCCGGTGCGCAAATCCAGTCGCCGTGGTCAAGCCCACAAATCCCAAGCCAATCACGCCTATCATTTCAGATCCGTTCTTCTTTCAAAAATTGAAGGAACCGCTCCACGCCTTGTTCGACGCCGATTTCGGGCTGATAATCCAATTCCCGGCGCGCCTTGTCGAGGATCGGGCAGCGCCGGTTGGGATTGTCCGTCAAGTAATGCTTGTCGCTGGCCGTCTCGAACCGGATTTGGCCGGTGTAGCCAAAAACTTTCTTGCCCGCCGCCGCGTAGATCGCCGCCAAATCCCGGATCGTGATTTCCGGGCGGTCGATGCCAATATTGAAGTATCCATACCGGCCGTGAGTGAGAACTTTCAAATAACCGACCATCGCGTCCGCCACGTAACAAAAGGTGCGGGTGGGGGAGCCGTCGGAGAGCATGACGATGTCCTTGCCTTCGACCACCGCCTTGGCGAAGTCGGCGGGCACCCGCTTGTCTCCCAGTCGCATGCCCGGCCCGTAATTATTAAAGGGGCGGGCCACGCCAATGGGCAGGCCATGGACTTCCGCGTAATTCTGACAAATGGTTTCGCCGATCCGTTTCGACTCGTCGTAACAGGCGCGCGGCCCCACGCAGGCCACCGAGCCGCGATAATCTTCAGCGGTGGGAATGTGAGCGGCATCGGGATCGCCATAAATTTCACTACTCGAAAAGAACAGGAAGCCCTGGATGGGTTTCCCGCGATAAAAATCCAGCAAGTTGAGCAGCCCGAGCACATTGGCCTTGATGGTTTCGATCGGATATTTCCGGTAGTACACCGGGGAAGCGATCGAGGCCATGTGGATGATATAGTCCGCTTCGGCCACGCCTGGCAGGTTCTGGAATTCGTTGGTCGTGATGTCCAGGTTGCGCGCCTCAATCTCGGGTTGCGCCGCCAGAACTTCGATCCAGCGCGGGCGGTCCAAGAGAAAGATGTCGGCGAGGATCAATTTCTTAACTTTGGCGCGCGCGAAAAACTGGGCGAAATAGTAGCCGAGGAATCCGGCCGCTCCGGTGATAAACACGGTTTTACCTTGGAAGATTTCCGGGTTGCCCAGCTTCCGTCGCAGGTATTGGATATCGTCTTCGAGAATCATGTGTAGTGCGGCATGCCGCTTTTTCGGTCGTGGTTGCCGATGATGGTTTTCCTTGGGGATCCGGTTTCTGTCAAGCCCAGGGCGCCCGGCCGGATTTCCATAATTGGTTCAAATAATCCCGGTCGCGTTGCGTGTCCATGCAAGCCCAAAAACCGCGATGCTTGTACAGGTTCATTTGGCCATCCTCCGCCAGCCGGACCAAGGGTGCGCGTTCCAAGACGCAGTCCTCGGCCGCCGAAAGGTACGTCAAAAACGGGCGCTGAAAAAAGAAATAGCCGCCGTTGATCCAGCTGTCCGTCAGATCGGGTTTTTCGCTAAAACTGGCCACTTGGTCGCCCTCCAGACGGCATTCGCCAAAACGAGAAGGAGGGGTGACTCCCAGCATGGTGCCGAGTTTGCCGTGCTTTAAGTGAAATTCCAATTCCACGGCCAGATCGACGTCCGTCACTGCGTCTCCATAGGTGACCGCGAAGGTGGGGGCGTCTTGGAGATACTTGGCGGCGGCCCGGGCCACGCGGGCGCCGGTCATGCTGGTTTCGCCGGTGTACGCGACGGTAACTTCCCAGTCCAGCGCGTCTTCTGTGTTATGAAACACGGTTTTATTGTTGGCCAGGTTCACCGTGAAATCCTGGTTTTTGGCGTAGTAGTTCAGAAAAAAGTCTTTGATGGATTCAGCCTTGAAGCCGGCGCAAATGATGAATCGCTTGAATCCATGGCGGCGATATTTTTTCATGATGTGCCACAGGATGGGGTGGTCGCCGACCGGCACCATTGGTTTGGGGCGAAATTCGGTTTCTTCTTTGATCCGGGTCCCAAGGCCCCCGGCAAGAATAAAAACAGGCACGTTATGCATAATCATGATTAGAGGCCGAGCCGTGAAAGCCCGTACTTCAAGGTGCTGTACAATCTGGGAATCAGGCCGATTTGCGAATTCACAAACAGCTCGTTGCGCGCGGACATAACTCGGAATTGCTTGGGCATACCGCGCCGGCTTTGCCAGCCCCGGCAATGGTACGCTTTGAGCTGACTGGCGAAAATCACGTCGTAACCCCGGGCGCCGATGCGCATGGAAAGGTCGATGTCGTCCTTGTATAAAAAGAAGCTTTCCCGGAAGAACTCGCCCGCTTGCAGCCGGGCGGCTTGCAGGGCGGAGACGCCGCAGACCATGGCGGCGCCGCAAATGGCGGGAACAATTTCGGGCGGCCCATCAAAGCGGCCGATATCCAGAGTGCCCTGGCCGCGATCTTGCCAACGGCCATGCCAGTTGGAAAAGATGCCCGTGGTATCCAGGACCCGGGTGGGGGCGCCCGCCGCCAAATCGTAACGCAACAGCTTGGGGCCGATCACGCCGATTTTACGGTTTCCCAAACTCAGGATCAGGGCTTCGAGTTCGGCTAGAAAGGCCTCCGGCAAAAACGCGTCGGGATTCAGGAAAAACACATAGTCGCAGTCATAGACGCAACGCTGGGCCGCCAGGTTATTACCCGCGCAAAAGCCAATGTCCTTGGCTTCAACCAGAACTTCGAGGTTTTTGTCGTCCCGGTGTTTTTTAAGGTAAACCGAGTCGCGCGATCCCGAATCCACGATGAAGATCCGGTCGGCTGGGCGGGTTTGTTTTTTTAACGCCTCAATGCAGAGATCGATGACCCGGTGATCATCGTGGGTTTTGATGACAATAGCGATTTTCATTTAGCAAAACTTCGGGAGCGAACGGGAATCGGACGTGACGGCTAGACCGCGCTTTTAGCGGGTTCTGGGGCGGTCGATCCGGGAGGTGGGACCTCGCCATCCGAGTTTTGCGCCGACTCGCCAGGGTGGTGCCGGGAGCCAATCAGGAAAATCCAAAACAACTGAAAGATAGACGGCAGGTAGAACAGAAAGTTGGTGAAAATGGAAAGAATGACCGATTGGGCCAGGACGCAATACATCAGGCGCGATCGCGGGGTCGGACGGAACCAGGCCAACTGCGCCATAAAGCCAAATAGCAGTCCGTAACAGGCCATGCCGGCGCTGCCGTAATCCAAAAACGGATCCACGAAGGCCGTGGAAACGGTGAACGCGCCCGAATACAAGTTGGCGCTCAATAGTTGAACATCGGCAAATAACTCTTGACGTAAGATGCTCGGAAACAAATAGCTCGCGGTGTTTAAAAAGAAAGGATTATACGCGGGGTCCGTGGTGTAGATCGTGTTTACAATGTTATTCAAAGGGGTGGTGACGTAGGCATACATCCACAAAATACCACCGGGTAATTCGGAGTATTCGTACCGGACTTGAAAGAGTTCCTTGAGTTCCTCGTTACCCGTTCGATAGTTGCCAATAATGCCATTGACAGTGAACAAAAGCGCCGCCGGTAAGAGCAGCCGCAGGAAGACTTTGAGGCCGACCGGACGTTGAATCAGATATAATACGACGGCTTCGAACGCCATGGTGAAAAGCATTTGGCGATTGAAGATGAGAATGGCGTATACGAATACGATAGCCAGCAGCCATAGATACTTGGTTTTATTCGAGATCAAGTACAGGTAACAGCCGGATAACGCGCAGGCCAGAATTAAGGAGTTGATGAATCCGTTGATCGATAGGAACCCAAAGTCACGGTAAGAACGGGTGTCGCCAACCACGAGCCAGAGCAGTGGAAATCCTCCCATCGCCACGATTTGCAGAATGGCGAGGACTAGCCAAAATTTGAACAACATTTGTGTCGCAGCCCAGCATTTGGCCAGACTCGCTTCCGTGATATCCGCGCTAATTATCCGCGTGGCGGTTTTTTTATCCAAGGCATTGTGGCAGACATAGGCGAGGCCGCAACCCACGCCGAACGAACCGAGGATAATGCCCACATACGGCAAGATTTCCATGGGATCGAACACAAACTGGACGCTCCATCGTAAAAAATAGAGGCCGGTGGCGAAAAGCCAGACCGCGGCCATCAAGACCATCGGGCTTAATAAATACCTAGTCATTCAAAGTTCCTGTTTGGTTCCGGCCACGCAGCCAATTCCATAACCGGTTGGGCCAGTGGCGGTCCATGCAAGGCCTTTCGATCAAAACAAACAGCACGCCACATAACCCGAGGATGATGGGGCAGAGGACCATGGCGCAAACCGTCAGGCTCCAGGCAAAGGATTGGCCAGATATCCAGGGAGTCAGGCGGGGAGCTAGAAAATAGATAATTTGATAATGATACAGATAGATCGTGTAACACATGCCGCCAATGATGGGAATCCAGGAGTGCGACGCCGCTTGGCTCATGAAACGCCCTTTAAAAATGCAGGCATATAGCAATAATACCGCGAACGGGAGCAACGCCACGCCCTTTTCTCCCCCCCAAACAAACAAGCCCGCGATCAGGCCCAGGCTGCCAAGGGCGGCCGCATCCCAGCGGTGGCTTTTGACCGGACTAAGTCCCCAATCGTTCACGTAAATATCGGCCAGAATAAAGCCCATCAAGAAATACTGGATGAACCCTATCAGGGTTAGGGGGAATGACGCAGGCAGGATGGTGTTTTGCGCGATGACGGCCCCTATGGCCACGCCCATCATAATCAGGCGACGCAGCCAGACCCGCGTGATGTCGAACAGGCGAATAAGGAAGGGCACCAGGAGGTAAAACTGAATTTCGATTTCCAATGACCACGTCACCGGAGAGATCAAGCCTATATTGGGGTAGATCAGGTTATGGCAATAGAATAGGCGAGCCACAAAATGCGGTAATAGATCCACCAGTTCATATCCCTTAAGCCAGGCATAGGGAATCAGGATTAAAGCCAGATTAATAATGTAGGGCGGTTCCAAACGCGTGACCCGTCTTAGGTAATACGCTTTCAAACCGATGGGCCCGCGCAGCTTCGCGCTGGCCATGATGAAAGGGAGGGACAAGATGAAGCCGCTAATGACAAAGAAGAGCTCCACTCCGAAAGCGCCGTGTTTGGCGGTCCAAAACCAGGCGCTGGATTCGAAGATCTCGGGCTTCTCGGCGTATATCCGGAACTGAAGAAACTCGCAAATGTGGAAAATAACCACACTACTGATGGCCAGAAAACGGAAACCGTCGATTTCCGGGATATAATCCAGCGAGTTCGTCCGGCGCGACAGTAGTTTTTGCAACTTGCCCACAATGGGTTTAGCGACTTGGCGGGGTTCGTTGGAGGCGGTGCAAGGCCGCTCCCAACGGGGTTACTTAGCGCGCGCCCTTTTTAGCGGCCAGGGTTCGCTCGTAAAGCCGCAAGTACTGTTGCGAAGTTTTTTTCACATCGAACAAACGCTCCGCGGTTTCGCCCGCCGCCCGCCCAATTTCGATCGCGCGGTCCGGGTGGTCGTGGATCCAGAGGATTGATTGAGCGATGACTTCAGGCGTGTATTTCTCGTACAGGATCGCGTCCTTCTGGTGGGTCAATAAACGGCCGAAGCCAAAATCGAAGGTGATGATCGGCCGGCAGGCGGCCATGTTGAACATGAGTTTCGAAGGCAACCGCAATTCGTTGAAGTTGGTTTTCTTGCCCGGCTGGACGAACACGTTCGCATAAGCGAAGTGCTCGCGCAATTCCCCCATGGTGGGAATCAACCCCACCGATACGACGCGGGATTCGAGTTGACGCTGGCGGATGGCCTGATTTACGGCTTCCTTGCGGAAATTGCTGCCGGAAAAAACCAGTTTGATGTTCGGAATCCGCTTTTGCGCCACGCCGATCGCGTCCAGTAACATTTCAAAGTCGGGCAATGTATAGCGATGCAACGCGCCGTTATACATGACCACAAAGTCCTCCGGGTTCACGCCCGGCGGCAGATGGCTTTTATCGGGCTCTGGCGGCAGACGAAAAGCGTCGATATCCAAGCCGAGGAAAATGTGCTCCACGTCGTAGCCGCAGCGTTTCTTCAGGTCTTCCTTGATGGCTTCAGTCAAGCTTTCGTGGGCGTCGATCTCGGCTTCTTTACTTTTTAAATAAGGATTGTACCAATGCCACCATTTAGGATGCAGCCAGGTGCCGGCCAGCAGGCGGGCGTGCGAGATGGGGGCTTCCCACCAGCGTTCGAAGCGCATGTGGTAAATGGCCTCTTCGGAATCGTCGTGGTGCACCACTAGCGGGATACCCAAACGACGTTTGATGTCCAATCCCGCTTGAAAAGGTTCGTTTCGGATGTATTGCGCGTGCGCGAGATCGGGCTTGAAGCGCTCAATTTTTTGCCAAAGGCTCGGCGCAATGTGGACGCCCTGAAACTCCAGACGATGATATTCAAACTCCGGCTTTTGCGACATCGTGGCGATGGTCGCCGGATCGCCATTGACTAGCGCCATCGTTTGATGCCCGTGGCGCGCCAGTTCGTTGGCCATGTAAAAATGCAACTTCTCTCCCGGTCCAATATAGTCGGATTGATAGATATAGATTATTTTCATGAAACAAATCGCCCGGTCCGCGGGCCCGCGGGTTTGAAATCAAAGGGGAGGACGCTCGAGGTCGTCCGCTTTTGAGGCGGCGGATAGGGGGGCGGGTCGGACGGACGAATCCAAGGCTTCCCGGAGCCGTTGAATGTCCGGGAAAAGGCCGGCGTGCTCCCGCAACCAGGCTTCGTCCCGCTGCCACCATTGCGTCTGTTGCAGAAAGGCGATCTCCGCTTCGGAAAAACGTTTGCGAATCGGCTTGGCCGGCACGCCGCCGACGATCGTATACGGTTCGACATCTTTGACGACGACCGCGCCGCTGCCCACGACCGCGCCATCGCCAATGCGCACCCCGTCGGCGATCATGGCGCCGGCGCCAATCCATACGTCATTGCCGATCTCGATGGGCAAAAATTCGTCGAAGCACGGTTTATCGACGAACACCGCCTGTGACTGTCCCGCCAGCGAATAGAAGGCGGGGTGGGTGGTCACAAAAACGCGCGAAGGATGACGGCCCAACCCCGCTCGCACCCACGGGCCAATGGAGCAAAACGCGCCAATGCGGCAGTTGCGCAGGTGCGTGCCCATGGCGATAAAAGTGAACTTGCCCACTTCGGTCCGGTAGAGCACGCAATGGGCATAGACCTTAACCCCTTCGGCAAACCGGCAGTTCGACGAGGCGGTGGCGCCCAGTTCGAACATCGTGTCCGGAAATTGCAGCCAAAGCCGGGCCGGGTCGTAGGCGTAGCGCTTAACGAGCCGCAGATGCGACTTGAAGCTGTGAAATAAAGTGCGCCAGCGAGACATGTTCAGATTTTACCATTGGCTGGCGAAACGGGCCGCGGGCCAGTCTGACTAGGCGAAGGGAACAAACTTTCAAAATGAACCCGTTTGAACACATCCAGATACCCCCCTTCGGAAGCGTTCAGGATTTGCCGGCCTTGGTTTTCCGCCACCGCTTTGAGATGGCGATAGCCTTTCCACATATTCAGCACGGCTTCCAGCAAACGGTCGTATGGCCACTCTTCATAACAATCGTCCGAGGCGGGTTCCAAATCGTCTTGGTAAAAATGGGTGGCTTGGGTGGGGGTGACCAGGAAATCGTGATCCATGCCGAGCAGGTAGATCGGGTTGCATCCCATATGCAGCGCGATCATGATCGAAAAAAGCGTCACCGTTTGGCAATTCGGCAACGGTTGGGCCAAGTCAAAAGTGAAGTGAGGCAACCGCGCCATGTTACCATAAAATTCGCAATAATACGTGCGCGCTTCCGGTAGTAATTCGCGTTGTCGGAGCATCGGCCGGGCGATGCGCGGCACCAGAAACAAGCCGGCGCGAACCCCCGCGCGGATGCCCGCGAACTCGGCGTCCCACTTCGCGGCGCCGTCGAAATAAGCGGGATCGCACAACGCCAGGGACACGGGCTGGAGTTTCTCCAAAATGGGGTGCCGCCAAAAGCCGTTGGAGACAAAGAACAGCTCGCCCGCGAGCTTGCCCAGATCCTGTTTGGCGAGCGAAGGACCATTGCCGATCACAAACGCTCGCCGTCCGGCGTAGCGCCCCGCCAGTTCCCCGTTGCGGGCCAAGAGCGCTTTTTCCTCGGCGGGTAAGAGCGGCTGAGTTTCCAGGCGACCGGCCAGTCGATCGCAAGCGCGGGCGGCGTCGAAAAGGGCGCGGCGCGCGGCGCGGCGCATCCAGTCGGCCGTTCGAAAGGTGAGGGCTCTCATGCGGCGCGAGTTTTCAGGACGGCGAGTTCCGCTGGATTCCCCGCTGGCGCAGCCAAGTTTGCGCCCGCCGCCATTCGTCCGGTGTGAAAAAACCAGTGGCCGCCAGCAAAGCCGGGAAACCGAGAACACCGATCGATCCCTTCACCATGAGGGCGCGCCAGGGATTCGCGTTTCCAGCTAAATGACCTATTCCGAAGCAAATCAAGCCCGCGGCGAAAAGCTGCGCCCAACGACGGTATTCCCAGGCGATGGGGCAAGTTTTCGACGCCAGCCAGCCGTTTGCTAACGCCAAAAACGCCAGCGCGACGGCTAAATCGATCCCGGCGACGCGAATGCCAAATCGAGGAATGAGCAGCAAGTTCAGTCCGGCGCCGAGGATCGCCGCTCCGCCCGTGATGGCGGGCATCCACGCGGTTTTCATAGCGTACCAAGTGCCGCGCGACCAGATGAAGTAAACCCCTTGAAATACGAAGGCCAGCGCCAGCCAGGGCACAACCACCGCCGCGCCATGATGTCTTTCCGGCGTGGCAAGGCGGATGATTTCTCCCCCTAACAGGGCGACCACCAGTCCCGCCAGGCAGATCGCGCCCAGCGCGTACGTGCCCAAGGCGGGCACGCGAGCCCGTTGGCGCGGATCGCTTAAACACTGGTCGGCGATGGGAAAGAAGGCGTTGTTGACCGACATGGCGAAGGTCGAGACCAACATGCCAAATTGAAATCCCAGGTTGTAATGGCCGATTTGGCCTGGGGCTATCTGGCCGCTGGGCACGAAGCGGTCCATGATCATGCGATCGGACATGTTCATCACCCAATTGGACGCCGAGTGCGGCACCAGGGGCAGGGAAAAACGCAGGGCGGTGCGCAATAGTTTCCAGGAAAATCGGGCCGATGCCAGGCGAACCATGAGCCCGACCGAAATGGCCGCCATGAGCGCCGTCGCCACTAAATACCCGGTTAACACCCCCGTCACTCCCCCAGCGAATTGCACGGTGAAGAGGAGCACGCACAAGGCGGTTAGCAAAGCTTGCCCCACCGCCAGCCGAACGACCCGGGCCGGTTCTTGGCGGGTTAAATAAATAGTTTGTGGGGCGTTGACAAACAAGTTGAGAAAACTCGTCCATAGCACCAGGCGCAAATACGGATCGAAGGGCAGGGAAGGGATAAAATTCAGGCGCCCCATCCGTCCGAGTTGATCGAGGGCCAGAGTCGCCAGCCCCGAAGCCGTCAACCAGAACGCCAACAAGGTGCCGTACAGGCGCTTTCGTTCCGCCTCCGAGTAGTGGACGTACATTTGCCGGATGGCACTCTCCATGCTCAGCCCCAGCAACACGGTCAGCAAATTGCCGGCTGAAAGGGCGATACCCCAAACTCCGTAAGCTTCCGGCGCCAACAGCCAGGAAAGTACCAAGGTCAGCAGGAACCCGATACTTTTGGTCAGCAGGTTGCCCGCGGTGTAGAGCGTTGTGTTGACGCCTAGACTGGCCGCCGCGCCACGCGTTTTGCCGCTGGCCGCGCCGTTCGACACTGGGGCCGGAGGGGACATTGAAATCGTTACTCACCGCGCAAACGTTTCCGCGCCGGCAGTTCGCTCGCGCACACGCGTTTAACTCCGTCCCCCAACGCTTTTTCGATCACCCGGATATCGCGCGTCAAACGGGCGAAGCCAGTGGGTTCGACGGAACTGGCCTGGTCGCTGCCCCACATGGCGCGGTCCAGGGTGAGGTGGCGTTCGATGAAGCAGGCGCCCAGAGTGGCCGCCGCGAGGGTTGTCTGCAACCCGACCTCATGCCCGGAATATCCGATGGGGCAGGAAAACTCGGTCATCAAAGTCCGGATAACTCGCAGGTTTAGATCTTCCGTTTTGGCCGGGTAGCTGCTGGTGCAATGCAGCAATATCAATTCGCTTTCACCCGCCACGCCGACGGCTTTTTGGATTTGCTCCAGGGTCGACATGCCCGTCGAAAGCACGATGGGGCAGGCTAGCTCGCGCGCCCGCCGAAGCAGGGCGTCGTTGGTTAAGGCGGCCGACGGGATTTTGAGATAGCTGGGGTGGAATGGGGCGATGAAATCCACCGAGGGCAGGTCCCAAACCGAGACGGACCACACGATGCCGAGCGCGCGGCAATAGGTGTCGATTTCTCGGTATTGCGCTTCGTCGAGTTCGATCCGGTGGCGATATTCCAAGTAGGTCATATCGCCCCAGGGGGTTTCGCGAAGCTTGTTTTTTTGCTCCGCCGGGACACACAGGTCGGGAGTGCGTTTCTGGAATTTGACGCTGTCACAACCGGCGGCTTGAGCCGCGGCCACCAATTGTTTGGCGAGGTCGACATCCCCGTTGTGGTTGATGCCGGCTTCCGCGACGATGAAGGCGGGTTCGCCTGGGCCGACCCAGCGATCGCCGATTTTGACTCTAGACATGAGGACTGCGATTTGGAATCGGCGCGTTTACGGGGCGGCCGCCAAGGATTTTAGCGCGATCTCCGCTCGGATGAGATCATCGGGCTCGTCGATTTCCAGACAGCGGCAGGCCGGGGTTAGGTGCATGACAATTTTGCCGAAAAAACGGTGACGGGCGCGTTTAAACCCCGACGCTCGCATCGCGTAAACGGCGCCCGTCTCCAAATAGTGAGGTTCTCGTTCTTGCCGCATTGGCCGGCCGGTGGCCGCGTGGTTCACCCCCACCGCTTCCCCCGTGCTGGTTTGCTTCCAGATAAAATGATGAAACAAGGTGGCCGCGAACGCGCTGTCGGCGCCGGCGCGCAGCAATTGCTGGATGGTGCCTTCGATATCTTCCGGGCTGGTCAAGGGGGACGTGCATTGCAGAAAGGCCAGGAGATCGGGTTCGTATCGCTCGTTTTTTTCCAACTGGGATAAAACATGCAGCAAGGCTAGCTCCGAAGAGGAGGAATCGCCGCTGATTTCCGGCGGCCGGCGGATCGATTCCGCGCCAAAACTCTTTGCCGCCGCAGCGATGCCGTCGTCGTCGGTGCTGACGATCACGCGCATCACCGAGGGGGTTTGCCGGGCCGCTTCGATGGTGCGTCCCACCAGGGGTTTGCCGCCCACCAACCGCAAATTTTTACCCGGAATACCTTTGGAACCGCCTCGGGCGGGGATAATGGCGACGATTTTCACAGTTTATTTTGCTCGGACCTAATCAGCGTAGCAGTTGCCATCGAAATCGATTCATCGAATCGTTAAGCAGGGATAGAGATAACCGAAAAGCGCGCGCGAGGACGGATGTCCGGCTAAGAGGATTAAAGTCGAACTGGCTAATAGCGAATTGTTTAAATAAAAGCGTTAGAGTGTATATCGCGAAGAAGATGAAATTCCCCTTAACCACGGTTGATGAAACATGCCTAGGCACACTTCGTGCCCGTCAATTCACATCCACGAATGGATGGACTGCCCTTTTGACAATGCGTTCAAAGTATGGAAAGCCCGGTTCTTTAGTCGAGTGCAATCGTAGGGTGACATCCCTAAACCTCCAGCGGCATTTCAAGGGTGTAACTGGCGGGTAGCCTATGATTTATAAGATGGACTTTTCAAGGGGTGATTTTAGGATTGAACGGTAAAAAAGTGCGGGTTGCTGCCCTGGAATTAGGGTCGAAATCACGACCATACAATCGACGGCGAGGAGGTTCGGCATGCCTAGGGGCGTGAGGCGAACTGACGGGGACGAAGTGTGCCTGTCGACGGCCGTTTCCAACAGCGAACCCGAAAGTTCTTCCGCTTTGCCGCGATCCCCATCGGGGAGGGTGCCAAGATGAAACGAGTGCTCATAACTTTTCCTGATTTCGAGATCGGTGGATTTGTGAGCCACACCTGTAATCTGGCGGCCGCGTTGCGTGCCCAAGGATACCACGTCACCGCGCTGGCTTTCGAACCGTTCGGCGCGTGTTTGCCTGATGTGGAACGCGCCGTCGATGAAGTCTGCGTGCTTTGGCGCGGCTGGGAGACCGCCAATCAGTTTTTGCGACGAGTCGTTGCCCGGATTCGAGATTTAACCCCGGATGTTTTCGTGAACAATTCCGTGGGTTTTGCCCAAGCCGCCGTGCCCTTTCTGCCGGCCAGTACCATTCGTCTCTCGGTGGTGCATAGCATCGTTGAACAAGAGCAACGGTTAGCGTTGACGCATTATGAGCAGCTGGATTGGGTGATCGCCGTGGCCGATATTGTGGCCGACAGCTTGCGCCGGATCGCGCCGGAAATACAGCGGCTGCAGACCGTTCCCGTTGGCGTGGCGATGGGGACGCCAAGGGTGGCAGGTCTGCAATATCCCAAAGGCCCGTTGCGTTTGGTGTATTTGGGCAGGCTGGCGCCGGAAAAGAATTTGCCGGTTTTGCTGCAAATTTTGGGCCGGTTATTCCAGGCGGGGGCGCGATTTCAAATGACTATCATTGGGAGCGGTCCGGAAGAATCCTGGTTGAAGAATGAAGTAGCCCGGCTGCCGTTTGCCAGTTCGATCCATTTGAAAGGGGCAATCCCGCATGGCCAAGTCATGGCTGAATTAGCCGCCCATGATATGCTGCTGATGACGTCCCGCTATGAAGGCACGCCGCATGTCGTGCTGGAAGCCATGTCTTGCGGATTGTCCGTTGTTTGCTCCAATCTGCCCGGCTCCACGGATCGGATCATTACCCACGGGGTAAACGGATTTCTGTGCGCGCCCGCCGACTCCGAGGCCTTTGCGACGGTGATTCGCGATTTGCTGAATCAACCGGACCGCTATGCGGAAGTTTCACGCCAGGCCCGCGAGACGATTCGCGCCCAGTACAGCATGGAGTTCATCGGCGGCCGATATCATGAATGCATATTGCGGGCGGCCTCCCGGCCTGGTCGCGCCATGCCACCACCCGCGGATTCCGCGGTGCTAATCGACGCCGCGTTGAAGCCGTTTTGTCCGGGTTTTTGCCCCAATGCGCTGCATTACGCCAAGGATTTGGCTAAGCAAATTCTTATCCGTCGTCATCCCGTCCAGTTGGCGGTTAAGCCTCGGGCGCATGCGGTTCAGACTGGCGGATGATCGAACGAAATGAAAAGAGACAGTAACATCCTTGCTTTGGGAGGCCGTTTGCTTGGCTGGTTCACGCGCGTGAAATGGCGGTTGCTCCGGGCGCGCCAGCGCCAGCTCTTTGGCGGCTATGGGCGGAATTTTTGGTTTGATCCCGCCGGGGAATACACGTTTGAAAACGTTTTTGCGGGGGATGATGTTTCCTTGGGTATCCGGCCTAGTTTAAGCGCTCCGCGCTCCAAAATTCGCATTGGCAATAAAGTCATGTTTGGTCCGGAAGTGGCGATTCATGGTGGCAACCATACCACGAATTATTTAGGCCGGTTCATGTCCGATATCACGGACGCGGAAAAGTCGCCCGAAGATGACCAGGATGTGATCATCGAAGATGATGTCTGGGTGGGGCGGCGGGCGATCATTCTCCATGGGGTGACCATTGGTCGCGGCGCCATTGTGGGGGCGGGAGCCGTGGTGGTTAAAAGTATTCCGCCCTATGCGGTGGCGGTGGGTGTGCCCGCGCGGGTTATGAAGTTTCGCTGGGATGTGCCCACAATTTTGCGGCATGAGGCAATGCTTTACCCGGTGGAAAAACGGCTCCAGCGGGAGACTCTGGAAAAATGGCGAGCGAATGCGCGGGGGTGAAAACGCCTCGCTTCGGCGCCTGACGCATCTACGACGTGATGGTTTCCATACCCTTAGTTATATGCCTGCGAGCATGGTTAATCTGATACGAGGATTGCGCTGGCGGTGGTTTCGCGCGCGGTTTCTCTGGCAAAACGGACGGCAAGTGACGGCCTTGGGGGAAAACAATTGTTTTATGTCCCCGGTGCGCGGAGGAGGGGCGGGAAAGTTGCGGATCGGCCAGGCTAATTGTTTTGGCTATTGGCTTTCACCCCGACTTGGCTCGGGCGAAATTTTGCTGCAAGCCCGCTCACCCGAGGCGGAGATTAGCATCGGCGATGGCAATGCTTTCAGTAACAATGTCACCGTCGTCGCCTGCGGGAAAATTCAGATTGGCAGCCATTGTCAGGTTGGCGATTTGACGGCCATATACGATTGCGATTTCCATGAGATCGATCCGGCCACTCGCACGCGCGGCGTCGGGGAAATTCGCCCCGTGCGCATCGGCAATAATGTATGGCTAGGCAGCCGGGCCATGGTGCTCAAGGGAGTGGAGATCGGGGATAATTCCGTCATTGGCTCGATGAGTTTGGTCACCCAATCGGTGCCCCCCAATTGCCTGGCTGCCGGAGTGCCCGCCCGGGTGATTCGCCAGATCGGAGGCAACGGTCCCGCCGCTTCGGCCACCGCCTCCACTTGAACGCGGCTGTTTCCCATCATGTCATCCTACCGTCAGATTTTCAAATCCACCGCCATTGTTGGTGGGGCGAAAGTCATCACGCTGGGAGTGGGGTTGTTGCAAAACAAGGTGCTGACCTTGGTTTTGGGACCGGCTGGGTACGGGGTGGTGGGGCAGTTACAGACGTTGATCGATTTTGTGGGCAGTGTGGCGGGGTTGGGCCTTGGCAGCGCGGGCGTGCGGCAAATCGCGGAGGCGGCGGCGGCCAATCAGGAACACCGGCTGGCCAGCACCGCCAAAACCCTCCGGATTGCCGCGGTCGCCACTGGGGTGCTGGGCATGCTGGTCATGCTCTGCTTTAGCGAGCCGCTGGCTATCCGCACCTTCAAGTGCCTGCGGGATGAATTCGGGATCAACTACGCGCACGCGATTGCGCTGGTTTCCCTGGCGGTGCTTTTCACCAGCGTAGTTAACGGGCAGGCCGCCTTGTTGCAAGGGCTAAGGCGATTGAAGGATTTGGCTGGCTGCCAAGTGGCGGGCGCGCTGTTCGGGGCGGCCGCCAGCATCACGCTCGTTTGCTTTTTCGGCATCCACGGAGTGGCTTGGTACTTGGTGGCGGCCAACGCGTTTTTAATCGCGCCCTTTTGGTGGCGCGCGCGGCGGTTGCGGCTGGCTCCGGGTGGCTTATCTTGGCATGAGTTTACGGCCAGTCTCCGCGGCCTGTTGGGCGTCGGCTTCGCGTTTATGCTCACGGGTTTGCTTTCCACGGGGACGCTTTATTTGATTCCCTTGCTCGTGCGGAATCAATTGGACGCGATCGCCGTCGGGATCTACGTGGCGGTGGCGAACATTTCCACCAAATATATCGGGGTTATCCTTCAGGCGATGGGGGCCGATTTTTATCCGCGGTTGATGGGCGTGGCCAAAGACCATCCGGCGGCCAACCGCCTGGTGAATGAACAGACGGAGATCGGGGTGCTCATCGCGCTGCCCGGAGTGCTTGCCATGATTGCGCTGGCGCCGTGGATATTGCAGACGCTTAATTCGGCCAAATTTTTGGCGGGCACCGAGCTGTTGCGTTGGCTGGCCATGGGGTTGGTGTTCCGGATGATTTGCTGGCCCATGGGATTTATTTTGATGGCGAAAGGCATGACGGTCGCCTTTGTGCTCATCGAGCTGTTGTTCTCGGTGTTGCAGCTCGGGTTTCTACTCCTGTTCATGCGGTTTTTTAATCTGGAAGGCATCGGTCTGGCGTTCCTGGCGGCGAACCTGGTTTTGATTGCGGTGCTCGCCTGGTTGAGTCGCCGGATCACGGGTTTTTGCTGGTCCAGGAAATCGGCGGGCTTGATTGCCGGCGTGGCCGTGGCCATGGCGCTAACCCAATGCAGCGTTCGGTTGTTGCCTTTGCTGCCAGGCACCCTCGTTGCGTTGTTGATTACCGCCGCCGTCAGTGCCGGTTGCCTGGTGATTTTGCAAAAAATGCTCCAGTTCAACCTGCGCGAATCGTCGCCTTTGAATCGCTTGGCGAACCTGTTTCGCCGATCCACTCCTCCCTCGCCGTAAACTGCTCCCGCCCGCCTCGCTTATGTCCGTCGAGCCCGTCGCTAGCGTCATCGTTCCGTTCTATAATCAGGCGGGGTACGTTGTGGAATGCCTGGAAAGCATTGCCCGCCAAAAAACCTCCTTTCCCTTTGAAATTCTGGCGGGCGACGACGCTTCCCCCGATCACACTCGGGCGGTGATTCAAGATTGCCAAAAACGCTTTCCCGGCCTGATTCAGCTGGTGGCCGCGGATAAAAATAGCGGTCTGGTGGCTAATGTCGAGCGTTGTGAAGCGTTGGCCCGGGGCAAATACATTGCGTATTGCGGCGGGGACGATATCTGGAGCCATCCCAGCAAGCTGCAAAAGCAGGTTGATTTCTTGGAGCAACACCCCGATTTCGGGCTCGTTTATTCCAACTTCTACCGTCTGGTGGAGGGAAAGATCGAAGGCACTTGTTTTGAAAAAACGGGCGAAGCGGCCCCGGCGGGGCAAGTGTTCGAGGTTTTTTTGATGCGCAATTTCATTGGCGCGCTGACGGCCTGCTGGCGTGGCGAACTGATGCGCAGTTTTCCCGAATCGCCCTTTGCGGTCCCATGCGTCGTGGAAGATTACCCGCGCTGGCTGCATGCCAGCCGCGCTTCGCTGGTGGGTTATATCGATGAGCCGCTGGCCACGTATCGCATCTTGAAAACTTCCATGAGCAACAATTTGCGCAAACGCCTGGCGCTGGATAATTCCGTGTGGGACATGAAATTGGAGGGCGTGCGGCGGCTCGGCATTTCCGGGCCAATCGTCGAGCGCATGCTAAAGTTGCGCAATTTGATTTTGCTTCGGTTCGCACTCTTCGCGGGTGACCGGGCGACGTTCCTGCGGGAATATCGCGAGATGAAAGTCTACAACCCGGAATGGAATGTCCCCTGGCATAATAAAGCGCGGTCCTGGCTCATGTTTGCCGGGTTCACGAGGCTGGTGCAATATGCGCAGCGCAAAGCGGGGCTGGAATGATTCCTCTCCACGCGATCTCCTTTGAGCGATTCTTCCCCTAGCACCCACCGCCAGATATTGAAGTCCTCCGCCTTGATTGGCGGTTCTTCCCTGGTGAATGTTCTGCTGGGCTTGGTCCGGACCAAGTTCACGGCCATTTATCTCGGCACCTTGGGGGTCGGAGTGATGGAGACCCTGTTTAGCATCACCCAACTTGTGGGGGCGCTGGCGGGGGTGGGCGTGGGCCGGAGCGGGGTGAGGCAGGTGGCTGAGGCGGCGGGCATGGGAGATCCGCTGCGGCTGGCGCGGACGGTTTTGACGATTCGCCAGGTTTCCCTCGGGTTGGGAATATTGGGCATGGGGCTGATGGCGGTGATGGCCTGGCCCGTGAGCCAATGGACTTTCGAAAACACCCATTATGCCGGGGTACTCGCTATTTTATCCGTCACGGTTTTGTTGTCGGTCGTATCGGATGGGCAAATCGCCTTAATTCAAGGTTGCCGGCGCATCGCCGACCTGGCTCGCGCCCGGGTGTTAGGCGTGCTACTGAGCATCTTGATTTCCATCCCGATGATGATTATCTGGGGGCAGAAAAGTGTCGTGCCCATTCTGCTCTGCAATGGCGTCACCGCGATCCTCGCTTCGTGGTATTACGCCCGCAAAATCCAGGTGGTGAAAGCCGGGATGAGCTGGGGGGAGCTTTGGCGCGAAGCCGGCCCGTTGGTGAAATTAGGGGCCGCTTTTGTTTCCAGCGGACTGATGGTTAGCGGGGTGGCCTACTTGACCCGGGTAATCATCAACCGACGCTTGGATCTGGAGGCCATTGGGCTTTACGCCGCGGCGTGGAAAATCTCCAGCTATTATGTGGGATTCATCCTGGAGTCGATGGGCGCGGATTTTTACCCCCGGCTGTCGGTGGTGGCGAAGGACAACTCTCAAATCAACCGTCTGGTCAACGAGCAAACCGAAGTTTCCCTGTTATTGACGTTGCCGGGTTTGGTGGCGACGCTGACTTTCGCCCCGTGGGTGATTCATTTGCTTTATTCGGCCGATTTTATCCCCGCTGGAGAAATCTTGCGTTGGCAAGTCGTGGGGTTGGTGCTGCGCGTGCTTTGCTGGCCCATGGGGTTCATCTTGATGGCCAAAGGCAGCACCGGCCTATTTTTTGCCTGCGAACTGGCCGCAAATTTGGTGCATTTGGGTTTGATTTGGGTGGGCGTGGTTTATTGGGGGTTACCCGGTGCGGGCGCGGCTTATCTGGGTCTGTATATCTTTTATGCCGTGTTGATCGCCACCGTCACCCGCCGGGTGACCGGTTTCCGCTGGAGCGCCAGCAATTGGCGGCTCATTGCGCTGACGGTCTCGGTCTCGGTGATCGTTTTTCTGTCGGTGGCCTGGCTGCCGAAGGTTTATTCGTTGGCGATGGGCTCGTTGCTCATCGTTGCCACCGGTTTGTATTCCCTCAAAATGCTCGCCTTACTTACGGGGGGAAATCCCGTGATGACCGCAATTTCAAAGTTCAACCAATTGCTTAACCGGAGCAAGGCGAGCTAAGTTTTCTCCCGCTCGCTTTTATTCAAATGCCTACTGAACCCATCGTCAGTGTCATCATTCCCATCTATAACCTGGAAAAATACGCCGCGGAATGCCTGCGTAGCATCGCGAGTCAGAAAACTACTTTTCCCTTCGAGGTGCTGGCGGGTGATGACGCGTCCACCGATCGCACGCCGGCGATCATTAAAGAATTTGAGAAAGAATTTCCGGGAGTCGTGCGTTTGGTCGCTGGGGAAAAAAACGGCGGAATTGTGGCCAATGTCGAACGTTGCGAGGCGGTCGCGCGCGGCCAATACGTGGCTTATTGCGGGGGAGATGATATCTGGAGCCATCCGCTAAAACTGCAAAAGCAGGTGGATTTCCTGGAGCAACATCCGGATTACGGTTTGGTTTATTCGGATTTTTTCAAGCTGGTTAATGGAAAAATCGAAGGAGTACAGTACAAAACGACCGGCGTACCCCATCCCTCGGGCAAAGTTACCGAGGAACTGCTCATGCGGAATTTTATCGGCGCACTGACGGCGTGCATGCGCCGCGATTTGCTGAGCAGTTTTCATCAATTTCCCTTTTTCGCCCCGTGCAAGGTGGAGGATTATCCGCGTTGGCTACACGCGAGTCACCGTTCGCTGGTGGGCTACCTGGACGAACCGCTCGCCACCTACCGGGTTTTGAGTACTTCCTCGAACAACAATCATCGCAAGCGCTTGCCGTTGGACATCACCGTTTGGGATATGAAACTGGCTTTCGCTCGTCATATCGGCGTTAGCGGCCAGGTCATGGAACGGATGCTACAAGGCCGTAATTTGAATTTGCTGACGTTTTCCTTGTTGGCCGGAAATCGCGCGATCTTCGTGAACGAATACCGCGACATGAAACGATATAATCCCCAATGGATTCGCCGCCCGCATAACCGGGTGCGCGCGTGGCTCATGCTGGCCGGATTTTCCCGGTTGGTGCGGTTTTTGCAAAGTTCGGTGGCGCCTCGGTAAATTGGAATTACGCGGCCGGTGGCGCGCGTTTTTTCTTCTCTCGGTGTGGTTTTAACTTATTATTGCCCGCAATGGACACCTCGATATTCATTCATGACAAGGCCATCGTGGAGCCGGGGGCGAGCCTGGGGCCCAAAACCCGGGTTTGGGCTTTTGCCCACGTGTTGCCGGGCGCGCGCATCGGGGCCGATTGCAATATTTGCGACCATTGTTTTATCGAAGGAACCGTGGTCCTTGGGGATCGTGTGACGGTGAAATGCGGAGTGCAACTGTGGGATGGCGTGGTGCTGGAAGACGACGTGTTCGTCGGGCCGAATGTGGCTTTTGCGAACGATCCCTTTCCCCGCAGTAAACAGCGCCCGGAAAAATACGCGAAGACGCGGGTGCGCCAGGGAGCGTCCATTGGGTCTAACGCTACGATCCTGCCGGGGATTGTGATCGGCCGCAACGCCATGGTTGGCGCGGGGGCGGTGGTGACGAAAGACGTGCCGGCCAACGCAATCGTGGTGGGAAATCCAGCATATATCAAAGGTTACGATTTGGCGGACCGAGGCGCGGCGGCTCCGGTCGAAACGTCGGCGGTGTCGTTGCCGGTGGACGAACTGGGCATCCCTGGGGTCCGTTTATGCGAATTGCCACTGGTCAAGGATTTGCGCGGCAGCCTTTCCTTTGGCGAAATCGGTCGGCATCTGCCGTTCACGCCGAAACGATATTTTGTGGTCTTCGATGTGCCCAATCAAAAGGTGCGGGGCGAGCACGCACACAAGCGGCTGCATCAATTTCTCATTTGTCTTAAGGGCCGCTGTCGGGTCTTGCTGGACGATGGCCAGCGGCGCGCCCAAACATTGCTCGAGTCTCCCCAGGCTGGCCTGCACATTCCCCCGATGGTTTGGGCGGCGCAGTTCGATTACACGCCGGAAACGGTGTTGTTGGTGCTGGCTTCGGACACTTATTCGGCGGAGGATTATATCCGCGATTACGATGATTTTTTGGCCGCTGTGAAATCCGGAATGCGCTAATATGAAGACGCCTTTTTTAGATCTCAAACAACCGTATCAGGAGTTGAAGGAAGAATTGGACGCCGCCTATCGGCGCGTGATGGAAAGCGGCTGGTTTTTGCTGGGACAAGAGCTGGACTCCTTCGAGCAGGCATACGCCGCCCATTGCGGCACGAAACATTGCCTTGGTGTGGCCAATGGGCTGGACGCCCTGCATCTGATCCTGCGCGCGCTGGACATTGGCCCGGGCGATGAGGTCATTGTCCCTTCCAATACGTACATTGCGACCTGGCTGGCGGTCAGCTACGCCGGGGCGAAAATTGTGCCCGTGGAGCCGGATTCGCGCACCTACAATATGGATCCAGATCGGATCGGAGCCGCCCTTACGCCGCATACCAAGGCCATCATGCCGGTGCATC
>DBTJ01000148.1:0-162 GCA_002306985.1 Verrucomicrobia bacterium UBA1319
CCCCGGATGGTAATCCACCGCGAACGCCTCCAAGATCACTTGGGCCAGCAACGGGGACGTCCAGACCGCTGTATTCAACCCATAAGCCACGGGGTCCGCTCTCGACGATGTCGGCCAAGCGTTCTTGTGGCGACGCGTCAAGTTCCGGCGGGCGGCCGGACC
>DBTJ01000148.1:461-7066 GCA_002306985.1 Verrucomicrobia bacterium UBA1319
GCATTCCAAGCGACCACCCAGGCATGGACGCGAGTACGATCGGCTTGGAGCAGTTGGGCAATCTGCCCGGTCGTCTTGCCTTGGAGGCTTTGCGTGATGGCTTCCAAACGGGTGACAACACGTGAGGCGCTATCGGCGTAAGCCTGCTGACGCAACGCTTTCAAGCGGTTGGAGGGGGCCGGCGGTTACCTGCGGCAAAAATCGGCAACATAAGCCTAATGTCGTTGTACTTACGCGCATCTAATGAAAAGAAACGGCCTAGGACAAGCCAAAAACGGACCTTAAACCCAAAAAGTGAAAATCCGAGGTGAGAATTGATCTGGGACATATGGCTCAGATCGACGTCACGTTGTTTTATTTATACGCGGCCATCTAGAGTCCTTGAAGCTCAAAACACGTTATGAACAGATCCAGTTTCAGGAAGCCGGACCGTCAAATAGTTGGGTCCGAGGCTCCGCCTCGCTAGGCCGAGATTATGGTGGGACTGCTAATGATTGCCGTGGCGCTTCGCCATGAGGCAAATAGGGCGGGAGGGTAGCCGGTCGTTTCCCCGGCTGGACTTTTGAGTGTGACTGGCAATAATTGGGTCACATGCCGTCGTCGAAAGTACCATGCTGCCTCTGGCTCAACACGGGGGACGAAGCGTTCGGGGAGATGTTGCGCGCCATTGGGGCGGCGCGCGTTTCGATCCGATTTGAGACTTATATTTTTGCGCCCGGGGAATTGGGCGCCCGATTTCGGACAGCCCTGGTGGAAGCGCGGCGGCGCGGGGTGGCCGTGCGCGTGTTGATCGATGCCTGGGGTTCGCTCATGCTGTCCGATGATTTTTGGATTCCGCTACGCGAGGCGGGGGGGCAATGCCGGTGGTTCAATCGGTTTCAGTTGAAACGGTTCGGTTTTCGCGATCATCGCAAATTGCTGGTTTGCGACGATCAGGTGGCGTTTGTGGGCGGATACAATATCGCCCCGGAGTACGAAGGTGATGGCGTTCAGCGCGGTTGGCGCGATTTGGGCATCCGGGTGGAACATCCGGTCGCCAAGGATTTGGCGGCGTCTTTCGATCTGCTTTATGAACATGCCGCCTTCCGGCATCGACGGTTTGCCCGGTGGCGGCGGTTGAAGCTGGCGTATGGGCAACGTTGGCTGCGGCGGTTGAAAGTGGGGCGGCGAACGACGCCACCGGAACCGGTGGCCGCCGAGAATTCCGGGGGCGAACCGCGTTTCACCGTGCTCTTCCAAGGTCCGGGGTTCGCGCCTAATTCCTTCAAACGGGCGCTACGTGTCGATCTTAACCAAGCCGATTCGGTGCGAATCATGACCGCGTACTTTCTGCCGACTTTCCGGATTCGGCGCGAATTGATCCGTAAGGCGCGTCGGGGTGGCCGTGTGCAACTCCTCTTCGCCGGCCATTCGGATGTGAAACTTTCGCAATGGGCCAGCCAGAGGCTCTATACGCGCTTGCTCAAGGCAGGGGTGGAAATTTATGAATACCAGCCGCAAATGTTGCACGCCAAAATGGTGCTCCTCGACGCGCGCGTCTACATCGGCTCCGCTAACTTGGATGTCCGCAGTTTGAATATCAACTATGAATTGATGCTGCGGATGGATAGCCTGGAGATCGCGACCGAAGCGGCCGAGTTCTTCGAGCAATCCAAGCGCCATAGTCGGCGAGTCGAGCTCCGCGAATGGCGCGCCAACCGCTCGGTGTGGACGTATTTAAAAGAGGCGTGGTCGTATTTCATTCTCACGCGCGTGGACCCCTATTTCGCTCGCCGCCAAATGCGGCGCATGCGGTGAGGGTGGAACTGACGGCTCGTTCGTCTGCCGGGTTTTGCTTGCTAAGCATATTCGAATAGACTGCGGTATCAAGGTTGACTAATTTCTATTCAAGGGAGTAGGATCGAGCTGTATGTTGAGGTGGCCTGGTTTAACTCCGGCGGAAGCTTCAATATGCGCGGGGCGAGTAACCCAAAATGAAACAAAACCTATGGGGGAAAATATGGATGTGAGTAGATCGAATGCTGGTGTGAGTAAAGCGTTGCTGGTTGGTTTGCTGGCTATGCCGTATTGCGCTGTCAATGCCGCTACTTATTTTAGTGACAATTTTAATGACAATTACACGGATACTAACTTGTGGGTCAATGCGCATTATGGCGGACCAACGGCTACGGAGCAAAACGGCCGGGTGGAGTTTGTAATTCCGGCGGATTCACAAGGGGCTCCGAATCCCTTCGATCCAGCCATCACTCCACTGTCGCAGTTTGGTACGAGTTATACTACTATCGATACTTACGCGGGTAATTTTGATGTGTCGGTTGATTATTCGTTTTTAGTATGGCCGGAAAATAATGGGGTAAGGTTTTCTCTAGGAATCGGAACGGTATCCCAAAATGCCGCCATTCAGATGGTTAGTTTTTCCTCAAACGATTCAGCAAGTTGGAGTGGTTCGACGGGAAACCATATTTTGATGGGTAGTAATACTACGGGAATTGAAGGTCTGAGCGCCGTATCCGCTCAAGCGGGATCGTTGAGATTGATCCGGGTGGGGAATAGCGTTTATGGCTATTACTTGGGACAAGATAACCAATGGGTTCAAATTGCCGTAATTGCGGCTCCCTCGGGAGAGGTTAAGATCGGGTTTGGCATATTTAGCGAAAACGGCGTTTTTAATGATCAGGCCGTTAGTGTTGCCTGCGATAATTTCAGTGTGCAATCCTATACAGCTTCTTCAGTGCCCGACGCGCCTTCGATTCTTGAAGGTATGGGTGTTCTGAGCCTGTTGGCCTTTTCCCGTTGGAAAAACCGCCAATAGTACATTATAACCTGTCGGCTCATTCAGTTCGGTTATATTGATGGCCGCGTTGATCGAAGTCGCTTGGATTTAAATGTGTCAAGGCTGTAGAACTTGCGGGTTTTACGGCCCTTTTTTGTCGATCGGTCGGGCTGGTTGGGGAAAGCGAAAAGGCCGCCGTGAAACCGATCGTTCACCGCGGCCTTGTGTTGATATTAACGCGCGGGCGGATTAACATGCGGCGCGATAATAGCGGTTGGGATATTGGCTTTTGTCCGTCTCCAGGAACTCAAAAGATCCCATTAGATCCGGCGGTGGCTTGGCCAAGGTGGGTCCAGTGCAGCCGGTTGGTCGCGGCCTCGATTGGGCAAGTTAAGCTTGGGGCGCCCGCGAAACGCACGTTGACCGTGGGGGTATCGGGAAGGATGCCCAAGACATTCGGCCCGTGCCGGCGGTAACGGTGACCGTGATGGTGCCTTGGTCGGAGCCCGCATGGGTGCCAGCCACCGTACAGGTGAACGTGTCGGGGCCCACGAAATCCGCCGGCGGCGAGAGACACAGTCTGCCCGGCGGAACTGGCGGCGCTCACGGCCGAGATGGTGAGCGCATCGCCCTCCGCATCCGTGCATAAGCGGAGCAGTTTGGCTGGGTTGAGCGTGCCCGCCAGAGCGCGCCGCGTGGCTAGGCTGTAATTGGCGGGCACGGGGGATTGGTTGGAGGCTTGCCCGTCAAACAAGGCCAAGCTTTGCGGAACCATAGGCGGAAATGGCGATTACCTTTACTAGGCCATCGGGCGTGTTGCCTTGGCTGACATTCGTCCATTGCCGTTTAAGGTAGCCTCCCCCCCGCGCCCCAGACGACGACGGAACCATCCGCATTTAAGACCACACTGTGATAGCGTCCCACCGCCACGACCCCGCTCGAGCCGCGTACGGTACGCTGCCGACTTGTTCCTATGAGAAGCCCCAAAGTGATGAGCGAACCATCCGTTAACACGGCCAGACCATGGTTGTTTCGCGTCGCGATGGCTTTGGCGTGGGTCACCCAGCCGGGCGCATGGCTCTCGCCGTAAAGAATCGATCCCCACGCCACAAGCGTACCGTCGCTTTTCAAGGCGAGACTGTGATCAGCCGCTGTTAATATCGCTTGATTATGCCTGAATATCGCTCATAATAACCCAGATTAAATTAGTGTTAACTGGAAAACTGCTGATGTGGACAAGCGCTATCGCAATAGCGCATCAATATGCGTGCTCCTTTCGATTTTGGGCGATGATCGGACTCAATTATGATTGCCTCGCCGCGCCTCCAGAAGACGAGCAGGAATTTGAGAGCTATTTTCTTGCTGGGTTTTATCCTGACATTGCTGGCGAGCGTGGTGGGCGGATATATTTTGGTGGTGGGTCACTCGCGGCCAGATGTCACCTTTACGATGCCGGCTTGGAAATATGGTCAATTCCTGATGTTTCTTGGCCTTACCAATCTGTTCGTCATAGTCTGTCTTTTTATTCAGTTTCGGAAATTGACTCGCGAAGTTAAAGCTTGCAAAGATGCGCAATCAGATGCGGTAAATCCGGCACTGAAGCTCTGATTGACGATTGACATTTGCGTCTTGATGCACAACCTACAGCCCACACTAAACACGGCCGTTCAATCCTTGGCGCAACTCGGAAGTCGATCGCGCCGCGCCGGTGAGACTGATTGTAAGGCGATGGTATGAAAGCACTACTCTGGACCGTTTTCATCTCCTTATCGGCCATAGCCTTGGCTGGCGACTCAAAGAGGATGGAGATTCCTGGATATGTGATTCAGCCGACGTCAACACCGAACGCGGTAGAGTGGTGGATGCCTGAAACCAAACCTTTGGAGCTATCTCGCTATTCGTTAACCAGTGAGACGCTGAAACGTCCATTAGTCATCACAATTCTACGCTATTCCAGCCCTGAAAAGGCAAGCAAGGCATTTCAAATATCCAGGATGGGGCGTCCGCGGAGTCCGATGGAGTTAGCGGTAATCCACTGGGACGCGGCTCATCGATGGACCACGGACGTTTGCCTATTGAAAGGCGTTTGCGTTGTGAGTTTGTATGATCTGCCAGCCGAATTCCCCGCTGAAGCGATGAATAAACTGCTTGAAGCCCTGGCTGTAAACATTGCCAAAACTGAGCCAGGCAGCGCGGGAATCGCAAGCCAACCGAATCACTCAACGACAAATTCAACTTCCACCGCGACTAATTCCCTTCGTTGATCGGTACATTCGCCAATCGGATGACACGCACGACCCAATTCGCGCTTATCGCGACGGCCACTATCATATCCGGCATCGCTGTTTACTCCTGGGCGCTGCGATCTCTTGCGTTCGCTTCTTATTTGAGTTCCACGGACCTTAGCGACGAAGACATCATCCGGCGGTACCGACCCTATCCTCTAGTGCCGCCCGAATGGGCACCCTGGATAAAAAATTAAAAGCCGCTAACTGCACCCAGCCTCTCGCCGAAGTTGAGGCATTGGTAGCAGGCGCCGTTGTGGCCGGCGACATGGCCGCAGGCGGGGCGCGACGGGGCGTCTTACTGGAAGAGTGCGCGATGGTTTGGATCAGGCTTGCGTTCGGCGGACGCGGTGGCTCCGTGGCCGCCATTACCCCCGTTGCCGCGCCCCTCGATCACTTCGTCGCTGTCATCGTCAATCGGTAGTTCAGGCCCCAGCCGGTTTACTTTTTTAATCTCCTCACTGAGCGGCCAGCTGGTGAATTTCCTTGATCTTCCACTGACTACAGAAGAATTCGCCGGAAATCAGAATAATCTCATTGGCGAGATTGCGCGAGTCGACGACTCCTTTTCCCTGCCAGTGCGTCCCCACCTCAACTTCAGCGTCACTAAACTTGGGCGTTTCCGCCGGGGGACATCCCAGTATCACTGCCAATTTGTACAACAACCCCGGAAACTCGGTATAGACATACAGCCCCGATTCATCTTCCCTGAAAACGATCGTAGCCTCGGGATTCTCTTTTTCCAGTGATTTGCTCAATTTGATGAACTCGGGCCTTCTCGTTCCAAGGGACAAAACCTTTTCCGCTTCCCTCATGGCTTTGACCAATGAATCCGGCGGATTTGGAACCTGCCGAGCGGCCGCGAGCAAACTCTCGAACTGATTGCGCATAAAGTAGATATTAAAAGATTAAGTCCTAAAGCGACCTCTCGTCAACGGAAGGCCCGCTTTTCCCGTCCCAAGGTGAGTATGGCCTAAACCTCCGCCCAAAGCAAGCCGGCGGTATTCGTAGAATCAGTGAGGTTGCCTCGAAATGGTGGACGGAGAATCGGGCTCTAGTGCAACCTGAAAACCAGCAAAGAAAACGCTAATAAACCGCGGGCACAATTCGATGAAACGTCCAAACGCGAAGCCGTCCAGAACTGGCTGGCTTTACCTGGCGGGCATCCTGGACCTTTACCGCCGCAAAATCTGGGCTATGGGTCCGCGCATCGATACAGAACTGGTTGTAAACGCGCTCCACAGGGCGGTGCGCCACCGCCAGCCCCCGCGAGGGCTGCTCTTTCACTCTGATTGCGGGGTTCAATCTGCCAGCGCCGATTACCGGGGCGCACTCGACCAGGCCGGCCGGGTCGCCTCCATGAGCCGCCAAGGCAACGATAACGCCGCCAAGGAAAGCTTCTGGAGCACCCTCCAATGGGAATTGGTTTTCCGCCGCGCCTTTGCCACCCGGCTTCAGGCTCAATCCGAGATTTTCGATTACCTCGAAGTCTTCTATAATCGCCAGCGTTCTCACAGCGCTTGGGTGTGTGACGCCAAAGTAACCGG
>DBTJ01000201.1:0-2247 GCA_002306985.1 Verrucomicrobia bacterium UBA1319
TCACGGACAAGTACGCCGAGGGCTTTCCCGGCCATCGCTATTACGCCGGCAACGAGAACGTGGACAGGATCGAGGAGTTGGCCATCGACCGCGCCAAGCAACTTTTCGGGGCCGAGCACGCGAACGTGCAACCGCACTGCGGCAGCGCCACGAACATGGCCGTGTACTTCGCGTTTCTGAAACCGGGCGACAAAATCCTGACCATGGATTTGAGCCATGGCGGCCATTTGACGCACGGCAATAAAGCCAATTTCTCCGGCAAATTCTTTGAAGTGGCGCATTACGGGGTGAGCCAGGATAGCGAACTCATCGATTACGATGGCCTGGCCCGGTTGGCGCGCGAACACAAGCCGAAGATGATCACGGTGGGCGCCAGCGCGTATCCCCGCATCATCGATTTCGCGCGTTTCGGCCAGATCGCCAAAGAGGTCGGCGCCTACTTGCTGGCGGACATCGCGCACATCGCCGGCTTGGTGGCGGCGGGCCTGCATCCCACCCCGGTGGGCCACGCGGATTTCGTCACGACCACCACGCACAAAACCTTGCGCGGACCGCGCGGCGGCTTGATTCTGTGCGCCGAGAAATACGCCAAGGAAATCGATTCCATCATCTTCCCCGGCATCCAAGGGGGGCCGTTGGAACACGTGATCGCCGGCAAAGCCGTCTGTTTCCAAGAAGCGATGCAACCCAGTTTCAAGGAGTATCAAAAACAAATTCTGGCCAATTCCAAATCGCTGGCCCAAGGCATGCGGCGCAACGGTTTCCGGTTGGTCAGCGGGGGGACGGACAACCACTTGATGCTGGTCGACGTGGGGGCGCGCGGCGTGACGGGCAAAGAATGCCAGATCGCCCTGGACCACGCGGGCATCACCGTCAACAAGAACACCATTCCGTTCGAGACGCGCTCGCCGTTTCAAGCCAGCGGCATCCGCCTGGGCAGCCCGGCGGTCACCACCCGCGGCATGAAAGAGGCCGAAATGGCCGCGATCGCCGACATGATCAGCGAAGTCCTGCTGGACATCAAGAATCCGCAAACCGCGCAATCGGTCCGGCAGCGGGTTCGGGAATTAACCACCAAGTTTCCCTTGCCGTACTGAAAGCCAGCCATTAATATAGCAGGGTTCCATGATCGGAAGAGTCCGGTTGCCGTGGCACACGGCGGATACTCACAATGGTCCGCCATCGATAAAACCCGCCGCGCGCTGATTTCACCCGCCGATTAACTTATTTTATGCCTAGAATTTCGAAAACCAGTCCGCGCCCGAAATTGCCCGCCCGCCCCAAGAAGGCCGAGCAAGCTCCGGCTCCCGCCGCGGAGCCCGTGGTCGAGCGGGACGATTTATCCGCCCCGCAACCGCCGCCGCCCCGAGAAACCCCGGCCCCCCGCCCTCGCGGAGGGGGACGCCGACCGGCGAAAACCGCTCCTTCGGCCGAGCGCTCCAACGCCCCGCAATCGCGCCAAGGCACGCTACCCTTGATCGACGAGGAGGAGGAGCCTCGCATCACCGCTTCCCCCGCCCCCGTTCAACCGCCGATTCCTAAAGAGGAACTGCCCGCCGACGAAGAGGAACCGGAGAATCTGCCCACGCCCACGCCGGAAGCCAAGGCCAACGCGATCAACATCACGCAGCTCCAAGCGATGACCATGCTGGAGTTGAGCGTGATCGCCAAAGATTTCAACATCGAGAACTTCGGGACCTTAAAAAAACACGAAGTTATCTTCCAGGTTTTGCAGCGCAACGCCGAGCGCAACGGCATCATGTTCGCCGAAGGCGTTTTGGAAGTGCTGCCCGACGGCTTCGGATTTTTGCGTTCGCAGAGTTTCAATTATCTGCCGTGTCCGGAGGATATTTACGTTTCCCCGTCGCAAATCCGGCGGTTCAATTTGCAGACCGGCAATCTGGTGGCCGGCCAAATTCGTCCGCCCAAGGAAAAAGAGCGCTTTTTCGCTTTGCTTAAAATCGAGGCGGTGGACAAGGAAGATCCGGACAAAGCCAAGGATAAGACGCATTTCGACAATCTGACGCCGTTGTTCCCCAATAAACGGTTCCTGCTCGAAACGGCGGCGGACGAGCTTTCGACCCGCGTTTTGGACCTGGTATGCCCGATCGGCAAAGGCACGCGCGGCTTGATCGTGGCGCCCCCGCGCACGGGCAAAACGGTGTTGATGCAGAAATTGGCCAACGCCATCCTCAAGAACAATCCGGAATCCTACCTCTTCATCCTGCTCATCGACGAGCGGCCGGA
>DBTJ01000201.1:2532-2785 GCA_002306985.1 Verrucomicrobia bacterium UBA1319
GACGAGCGGCCGGAGGAAGTCACGGACATGGAACGTTCTTGTAAACCGGCGGAAGTCATCAGCTCCACGTTCGATGAACCGCCCGAACGGCATATTCAAGTGGCCGAAATGGTGATCGAAAAGGCCAAACGAATGGTGGAGCACAAACGCGACGTGGTGATCCTGCTCGATTCGATCACCCGCTTGGCGCGCGCTTACAATACGGTGCAGCCGCATTCGGGCAAAATTCTCTCCGGCGGTGTGGACGCCAACG
>DBTJ01000177.1:0-809 GCA_002306985.1 Verrucomicrobia bacterium UBA1319
GGTGCGCGCACGCCACCAGCACCGTTCGCACTTCACACCGGCGGCGGGCACCACGGCCGCTTGAATATTTTCCCCCTCAACACTCCGCACGTCCAATTGGGAAACATTCAGCAATTCGCGCAACGCCTCGATTTCCGCCGCATTGGCCGGAAGCTGGTCCTGCGGGCCGGTCAAATTCAACCTAGCTTCGAGGGCTTTGCCGATGGTCTTGGCTTGGCGCGCTTTTTCCAACTCAGGCAATGCTTGCGCACGCACCCCGACCAGCACCTGCCAGCGGGCGCGCTCAGCGGCGGGCCGCGAGAACCCGATCGGACGCCAATCGGTGGCATGCACCGAAGCCCCCGCGTGGTTGCCCGGAATGAATTCCCAGGCTTCATCGGCGGTATAGGCCAAAATCGGCGAGAGCATCCGGCATAAGCCGGTGACCAATCGGTACAGCACCGTCTGCGTGGCGCGGCGGCGCGACGAATTGGCCGCGTCGGTATAGAGACGGTCTTTCACGGCGTCGTGATACATCGCCGACAACTCCACCGCGATGAACTGGCTGGCCTTTTGATAAACCACATGAAATTCGCTGGCCTCGTACGCCGCGAGCACTTCCCGCTCCAATTCGGAGTAAGCCTCCAAAATCCAGCGGTCCAGCGGCGTGAGCTTATCATCGGCCACCGCGTTTTGAGCGGGATCAAAATCGTAGAGATTCGAGAGCTGGTAGCGCAACGAATTGCGGATCACGCGATAGGTTTCGCTAACCTTGTTGATGCGTTCATCGCTGACGACGATGTCATTGCGGTAATCCTGCGAGGCGACCC
>DBTJ01000177.1:1178-9366 GCA_002306985.1 Verrucomicrobia bacterium UBA1319
CGGCGTCCACCATGAAGCCGTGGGTTAGCACGGTTTTATAAGGCGGCGCGCCATTGCCGGCGAGGGAGAGCAGCAGCGAGCTTTGGAACCAGCCCCGGTGCTGGTCGCTACCTTCCAAGTACATATCGGCTTGCCAGGCCGCCACCCCGGTGCCCGGATGGCGCAATTCGGGGCGGCGCTGCAACACCGCGCGGGAGGAAGACCCGGAATCGATCCACACGTCCAGAGTATCCGTGGATTTGGCGGCGGGATCGGCGCCGGTCCAATCTTTCGGTTTCACGAGCGCCCACAACTCGGCGCATGATTTCTCAAACCACACGTTCGAGCCGTGTTTTTCGAACAAATCGGCGGCGGCGCGCACCACGCGGGCATCCAGGAACGGTTGCCCTTGGGCATCGTAAAACGCGGGGATTGGCACGCCCCAGGAACGCTGGCGCGAGATACACCAATCCGGGCGCGATTTCACGGCGCCTTCGATGCGGTTGCGGCCCCATTCGGGCACCCAGCTCACTTGCGCGATGGCCGCCAGCGCCTGGTCCCGAAAGTGCTGGTGATCCACCTTGATGAACCATTGGTCCATGGCGCGGAAAATCACGGGTGTCTTGCTGCGCCAACAATGCGGGTAACTGTGGGTATAATTCTCTTTACTCAGGAGCGCCTGGCGCCGCGTGAGCACTTCCAACACCGCTTCGTTGGCTTCGCTTTTACCCTGACGTTCCAAGATGGATTTACCGACCAACTCGGCGGGCATTTGCTTATCGGCGGGCAAATCGCCGGTGTGGCAAAGGCAGCCATTATCGTCCACCGGTGAATAAACCGGCAGTCCGGACTGCAAGCCCAGCTGATAATCCTCCATACCGTGCCCGGGCGCGATATGAACAAAGCCGCTCCCCGTGCCGCTCTCCACGAAGGCGTCGCCCGCCAGCAAAGGCGACTCACGATCGATAAAGGGATGCAGGCATTTCATTCCGGCCAATTGGGCGCCCGGAACGCTACGCATGATTTGATACCCATCCCAACCGCATTTCTCGGCCACGCTGCTCAACAGCGGCACCGCCACGAGGTAACTCTCCTCCTGGTGATGCACCACCGTGTAATCGAGGGTGGAATTGAACGCGATCGCCAGGTTGGCCGGCAAGGTCCAAGGCGTGGTGGTCCAAATCACCACAAACGTGCCCGGATGGCCGACCAAGGGGAATTTGACGAAGACGCTGGTGCTCACGTGGTCTTTGTATTCGACCTCGGCTTCCGCCAGCGCGGTGCGGCACGGGATGCTCCAATACACCGGCTTTTTGCCGCGATAGACAAAGCCCTGAGCGACGATATCGGCGAACATACGCAACTCGTCGGCCTCATACTGCGGCGTCAGGGTGAGATAGGGATTTTCCCATTCGCCCAAAACGCCCAGGCGCTGGAATTGGCGGCGCTGTAAATCGATAAACTTGCGCGCGTAGGCTTCGCATTCTTTGCGAATCGCCGCCGGGCTCGCTTCCGCCGCCGCCCCGTGCTTGCGCATTTCTTGCACGACCTTGAATTCGATGGGCAGGCCGTGGCAATCCCAACCCGGCACGTACGGCGCGTTGCGCCCGCGCAACGTCTGGTAGCGGATAATGATGTCCTTAAGAATCTTATTGAGCGCCGTGCCAATATGCACATCGCCATTGGCGAAGGGGGGCCCATCGTGCAAAATAAAAGTCTCCGCGCCCGCCCGCCGCTCCTGGATTTGACGATAAAGCCCGCTTTTCTGCCATTGCTCGAGCCGT
Source organism: Verrucomicrobia bacterium UBA1319 (assembly GCA_002306985.1). Lineage (GTDB taxonomy): Bacteria > Verrucomicrobiota > Verrucomicrobiia > Limisphaerales > UBA1319 > UBA1319. The sequence goes on from DBTJ01000177.1 coordinate 2,942, forward strand.
TTAGGCTCGCGCGCCACCAAGTCCGCCTTCATCGCGAAATCGGTCTTGGGCAAATTCAATGTATTCTTATATTCCATTTTATTAGGATGCGGAACCTATCAGCCTGGGGTAAGGGTGTCAACGCGGGGAACAGCGGCCAAAACGGCCGATCTGCTATTCCAGAGCGCGGCGCCAGGATTGACGGAAAGCTTGATCCGGGCGAGTATGGCGCTGGTACATAGATTGTTAAATCGCTCGACGCACGGGACTTTTTAAAAGCATGAAACTAGCCGAAATGTATAAAAAGCGGGGCTTAACGCTTTCGTTCGAGATTTTTCCGCCCAAGCCTGAAACGCCCATCCAGACGGTGTTCGACACCATCGAGCAATTGCGGGATTTACACCCGTCGTTCATCAGCGTGACCTATGGCGCGGGCGGCTCGCAAAAGGGGCGAACGGTCGAGATCGCCTCTAAAATCAAACAAGCATTTGGTCTGGAAGCCATGGCGCATCTGACTTGCGTCGGGCATACCATGACCGATATCAACCAATTGCTAGCGGAACTCAAGACCGCCGGGGTGGAAAACGTGCTCGCATTGCGCGGAGACCCGCCGCAAGGGCAGCCGGATTTCGATTTCAACCGTGGCGAATTCCGTTATGCCATCGATTTAATCCGGCATATTCGCCGGAGCAACAACTTCGGCGTCGCCGCCGCCGCGTATCCCGAAGGCCATCGAGCCTGCCCGCGCATTTCCACCGACTGGAAAAACTTGCAAGCCAAAGTGGATGCCGGGGTCGATGTGCTTATCACGCAGTTATTTTACGATAACCGCGTGTTCTACCAGTTTTTGGAAACGGTGCGCGCCATGGGTATTCGCTGCCCCATTGTTCCGGGCATCATGCCCGTCTGCAACGCCAAGCAGATCAAGCGCATCCTCACCCTGTGCGGGGCTTCCATGCCGGCGGAACTGCTGTTAATCGTCGAAAAATACAATGATTCGCCGGACGATATGCGCAAGGCCGGGGTCGAATACGCGGTACGGCAAATCCAGGATTTAATCGCCAATGGAGCTGACGGGATTCATCTCGAACCGATGAACAAACCCGATTTGGCGCGCGAGATCCTCGCTGGCATAGGCTATTTGCCCGCGAAATAACCTAGCTGTCTTTTTTTATTCAGCCTGCCGTCGAAGGCGCTTGGACTTCAAAAAACTCCCGGCGAAAGAGTTCCTTTTGCACTGAGGTGAGCTTGGAATAATCGATCTTATCCTTAACCGTGGTCACAATCGACATGTACGCTTGCTCATTCTCCATGGTCAGGCGTTCGATGTCTTTGCGCTGAGCCGGTTCAACCCAACTTCGGTCGATTTGAAAATTGCACTTCAAGATCTGGCGCTGCCAATACAGCACTTCGATCAAATTACGCTGCCAATCAGCCAGTTGCGGAAAGAGGAAACCAATCATCAAGCGGATGCGCGACACCTCTAAAGTATGGGCGGCCGTTTCCGAATCGTCCGCGCCAGGCCACAAATAAGGCAAGGCCTTTCGAGTATACGCTTCGGCATCCTCCCACAAAACATCCGCTGTCTCTTCGGTGGTCATTTTACAATTTAGTTGTTCGGCACGTGAACAACGGCCTTAGAAAATACCCTGAGGGTGTTGGCTGACAACTCTATAACGCCCATGGGGGGGGTGAAAATAAACACCCGCAAGGTTGATATAGCACAATTAGGGCCAAGCTCCGTTGGTTCCCATAAATACTTTTCGTCCCATCGAATATCACGCTCCCAAGGATAACGTTAACAGCTATTGAACCAGCGACTTTTCCCGCTCGCAGGCCATCATTTAGTAAGTGCTTGAGCGTTCCGCCGAGCACTCCCATCACTTGTATATTCAACATGTTGCAGAAACCAATGAACTAGAGATTGGAGCCGATCGAGCCGACGGGAATTCAGCTCAGTTTGGTGCCAGTGTTGAATGGGGCCCATCAACTTCAGAAAACGCGCACGATCCGCTTGCATAAGTTCAAAACGCGGGTCCCCTTGGCTAGCCAGCCATTGTTCCTCCTGGGTAAAATGGATCTGGGTGAATCCTACCAGCGCAGCCAGAAGATTTTCCAGGTCATCGGCGCGTTTTTTATGACGCAGCACGCCGTCCAATTCATTGATCAAATCAATGATCCGGCGATGTTGCACATCCAGGTCTTGGTTTTTCGTGGCATAGCTGTCGATCCAAATTAACTTACCCATAGTCGTAAACCTGCTTGCCAGCGAATGTTATCGTTCATTTTGATGAATTTCGAACCCTGCGTCGTTGTAAATCGCGGGCTGCCTCCTTGCCCCATCGAAATCCGCGCGCCTTTATTCGAGGCACACCGTTTCATCAAGAGTATCGACAGAGAATAAAAAGCCTTAAGCCACAACCGTTAACTTGCACCGAAAAGCGCGCGTCCAACCGGGTTATTTACGACCCAAAAAGGGCGCGATCCCGGTCGCAAACGGACCATCCGCGCACCCAAATAATGCTTGGGCCACACGGGGATTCCCCACGTTATCTTCCTGCAACATAATGATCTGATCGCGATTTAGCGGGGGGGCGCGATGCAAAAAAGTGGGGCAAAACCACTCGAGCAAAGCTGCCAAGGACCTCGCCAGCGGCAATGGCAGATACAAACACCAGCGCTTGCGCTTCAACCCGAACATAATGTGGCCTAACATTGTTCGAAACGTCATGGCTTCAGGCCCGCAGAGATCCACTGTTTGGCCAATCGCTGACGGGGATCGCAGCGCGGCTGAAACACAGGCTGCAACTAATTCCACCGAAACCGGTTGAAGCTTTCCATTCCCATCGCCAATCACGGGCAACACCGGGGAAAATCGGCTCATCTTGGCAAACAGGTTCACGAAATGGTCACGCGGTCCATAGATAACGGAGGGACGCAAAATGGTGTAATCCAGGCCGCTTTGCCGGATCATTTCTTCCGCTTGCCATTTAGTGCGATGATAGCGCGAGCCCCCCTGTGGCCGGGTACCCAAAGCGCTGATATGGATCAATCGCGGCACTTGATGCAAGCGCAAGGCGGTCAAAAGCCGTCGGGTTCCCACCTCATGAACATTCTCATAAGTAACTGTGCCACATTCGCTTATTATACCCACCGCGCACACGGCGGCAGCCATGCCTGAAAGCTGTTTGATCCAGGGACCCTCTTGGGTGATATCCCCCTCGATTATTCGAGCCGACCATCGGCGAAGTATCTCCCGAGTGTGCGGCGCCTCAGGATGGCGGGCTAACACCGTTAATTCATGGCCCTCTTGCCGCAATTGATCGCCAATTGCCTGTCCCACAAACCCGGTTGCGCCCGCCATAAATACCCTCATGGCCAAATATAATCCGGCCCATGGAACCCGCAAACAGAGCCTTCCCGCTCAAATACTTCCCCGGCCATCCGCATTGGTGGTTCGACTCGCCTCAAAAAAGGCTGTTGCGTCGATCCCTATTTTAGGGTAAAAAATTTGGAATCAGTGGTATCTGCCCCAGGCAGCATGCCATGAAATATGAATGCAATAACTGATCGGAACCGATTCTCGCAGCAAGATATAGCGTTGCGGGGCCAGGCTTCTTTTTCGCTTCGCAACTTCTTAAATGGCGCCTTGTATGGAATGGGCGTTTGTCTGAGTCTTGTCTCTCCTTCTCGGAACTAATTAGCGGAATCCAAGTGGGGTGTTTTAAAACATCCATATGGTCGCTCTTTTCCAAATTTCTAATGCTTGATCGAGAATGCGCATGCCTATTTTAATCGTGGTTAATGATCCTGAGGAATGGCCGTTGACGGTTCCGGGTGCGACGGTTATTTCCGCTCGTTCGTATTTAGCCGACCCCCATTACGCCAACTTGCACGGCGCCAAAGTTTTCAATTGCTGCCGATCGTACCGATACCAGAGCACCGGCTACTACGTCTCCTTGTTGGCAGTCGCCCGCGGCCATAAGCCTTTTCCCAATATCACCACGATTCAGGACATGAAATCGCCTTCGATTGTGAGGCTTATGTCCGATGACATCGAGGAATTGATCCAACATAGTCTGGCCGATATTCGCTCCTCCAAGTTCACCTTGAGCATTTATTTCGGGAAAAACGTGGCCCGGAAATACGACAAGCTGAGCACGCAGTTATTTCGCATGTTCCAAGCGCCTTTCTTGCGCGCGCAATTTATCCGGAACGGCCACTGGGAATTGCGCGGCATTGGGCCGATTTCCGCCATGGAGATACCCGATCAGCATCAACCCTTTGTAAAACAGGAAGCGGCGGAGTTTTTCGGGTCCCATCGGTTCTCCGTCCAACCCCGCACCGTCGGTCGGTATGAGCTGGCCATTTTGGCGGATACCACCGGCAAGAACTGGGCATCGGATGACCCGGCGATCAAGAAATTCGTCAAAGCGGCCGCTTCCTTAGGTATCGAAACTGAAGTGATCGACAAAGATGACTTCGGGCGGGTGGCGGAATTCGACGCGTTGTTCATTCGCGAAACCACCAGCGTGAACCATCATACCTACCGGTTTTCCCGGCGCGGGGTGGAGGAAGGGCTGGTGGTCATCGACGATCCGGAGTCGATTCTCAAATGCACCAACAAGGTATATTTGGCGGAATTGCTGGACCATTATAAAGTGCGCACGCCCAAAACCTTGATCGTGCATAAGGACAATATCGATTACATCGTCCCGCAGCTCGGCCTGCCGTTTGTCCTAAAACAGCCGGATAGCTCCTTCTCCCAGGGCGTCGTTAAGATCGAGGAAGCCAGCGAAGTACGCCCCCGCGTCGAGGCGATGCTGGAACATTCCGAACTGGTCATCGCCCAAGAGTTCTTGCCGACACGCTTCGATTGGCGCATTTGCATTCTCGATCGCAAGCCCTTGTTCGCCTGCAAATATTTCATGGCGTCCAAGCACTGGCAAATCATCCACCGCGATGAAAAAAACGAGGAGGATTTCGGGCGCGTTCAGTCGGTGCCCGTGGAATTGGTGCCCACCATGGTCATGCGCACCGCGCTCAAGGCGGCTAATTTGATTGGCGACGGCCTCTATGGCGTCGATTTGAAACAAGTCAACCGCCTGTGTCATGTGATCGAAGTAAATGACAACCCCACGATCCAGTCGGGATTTGAAGACGCCCTGCTAAAGGACGAACTGTATCGCCGGGTGATGGAAGTATTCCTGACCCGCCTGGAACGTCGCCGCCAAGGTATTCCCGCGTGAGCGCCAGCCCGATGCCTGCCTCGCTGTTCAGCATTTTCGGGGTCGAACTCGAATACATGATCGTGGACGCGCGGACCCATTCCGTGCTCCCCATTTCTGATTTACTCCTGCGCGCGGATTCCGGCGAATGGGCGTCGGATTCCGAGCGGGGCGACTTGGGCTGGTCCAATGAACTGGTCCTGCATGTCATCGAACTAAAAACCAAATCTCCGGCGCCATCGTTAAACGGCATTGCCAGCCAGGCGGCGCGGGACGTTGGCTTGTTGAACGCAATACTCGCCGCGCACGGGGGCTGTTTGATGCCTACCGCCATGCATCCGTGGATGGACCCGCGCCGGGAAACCCGGTTATGGCCGCACGATAACAGCCCGGTCTACCAGGCGTTCAATCGGGTGTTCAATTGCCAGGGCCATGGCTGGTCCAATCTGCAAAGCATGCATTTGAACCTGCCCTTTGCCAATGGCGAGGAGTTCGGCCGGTTGCACGCCGCCATCCGCCTCGTGTTGCCTTTGCTGCCCGCCTTGGCGGCCAGCTCGCCAATTCAGGATGGACGGCCCACCGGCACGCTTGATAACCGGCTAGCCGCTTACCGCGCGAATTGCCGCCGCATCCCGTCCATCACCGGCCGGGTTATTCCCGAGCCGGTGTTTACACCCGAGGATTACCGCGAACAAATCCTCCAACGGATGTACCGCGAGATTGCCCCTTTCGATCCGGAGGGCACTTTGCGGGATGAATGGCTCAATGCCCGCGGCGCGATCGCGCGTTTCGAGCGCGACGCCATCGAAATCCGCCTGCTGGATATCCAGGAGGCGCCCCTCGCTGATCTGGCCATCGCCAAAGCCGTCACCACCTGGTTGCAAGCCATCGTCGCCGAACGTTGGGTTAGTTACAGGGAACAGCAAACCATCGCTACGGACATCCTGGAGCCCGCGCTGAACGCCGCGATTCGTGAAGGCGGCGCGGCGGTGATCGACAACCCGCAATATTTATCCGCGCTGGGTTTTCCAGGTCAATCCAAGCTCTCGTTACGCGACGTCTGGCAAAGCGTGCTGGCGCAATTATCCCTGATGAACCCGGCGGACAAGGAACTGGATCCCCTGCGGATCATTTTGACCGAGGGTTGCCTGGCCCAGCGCATCCTCAAAGCCACCGGCCCCGCGCCCACTCGGTCGCGACTGGAAGCGGTCTACTCCG
>DBTJ01000005.1 GCA_002306985.1 Verrucomicrobia bacterium UBA1319
AAGGCGATTTCATCGATGGTTTTGATGATCTTGGCGATGTCGTCGCTGGAGCCTTTAATGGCGTCCATCGCGGCGGCCATTTGCTTCATGTCCGCTTCGCCGTGTTCGGCGGCCTGGCGAGTTTGGTTGGACAAATCCTTGGCGGTATTGGCGCTATCGGCGTTGTTGCGGGTCATGCCGGCCATCTCCTCGAGAGCGGACGTGGTTTCCTCCAGCGAGGCGGCCTGTTCGCTCGCGCCGGAAGCCAGGCTTTGGCTGGCGGAGGAGATTTGGCCCGCGCCTTCGGACACCTGGCTGGCGCTTTCCCGCAAGGCGGTGACCATCCGGTTGACGGGGGTGACGATGGAACGGGTCACATAATAAACCACCACGGCGGTCAAGGCTATCGCCACCAGGCAAAAGTAGAGGCTGTTTAGCGCGATTTTCCGCACGGGCGCCAGCAATTCGGCGCGGGTGATGTTTACGGTAACGCCCCAGCCCAGGGTTTTGCTGGTGTTAAACACGGCAATCTTGTCCTGGCCGTTCAGGGAAAAATTGACGATCCCGTTCTTGAGACTCAGAATTTTTTTGCCCCATTCGAATTTGGACAAATCCAATTTCATAATTTTGGTCGAATCCGGATGGGCGATCACGATGCCTTGGGGATCATACATGGCGAGGTAACCGGTTTCGAGCACCTTGGTCGAATCGATGAACAGGCGTTTGAAGTTTTCCATGCCAATCGCTCCGAACAGCACTCCGGACACTCGGTTGGCGTCCCGGACCGGCACCGCAATCATGAACACGGGGGTGCCGGTGGTTTTGCTGAGGACGACGTCGGAAATGACGCTTTTACCAGTCATGGCCTCTTTGTAATAGGAGCGGTCGGAAACATCCAATTTGCCCACGGTTTGCGCGTCCGAAGAGGCGATCGCCACGCCCTTATCATTCACCAAATTGATGCGATCATAACAACCATACGTTTTGACCGTGCGCACCAGCTCGGCGCTGGTTTCCAGGCGTAGCGCGGCGGTTTCCGGGGTGTTTTTTGCGCTTTGAACCAGGTTTTTCTCCCCGGCTAGCAGTTCCAGGTCCAGCTTGCGGTTGTTGATCCATTCTTCGATGTCGGAGGCGGAATTCTCCGCCAACTGCTTCATTTGTAGGCTAAGGTTATCGACGAGCGCATTGCGAGCGTTCCGGTAGGAACTCCAACTTAGTAACGCCACAGCTAGGGTTACGACCAGTAATACAGGGAACAGAATTCTATTGCGCAGACTTAATTTCATAGGGTGAATGAGCTGATGGTTTTAGAAACAGCCAAGGTAGTACGATAGGTGCGGGTGCGTTTTTGAAATAAAAAACCCCGGCAAAACCATGCCGACTTTCGCAGTCCCGACATGGTAGCCGTATTTCGAACGCTGATATGATGTTTGGAAACCCACACATAATATCCCCAGGATTATATCGGCAGATTTCAGAAATACGTGAGGGTTTTCCATAAGTAATCCTCAAAGTATGGACTTGAGTTTTTAATATCTACAGGGTTAGTGATAGTGAGGTATAGGTTCCCCCAAGCCCGGGAAGGGGACGGTTCGCTCCTCGACAAGCCGGCGGCGCAATGGCATTTTATCGTCATGTCGTTGAACAAGCTGGATCAACTGCGCGAGTGGCTGCGGAACCTGGGTTCTTGCCTGGTGGCTTATTCCGGAGGGGTGGATTCCGTATTCCTGGCCTACGTCGCCCATCAGACCCTGGAAGACAAGGCTTTGGCGGTCATTGGTGACACGCCCAGCCTGCCGCGGCGGGAGTTGGAAGAGGCCTTGGCGATCGCCGAGCAGTGGCATTTCCCGGTGCGGGTGGTGCGGACCGGCGAGTTTGAAAACCCCCAGTACGTAGCCAATCCGGAGAATCGCTGTTATTTCTGCAAGCAGGAGCTGTTTAAAGAGTTGATACCCTTGGCTCGGGAGGCGGGGGCAGCCGCCATTTTGTACGGTGAAAACGCCAGCGATGTGGGCGATTTCCGCCCCGGGGCGCGGGCCGCCGCCGAGCTGCAAGTGCGGGCGCCGCTCAAGGAAATCGGCATCACGAAGGAGGAAATCCGCCAGTTTTCCGCCGCCTTAGGCTTGCCGACGGCCGACAAACCGCAGATGGCCTGCCTGAGTTCGCGAATTCCTTATGGCGAAGAGGTTACCCCGGCCAAATTGGCGATGATCGAAACCGCCGAGAATGGGTTGCGTGACCTGGGCTTTCGCGAGGTGCGGGTACGCCATCATGAGCTCAAACACGGCCACTTGGCCCGGATTGAGGTCGGCCCGGCCGAATGGGGCAAATTCCTCGCCGATGGAATGAACGTTCGCGCTGCCCAAGCTATCAAAAAGGCCGGTTATCAGCATGTGACCTTGGACCTTTTGGGGTATCGTCGAGGTAGTATGAATGAGGGCTTGGCTAAACCAGTTATAGCCTAAGGGTGGATCGGGGAGCTTGGCCGCTGGGAAAAGGCAACTTTTCACGCGCTCCGGTTTTGAATAGTCTTAGCGTATGCCGCAATTTGCATATAAAGCGCGCCGGCGTTCCGGAGAAATGGTCCAGGGGACGCTTGACGCGCCGGACCGAGCCACCGCCTTGGCGTTGATCGATAAGCAGGGGCTTTTCCCCATGCTGGTTGACTCGGGCAAGAGCGCCGGGCCAAAGGCCGACCGGGCCGCCGCCGCCGCGGCTTCCGCCGAAAGCGCGGGGACCAACGTCCAATCGCTCCTGCCTCCGGCGATTCGCGAATTGCTTCAGCGCAAGCGCAAACCCAAATTGCAGGAGCTGGCGACGTTTACGCTACAGCTGGCTAATTTGCTCCATTCGGGCATGCCGCTGACGGTGGCTCTGCAAAGCATGTCCCACTTGGATTCCAAGGGCGTACCGCCCGAAGTTAGCCGACAGCTCCGCCAGGATGTCATGGAAGGCAAAGGCCTTTCCGACGCCATGGCCAAGCAGCCCCATATCTTTTCCGAGTTATACATAAACATGGTCAAGGCGGGCGAGCAGAGCGGCGCCTTGGAGGACGTGCTGCGCCGTTTGGCCGCGCATTACGAGCGCTTTGCCGAGGTGCAATCGAAATTTTCCTCCGCCATGATTTATCCCGCTATCGTGGCGTGCGTGGGGGTGGTAATCGTAATCTTTTTCATGAGTTTCATGTTGCCGAAATTCATGACCATTTTCGATGGTTTTAAAGTGCCCCTGCCGCCCTCCACCCAGTTGCTCATCTCGATCAGCAATATGTTCCGGGATTATTGGTGGCTCCTCTTGTTGATGCTGGCGGTCGTTTTCATCCTTTTCAAACGGTTCCAATCTTCCGAGCAAGGCAAGCGGACCATCGATCATTGGAAAATGAATGTGCCCGTCATCGGCAAAGTGGTGCGCTTGAATTTGTTCGCGCAATTTTCCCGCACCTTGTCCACCTTGCTCATTAACGGCGTGCCGGTGCTCAACGCCTTGAAGATCACCGAGCAAATCATCCCCAACCGCATCATGCGCGAGGCGATCGCCAAAACGCGCGAAGATGTCACCGACGGCAAAACTATCGCGCAGCCCTTGGCGCGCAGCCAACTTTTTCCCCGGTTGATGATCGACTTAGTCAAGATTGGCGAGGAGACCGGCGACGTGCCCGGCGCGCTCAAGAGCGTCGCGGAAACGTATGAAAACGAGCTGAACACCGCTTTGCGGGTCATGACCAATTTGATCGAACCGACCCTCATCATCGTCATGGCGATTGGCGTGGGATTCCTGCTTTTCAGCGTTCTTTCGGCTATGTTCTCCATCACCTCGAGCATCGCCCGATGAAACTCTCGCTCCATCGTGGCGTCCGGACATGGCGCGCGTTCACTTTGATCGAGATCATGATCGTGATCGGCATCGCCGCGATGATCATGTGCATGGGGGTGCCGCTGGCCTTTAGCATGCTCAAAAAAGACCCCATGCGACAGGCCGTGAGCGATCTTTTCGAAGCCTGCGCCGAGGCGCGCGCTCACGCCATTATCAGCGGTTATCCGACCGAGCTGATCTTTGCGCCGCGCGAGAATTCCTTTCATATCGGCATGGCGTCACTCGACGCGGACTCCGGTTTGGTGGCTGACGGAGGGCGCGGCCACGCGCCGCCCCCGAATTTTTCCCGTCAGTATTCCGATGAGCTGGTGCTGGAGATGCTCAGCGTGAATTTTCAAGAACTCAAGGATGAGGATTCGGCTCGGGTGCGCTTTTTCCCCAATGGCACCAGCGATGAATTTACCATCGTGCTGCAATGGCCCCGGGCCCAGGCGTTCCGCAAGATCTCGCTGGACATCATCACCGGCTTGGCGGATGTGGAGGTGATTCGATGACGCCATCGCGCCAGACGCATGCCTTCACTTTGCTGGAGGTGATGATTGCCATGGGGATCTTTTGCATGACGATGTTCGCCGTGCTCGAATTGGTGAACCAGAACTTGAGGTCCGCCCGGCTCTTGCAACCCAACAGCGTCGACGCCAGCAGCCTGGCCGCCGAATTGATGCTCACCAACAAGGTGGAGGAGGGGTTCGCTTCGGGCGACTTTGGCGATATGTACCCGGGGTACAACTGGAGCCGGGATATTTACATGGTGTCCACGGGCGGATTGTTCCGCGTGGATTTTAGCGTCTCCCGCAATGGCGGCGGCCCGGATAATGAAACGCTCATGAGCGTGTACTTGTTCCGGCCCGAATCCAAAAGCGCCAATGCCAGTGCCGGCCGGCGTTCCTCGCTGCCAGGAGGACAGCCATGATTCGTTTGCGCGCGCGGGATTTCAGTAGGCGTTTCGCCCGCCGGGACCGGGCGTTCACGCTGATCGAAATCATGGTGGCGATGTTTCTGCTGACCTTTTTGTTGTCGGCGGTGTACAGCAGTTGGACGGCCGTGAACCGGGCGGCGAAAGTCGGCCATGATACCGCGGTTCAGGTGCAGCGGACCCGGGTGGCGATTCGCGCCATTATCGATTCATTGCTGACGGTGGAAATGTTTGGCGCCAATTTTCGGTTTTACGCGTTCGAGGCTGATACGAGCGGCGATTACTCCAACGTGAGCTTCGTTTCGCGCCTGCCCGCCTCGTTTCTGGACGCGGGCTTGTTTGGCGAGCAAACCGTGCGCCGGGTCACCTTCACGGTTGAGCGCGGCAATGAAGGCAACCAATTGGTAATGTATCAAATGCCTTACCTGGCGGTCGACAGCCCGGAGCAAAAACCTTTTCCCATCGTCCTGGCCAAAAACGTCAGCCTTTTCTCCATGGAGTTTTGGGACGCGAAAGAGACGAAGTGGCTCATGGATTGGGACAATACCAACGCGCTTCCCAAATTAGTGCGGGTTTCCCTGGGGATTGGCGCCGGGAATAAGTACAGTTCCCAGCCGCAGGAAGTCTACACTCGCGTGGTGTCGTTGCCCGCCATTGTCATTCCCCGCGAATTCCAAATGAGCCCGCCCGGCCCGGGGACCAACCAATTCAGAAATCCGGGAGGAACGGTGTCACGGTGACGCGGCCATGAAAATCCAGCGCGCAAATTCTCAAAGCGGTGTGGCCATGATTATCGCCATGGTGGCGATCTTCGCGCTCTTGGTGGTGGCCGGTGGCTTCGCCTACTCCATGAAAGTCGAGATGCGCCTGGCGGGCAATCACGACAGCGAGACGGAATTGGAATGGCTCGGGCGTTCCGGCGTTGAGTTGGCGCGCTATTTAGTCGCCGAACAACTCGCCACCACGGAGAAAAATCATGCGCTCAACCAAAAATGGGCGGGCGCCACGGGGGTTACCAACGATATTTTTCAAGACATCCACTTGGATAATAACGAGCTGGGCCACGGGGTCTTTTCGATTAAAATCGTGGACCAAGAGCGCAAATTCAACATCAACACGGCCGACCAAACGATCTTGCGCCAAGCCATGAATCTGATGGGCATGGACCCGGTGGAGTCTTCCACCGTGATCGACTGTATCTTGGATTGGCGCGACCCGGACGATGAACAGAGCGTCAATGGCGCGGAATCGAAGTATTACGAAGGGCTGAACCCGCCGTATTTCGCCAAGAACGGCCCCATCGACGATTTGTCCGAATTGTTGCTCATCAAAGGAGTTACCCCGGAAATGTATTGGGGGGCCGGCAGCACCAACGTCGTTCACGAGGTGGATGACCGTCGGCGCTCGCCCCGGGACCGCGGCCTGGGGCAAGATCTTAACCGCTTTGCGGGCGACGTCGGGCTGGTCAAGCTGTTTACGCCCATCTCCGGGCCGCGCATTAACATCAATACCGCCCCGGTGGAGGTGCTGCAATTAATTCCCATGTTCGATGCGAACACGGCGCAGGCGATCGTGAGCCAGCGGGCCGGGCCGGATGGCGTGGAAGGTAATGAGGACGATACGCCTTTCCATAACGTGGGCGAATTAATCAACGTGCCGGGCATCAACCGGCAGATCATCCAGCCTAGCACCCGCTATCTGGATGTGCGAAGCGCGACTTTTGAAGTGACGGTCGACGCGCGGGTGGGCTCCTATCGACGGGAATTTACGGCCTTGCTGCGGTGCAATAGCGCCCGCGATTGCCAAGTGCTTAACTTTAGCTGGAAATAAAAAACCCCGCCTATGCCGTGTGAACTGTTCCTTTGAACATTCAGAAACAAAGTGGAGCGCGATCAGCGGATACAGGTTCCCTCGCTTGGAGGCATGCCATTGGCCGCCGAATTTTAAGGCCCCGAGTATTCTAGACTACGGTTCAAGGACTTTGAGTTTCGATACACGAACATCGCAGGGTAATTCAATTGCGATTTAAAATAGCTTCAAAGATCAGGGCGCGACCGGGGTCGCTCTCGACCACTTCGTTCCCTCGCGCCAAACGCCGCTTACACCCGTATATATCGGCCTATTTCGCGTTTCTCTCAAGTAAAAAAACGAACTATTTTTCCCCCGCCGAAAGCGGGTTTCGAAGCTTTTAATGTTAAGATATTAATTACTGGACAGTGCAACGTTCAGGCG
>DBTJ01000197.1:0-5829 GCA_002306985.1 Verrucomicrobia bacterium UBA1319
GGCGGCGTCATAGGTAATCGAGGCACCGTACAATACCCCATAGCGTTGAACGACATAATCCGCCAGTGCCGAGCTGGTAAGGCTGCTGATGGTGACGATATTTTCCAAAACCGAGGCGCTGACGTCAGTTAACCCCGCGACATAAATAGTCGCCCCTTCATCAAGATAGACCTGCCCTCCAGAGGTCTCAAAGGTGGAAGTGTACGGAGATGAAAATGAGCTGGTGGATAAGTACCATTCACCCGCCTGCAACGTCACGCCTGCCGTAAGCGTCGTCCCGTTGAAATTGACCGCCGACCCTGTGGTGGCGGCCCCGGGGGCATAAATCAGCGCATCCTTGCCCATGTAGATGACACGGCCCTGAATATTGATGATCGAAGTCAAGGCAAGGCTTGTAGTTTCCTCCGTGGAGGTACTATCGGTCTCCGGAACAATCGCCGTCACACTATCTTCGCCCAATGTAACCACTCCGGTGGACTGGGGAAGGAACGCCACGCCGGTTGAGGAACTCGTCGATTGCGAAATGCAGCCGTAATCGGCCAAGAGATCAATGCGGCCATTGAGCGACACCGAGGTGGTGCAATAGATCACACCCATCTGATTGACCGCATAGCCCGCCATGATGACACTGGCCCGGGGAGCATAAATCAGCCCCGTTTCCGTATTTTCGGCGGTTCCGGTACTTACGCCAATAAAGACATCCAAGCCGCGCAACGTGGAATCGTCCTCGTCATGGGCCGTAAACCCAACTTGAAGCCCGGCGGCAAGGATTGTCTGACCATCCGGCGTCGAAATAGTTCCGGCATTGGTAACGTTGGCGCCAACCAGGATCACCTTGCCCCCCACGTTATCCGAAGTCGTAGGACATGAAATGACCGCTCCCTCCTGAACTACGACATCGCCGCACGAGGTGGTGTTGCCATCGTCATCCTTGTAATTGAACAAAAATTCGTAGTCCTCATTATCCAGGATTCCCGACTCGATCAAATTGTCGTTAATCGGTACGGCCGAGGCCACCAAAGCATGGGTGTTCACCTGGCAGCCCGCGCCAAAAATAATACCGTTGTGGTTGATGATGTAAACCTGCCCCTCCGCCTGAATGGAGCCAAGGATTTGCGAGGGAACTCCCGAGGGATCGTTGACTTTATTGAAGACGATCCAGTCGTTGACGTCGGTGCCACCTGCGGTCTGGTTAAAATAGAGCGTGGTCTTTTTTCCGACGTTAAAGCTGCTCCAGTTGAGGATGGCGTTCTGCGCGGTTTGAACCACTGTCACCGTCACGCTTCCGTCCGAACTCGTCGTCTCCGTTGGGGTATTGGCCCCGGACCAACCCGAGCTCGTATCCGTTACCAGACCGCCGGTAGTCAGCCCATTGGGAACGCTGCTCGAGGCTGAACTTGCGGCGGCGCTTGCGCTTGCCTGGGCAGTCCGCAACGCTTGCAGCGCCTTGGTCGCCTTGGAAAGGGCGTCCTTGGCCCGTTGCGCCGTGGCGGTGGTTGTGGCTGATGTGGAATTGGTTGTGCTGGTGGAGGTACTGCTACTGCTTGACGAGGAAGAAGAGGAACTGCTGTTGGACCGCAAAATATCGCGCGCGTCCGCTGTCATCGTCAACGAGACAACGGCCCCGAGCGCCGCCAGACCAGCGACGGACGGAAAGATATTTTTAACCAGCCAGGCGGGCGCGCGCATGAATCTCTATTTTTGAGCCTTGGAAAGAAGACCGGAAACGGCGAGTTCGTTCACCGAGAACTGATGCCCTTTCATGAGGTCCGTCAGGTAGGCCTGCCGCGTGGAGCGCGAGCGTTCCAGCCGGAGTTGCTCGGCAAGGCGGGAACGCACTTCGTCAAACGAGGCTTGACGGGATTCCTTGACGTCCAAGAGCTTCATAATATGCCAGCCGTCGCTCATGCGAATCGGTTCGCTAATGGCGTTCTTGGTTAGTTCCACGACCTTGGCCCGGATCTCCGGCTGCAGAATCTTCTCCGAGAGCCAGCCAAGTTCTCCGTTGTTCTTGTAGGTATTTTTGTCGTCACTCTGGGTCAGCGCAATGGCCCCGAAGTCCGCATTCGCCTGCTTCAAGCTTTTCTTCACCGCGTCCAGTTTGGGGTTGGATTTATCGCCCGCGTCCCCCTTCGGCGTGGCGATATAAATCTGCGCCAATTTGAACTGCCGCGGCACGACGAGCGCCGCCTTGTTTGCATCGTACGCCGTCTTGAGATCTGTCTCGGACGGGTATTGTTCATCCGGCTTCGAAATGGATTGCAGATAGCTTTCCACCACAACATTATCGCGAGCCTTTTCAATCAGAGCCACCGTGGCGGCCTGTTTGTCCCATTGTTTGGCCTTGGCTTCTTTAAGCACCAGTTGCTGGGCCAAAAGCATACGCACACTTTGGTTGAGAACCGCGGGATCGCGCAGCAGCGCCTCCTTTTCTCGGGCCGGGAGATTCTCGATCATGCTCTGGATGTCGCTCGCGTGAATCTCGATATCATCCACACGCGCAACCACCGTATTGTCCTCCGCCCAGGCAGCGCTCTGAATAGCACCCACGGAGGCAATCAATAATACAGCAAAACGAATATTTATTTTTTTCATGGCTTAATTTTTTGGTCAGTCAATTTGTCCTGGAAATCCTGCACGTAGCTTTCAAGCTTCACCCGCGTGGTGCCCACAAAAGGCTCCTTGGCGCTAATGGCTTCACCCAGCCCCATTTTTTCGTAACGGCGCAATATCTCGACCGCCAGTTTGTAGAGTTCCGCGTTCTTGGTCTTTTGATCTGCCGTGGTGCGGTCGAGCGCGACTTTATCGCCCTCTAGCTTCTTGCGTTCCGCTTCCTTGCTTTGCGCGATCACTGTCACCGCCTGCAAGCTAGCCTGGCTGCGGTCATATTCCCCCCGAAGCTGATCCAGCTTAGCCGTGAGCGCGGCCACTTTGGCCGTAAGGTCATCCGCATTCTTTTTCGCGGCATCCCGATCATCATTTGCTCGCTGCGTGAGTTGCTTTACCTGCGAGTCCAATTCCTTGTTTTTGGCCTCAATCTCCGTTTTGGAAGCTTGCAGCGATGCGTTGTCATTCTGCGCCGTGCGCAGTTGCAGCATGGTATTTCGAAGTGTTTCGCGCAGCTTTACTTCGGTGGCACTAGGTTGATCTGCGGCGTGGAGCTGAACGCCCAAAAAGAGCGTTCCCAAGGCAACCAGGGTAAATAGTCGATTTCTTAACATGGCTAGAATTTCGCGTTAATATCAAATTGAATGACGTCTTCCTTGTAGGTCGGACCAGCGATGCTGTCGGCGCTCATCCAGCGCAACGCAACCCACACCCGCTTGGATAGGCCAAGTCCGCCACCCAGTGTGAACCCCTTTAAATTCGTTCCGCCACCGCCGAAGTCCGAATCGCAAAAGCCATCAATGACCGCATCGCTTTCCACATACCGGTAGCCGACGTTAAGGTTCCAATCCCACCGTTTCTCCAGCGCGGGATGGCCGAAGTTCATATTGACGATCCACCCCAGATTGCCGCCCGTGTAATCGCCAAGCGATCCGTCGGACTTATCGCTGCCCCGGTTGTTGACCGCGATTGCATTGATATCCCTCCAATTCCACGCCACGTTTTTGACCACCTCGCCCGTCAGCGCGATGTGGAAGGGATCGAAACCGCCGTAATCGATCTGGCCGGTCAGAGCCACATCCCGGAACTTCGATGCGAGCCCGTAATACTGGTATTGATACTCCGTTCCGTAGTCGTTGGACGAAGACGACTCGATGTCCCGCAACGCCATATAGGTGTTGCCTTTTTGCGCAAACGTGGGCCGCAGGTTGTCTGTGTCGCCGACGTCCGCCGTGCTCAGCGGCGTGAACGGATCGGAGAGTTTTCCGGAAACATTTTGGTACATGTAGTAGGCGGCCGCCACCTTGGCATTCCAATCCTTGGTGATCTTGATGTCGCTTCCAAGCTGGAAGCCTTCCAGCCATTTGTCGCGGCTGGCAAATTTTGCCGGTTGGTTGGTGGCGAAGCTGTAATCGGTGTTATAGACGGGGAATCCGCCAACGGTAAGAAATGGTGTGATCCGCTCCCAACCTTTATACCGGGCTTTGAATACGCCGCCATCGAACCCCAGATCGTCAGCCCAGATCATTGAGGTGCTGAAGAACGGGTTGTCAAACCGCCCCACCGTCGCGGAAGCATCGAAGCCATCAAGAGTTTTTGGAGTCTCGTATTTCAAAAACGCGCGGTCGAGCCAGATGGAATATTTGCTAAAGTCGCCGCCTTGATTCGATGTGACCGAACTGACCCCGCCCAGCGTCTGGTTGGCGGATACCGGTGAGTTCGATTCGCCCGTACCGATCCTTCCGCCAAGCGTAAACCCCTCCCCCAGATCCGCCTCCGCCCCGGCGCGCGCTCTCAACCGCAACCGCCACCGATCCTGGTCCGCGTTGATTTGCGCCGGGTAATTGTTCCCCGTGGTATCAAACGGGTTGCCCGTATTGATCTTGTTAAAATCCGGCAACCCGCCGGTGTTGTCATTGCCTGAAGGAAAGGTGTCGCCTTGATATCGAATACGCAAATCGCCAAAAAGCCGCAAATTGGCAACCCACGAAGGGAAGGTGCGCGGAGCCGCCCATTTTTCTTCATATGCCTGCTTCATCACCTCCGAGCGCAAGTCATCGCGAATCTCGTCTTTCACAACCTCCGGAATATAGGTAACCCGCACCGTATCGTCGTTCACCGGTTTCGCCGCGGCCGCCTGCGCCTGAGCCAGGGCTTGTGCGGCCTGAGCCGTCTTTGACGCTTCCTCGCGGGCAATCGCCGCATCCGCCTCGGCCTGCTGAATCAAATCCCCCGCGTCTTCCTTGGACAAAACCCCTCGTTGCACCAGCCGGTTGATGAGGTTCACCGTGACATTTTGCGAAGGCGATGGAACCGGGGCCGCTTGAGCGGATGGAGCTTGCGCCGCGCTGCCCGAGGCCGCCGCGTCGGGCGTTAGGCTCGGTTCACTTACCGGCGGAGCCGCCACCGCAAGTGCTTCGTCCGTTCCCAAATCCGGGAGCGCGGGAACATCGGCGGCATTGGCCTGAAGCGCCGCCATGAGAATCCACGAGGGAGCGATCACCCAGGCGGCATGCCGATGAAATCGGCGCCGCAGTTTCGACTTAATCGCTCGAGGTTGTTGACTAGACATATTCAGTATTTCTAACGTTGGGCGGAGATTCGCATCACAATCGGGGCGGGCATTCCCGCCGGGGGCGCTTCCTTGAGTTGGAGACCGGTCAGCGCGTCGGCGATGGCCTGATCAAGCGCGGGGTCGTTCGTCTTCTGTGCCTTGACGCGCGTAATCCGCCCCGTGACGTCAGGCCAGACCCGCACCAGGATTTTGATGGAAGCCACACGGGTCTTGGAATTCTTGCGCAGCGCGTCGGCGATACTCGTTTGCACCTGGGCCGCATACCATCCGTATTTGCTGCCGGAGCTCCCCGAGCCGCCTCCCCCAATCTGGCTGCCGTTGCCTTTACCGCTGACGCCGAAAGCATCCGGGCCCCCATCGCCCTTGATGCCCGTGGATACCGCCGCTTCAGGCGGAGGTTCTTCTTTCTTCTCCTCGTTGTCCGCCACCGGAGCCTGCTCAATCATCTTCTCTTGTTGCTTCAGCTCCTGCTGGGGCGGCGGGGTCGCGGCTGGTGGAGGCGGCGTTGGAGGCGGTGGCGGCAGTCGAACGGAAACCATCTCCCTCGGCTTTTGGCCCACGCTCCGGCCCCCCCGCAAACTTTTTTGTGAGGCAACAGCACACCACCACCAACAACACCACACACCCCCCACACCCACACCCCCCCC
>DBTJ01000197.1:6003-6479 GCA_002306985.1 Verrucomicrobia bacterium UBA1319
GCGCCCACTGCTCGATCCCCCAGATAACTTTTTCTGGACGAATACGACGATTCCACCAACAAGAAGCACAACGCCTATCGTCACCCAAGCGCGGTGCTTTTGGAAAAACGTCTTCTCTTCTTCCATCGATGGATCCTCGATACTCATGGATTATTTCTCCCGGGTCTTGGTTGCCAGGCCGACTTGCGTGATCCCTACCCGTCCAAGCACGTCCAATACATCCATCACGCCTTGGTATTGAGTCAGGCTGTCGCCTTTGACCACCACCGGGATGTCCGGCGTCGCCGCCTTGGCCGCCTGGAGCTTCTGTTCCAATTCCTGCAACGTCACCGGAACCGTGCCCAAGGTGATTTTCCCGTTGTTATTGATGGTCACCGCCTGCGTCTTCGGCTTGCTCAAAGCCGGAGCCTGGCTCGCCTTGGGTAAGTTGACTTTCACCCCCTGCACCGACGCCGTGCACATCAAAATGAAGATCA
>DBTJ01000209.1:0-1845 GCA_002306985.1 Verrucomicrobia bacterium UBA1319
TAATTGCGAGACACTACACTAGGCAGCTTCATGAGTCGCCAACAGTCTTTCCCCAAGCGGGAGTAGTCTTGAGCGGGCCGCGTTCAAAGGCAGTTAAGGCGTCGCGACCTAATGAAAACCAGGGGCGGCAGACGGCAAGCCCGCGCCTGCCAACCGATTTTTTGGCACGCCCCCGCAAGGATTTTGAAAACTCCTATCACTCCACCTCCTCCTGGTAAACAACCACCCCCGACTCATCACCTGATTGCTCGCGCCGGATACTATTTATCAAGTTTAACGCGATTGAATCGCGTATTTTTCTCAATTGTAACTTACCCCGCCGATCCGCCCTGAATTGCCATTGACGAAGGGGCGGCGGCTTCCGAAGCTAGCGGAGTTGTCGCGCGATCCGTCGCAGCCTCAAACACTTTTGACTTGCGAACCGATGGAGCGACACGCTATACAGTCAATATAACTCATCGATATTCCTATGCGATCATATATTTGGGTACAACCCAGGAAACGGGGCGGGTACAGCCTTAAATTGCCGGTGCTCTTAATTCTCTTGCTGTTGGGGGGGGCGGCCTTGGCTTCGGCTGCCACCACGAACATTTTTAGCGAGGATTTTGAAGCCTACTCCACGGTGGCCACCAACTTGGCGGACACGGTCGATGCCGATCCGTCCAATCCCGACCTCACGATCATCGACGATAACCCCGTGGATGGGACCAACGAGAGCGGCGTGCAGGTGATTAACTGGCAGGCGCACGCCGGCGCAAACGCCCTGCTCTTGCGGTCCGGCACCGAGGCGCAAGTGCAACTCAAGGGCGCGCGCAGCGGCAGCCGCTACCAATTGGATTTCTGGCTCTACACCGCCAAGGGCGACGGCGACCGCAACTTCTATCTCGTCTTGCGCGGCGAAGGGGCGGATAACAACGGGGACGATTTTCTCGCCTACCGTTCGGACCGCGGCGCCACGACCGGCATTTGGTACTACGACGGCGTGGGCCCGGATAACGTGGGCTGGGTGGACACCGGCGCCACGCACACGGACAACGTGTGGCAACATCATCGGATCGTCATCGACCCGATCGCGCTGACCTTCAGCCTCTACCTGGACAACATGGACACCCCGATCCTCACGGGGGCCGATCTGGCCCGGGGGGACGCGCCCGTGCCCACGGTGCTGCGGATTATCCATGAAGGCAATTCGGCCGATGACGGCTATTTCATTATCGACGACCTGAGTCTCGCGGTGGATGGCGCCCGCGACTTGGCCACGACTTTCACCGAAGGGTTTGAAGGTTATGCCGCCCGGGTGAACGCGGAGGACGACGCGAACCCCGCCGGGCCCTGGATCACCACCGAGTTGGACGGCACCGGCTCCGGCAAGAACCGGGCCCCGACGAAGGTGCAAGTCGTCGGCACGGATGTTGTGACGCCGCATTCGGGCACGAATTGCCTGAAGCTCGAAGGCGGACAACGGGCGGGCATTAGTGTTGCCTGGGGCGTGCCGCCGCAAGCCGACGTGCAGGTCACCTGGTGGGCGCGCGTGCCGGCGTCCGTCGCGGGCGCCACGGCCAACTATTTGCGCCTATCGCTTTACGGAGAGGAAAACGGGAACGCGCTGAGCGGGGACAACGCCCTGTTGGGCTACGGCTCCCGCCAAGCCGGCCTGGGCGATGAAACTTCCCTGACCTATTACCTCACGAGCTGGGTGGATACGGGCGTCGATTACACGCCGGACACCTGGGAGGAATACCGTTTGACCACCCACACCAGCGCGGGCCGGTACACGATCATCAAAAACCCCAGCGGCGCCAACCCGCAAATCATCGTCGACCGCGCGCCCTTCATCGGCTCCGT
>DBTJ01000209.1:2092-14093 GCA_002306985.1 Verrucomicrobia bacterium UBA1319
TTCATCGGCTCGGCGACCAATTGGGCGCCGGTGTTCATGGCGGCGTGGAGTTCCTCCAACGGCAGCGGCCACCCGCCCGTGTACCTTGATGACATCGAGATCAAATCGCTGGTTTCCATCCCCGACCCGCTCCCCGAGCCTTATACCGTGTCCATCCAAGGAAACCGTTTCACCAACGTCACCATTCTGAGTTTGAGCGGTCCCATAGGCGGCGTGACGGTGGACCCGCGGGATAACAGCACCATTTTATTCGCGGTGGACGCCGCTTCGGGCGGATCGATCCAACGCGCCACCAAAACCGGCGCCGGCGCCTGGACCGTGGACCCCACCCCGGTCGTCGCGGGGCTTAGCAATCCTTCCGGCATCGTCATCGGCGAAGATGGCGCCTGCTGGTGGACGCATGACTACACGGCGGCGTTGATGCGGTTGCGCTGGCCTTGGTCGAATAACGCGCCCGAAAAATTAATCTCCGACTTCGGCCCGACCACCGAGACGGCGATCGACGACGACCCGATCGACCTCACGATCGCCCCGGCCGGCTTCAACGGCGCCTTGGGTAAACCCGGCATGATTATCGTGGCGGATCGCGGCGCCGACGGCGACGCCTTCAACGCCCTCTACTATTTCGATCCCGCCACCACCGAGAGCGAACAAACCGGTTACGACAAATACCTCATCGCCCCCACGGCCAGCGACTTGGGTTCCGGCAATATCAACGCCATCGCGGCGTTGCCCGCCTCCGGCGAAGTGGTGACCTTGACCCAGGATGGCATCCTGACCGCCATCAACGGCAACGGTGAAACCCGCAACCTCTGGCCCGCGACTTTGTGGAGCAATTTGGACGGGCCCACCCCCGCGGGAACGGCTATGGCCACGGATCCGCTCACCGGCAAGTTGTGGATTGCCGACGACGTGCTGGACGAAATCTGGTCGGTCTCCGCCGCCCCGGCCGACTCGGCGCCGGACCAAAAGGAAATCGCCTTTCCGCTCACCAACGTCTCCCGACCGGAACGGCAAATCGACTTCAACGATCCCGGCATGGCCTTCGCCGCCAACGGGAGTATCCTGGTCGTCAGCGACACCAGCACCGCCAATGGCGGTGGGCGCCTGTTGATCTTCCATAACGAAACCGCGGCGCCGCTCTCCTTCTCGCTAAGCCAAATCGCGGTGACGTCCACCGGGGTGCGCCTCGAATGGGAAGCCGTCGGCACCGCGACCTATCGCGTCCAACGCGCCCTCCAAGTCGCCCCCGCCACCGGGTTCCAAGACATCGCCAGCCAACTGACGGGCACCACCTTCACCGATACGAACGCGCCGGCGGGGACGGCTTTCTACCGCGTCATCGCCACTCCATAGGCGCCGAACGCGATGCGTACCATTAATTCCTTAACGGGGCGCGCCGGACAACCGGCGGCCCCGGCCTCCGAAGGCCCGAATATGAATCCGAACCCGCGCCAACGTGGCGCTTTTACGTTAATCGAACTCCTGGTCGTGATCGCCATCATCGCGATCCTGGCCGGCATGTTGTTGCCCTCGCTCTCGCGGGCCAAAGCGAAGGCCCAGGGCATCAACTGCATGAACAACCATCGCCAGCTCATGCTGGCCTGGCGACTCTACGTCGACGACAACCGCGAAATGTTGCCCAACGTCAAGGCCGGTCCCTACGAATGGGTGGGCGGCTGGATGGATTACGACTCGAGCAACCGGGATAACTGGGATCCGGCCGAGTTAAAAAGCAGCATCCTCGCGCCCTATTGCGGCAAAAACCTGGCCATCTTCAAATGCCCCTCCGATCGGAGCGTGGTCCGAGTGCGTCAACAGACCTACCCGCGGGTCCGCACCATGTCGATGCTCAACTGGGTCGGCGGCCGCGGCCTGGGCGAGGCGATGGGCTGGTCGGGCACCGGATGGCGCGTCTATCACAAGTCGTCCGACATGACGGACCCCGGCCCCACGCGTACGTTCGTCTTTTTGGACGAGCGCGAAGATAGTATTAACGACGGCATGTTCGTCGTGGACATGCTCGAGTACCCCACGCGAACCGAATCGATCGTCGATTACCCGGCCAGTTACCATGGCGGCGCGGGCGGATTTTCCTTCGCCGACGGCCATTCCGAGCAGAAGAAGTGGACCAGCGCGAAAATCCTGGAACAACCGCTGAAGGGCGCGGCCCGACCTTATCCCACGCCCCTGAACGGCAAGCTCGATAAAGACGTCGTGTGGATGCAAGAGCGCGCCACCCGGCGGGAGAAATAACCTTCTCCGCGTAGCGACTCGCACAAACCACGTCCCCCAGGGCGTGGTTTTTTTATCCCTGGGTTGCGCATCCGCGTTTGAGAATCGGCTTCCAACCCCTTCTTGCCGGGGGGTAAGCGACTCCCCTACCCTCGCCCGCCAACCGCTCGTTTACGGCCAAGACGGGGGGGGATTACGACCGTTTGTCACCGCTTTGTCACCGCGCCGCGATTGGTTCGCCACGCTTTATCCGGAGCATGCGGCGGACCTGACAATGGCCACCCGGTGGCGAAGCGGTCCCGCAAGCTAACGCCGATGAAAGCGATACGAACCGATCAAGAACTCGAATGCCCCCGGGTGGACGCGGGGCTCCGCGCGCGCGGGGTGGAACTGGTCACCTTGCCCGAGGGCGTGACGGAGGAACAATTAGCGGCGCGGGTGGCGGACGCCGATTTGCTGCTCATGTGCTACACCCCCATCACCGCGCGCGTCATCCAGGCCGCCCCGCGCCTGCGCGGCATCGTCAAATACGGAGTGGGGATCGACGCGATCGATCTCGCAGCCGCGCGCCAACGCCGCCTGCCCGTGGTGAACGTCCCCGAATACGCCGAGGAAACCGTGGCGGAAGGCGCGTTCGCCCTCCTGATCGCGCTGGCGCGTAAGTTCGGACCGCTGCAGGCCGCCCTGCGGGACACGGGGTGGGCTTGGCCATCCGCCCAATGGCTGGGTCACGATTTGGCTGGTAAGACCCTGGGCCTGATTGGCGTGGGCCGGATCGGTCGCAGCCTGGCGCGGATGGCGGGCGCGGGGTTTCGGATGCGCGTGCTCGGTTTCGATCCGTTCGTGGACCGCGAAACCATGCGTCGAGCCGGGGTGGATAAGCGCGACCAACTGGCGGACCTGCTCGCGGAGGCCGATTTCGTTTCCCTGCACGCGGTGCTGAATCCGAACACCCGGCACCTCATCGGCCGCGCGGAATTGGCCCTAATGAAACCTTCGGCGCTGCTGATCAACGTGTCGCGCGGGGCGTTGGTGGACGAGGCCGCCTTAGTCGACGCGTTGCTTTCCCAACGCCTGGCCGGGGCCGGTTTGGATGTCTTCAGCCAAGAACCCCTGGCCCTCTCCGGCCACCCGCTAAGCCGCTTGTTCAACCTGCCCAACGTCCTGCTAACGCCGCACCTTACCTTTTACACCCATGAGGCCATGGCACGGTTGGAAGAGGAGACCTTGGAGCGTTGCGCGGAGTTGCTCGAAGGCCGGCCGGTACTCGTGAAATCCCGCGATCCCCGCCTCCGAAACCAATCGCACGGCGTCGTGTTCCCGCCCTAAACGCCAGCGCGGGGCTGGCGCCACTCAGGAATTTCAAACGCTCCTCAGTCATTGCTTCGTGCAAGCTAGGCTTGGTTTGTGGCGATCGCCGAAGACTGCCCCCGGAAATGCCTCCGGGCGCTCGAAAGCCTGGGCGAGGTTCATCGTTTTGAAGCCCAATGCAAGGCCATGGGGCTCACGCCCGAAGCCCGGTTGCGCGTTCACCAGACGCGGAGCGGGCCGGTGAGGGAGGCGTTGCGCCCGTGGATGCGCGAACTGATCGCGCTCAACAATATGGCACCTACCGCCAAGCTGGTGGGATGGAATACAATTCAAGGACAGACATTTGGCTGTCCCGCCAGGCGCGAACGAGAGAAGTTGCCCCCGGCGGCCTCTGACCGAATGAGCCTCGCCGCCGGGCAACCAAAGGGCCATCAAAAGGGTATTCTTATCCTACGGTTTGATCAGTAAATCCAGGCTAGCCCCAGACCGACGAAGTTCACCAAGCTCTGTCCCATCACCAACACTTCGTCGGTCCGAGGCCGTAACTCGCTAGTAAGCCCGATAGAATTGGCTCTGGGCCGAGGGTTTGATGGTAGCCGGGCTGGTAAGGCCGGTCGCATCGGTCCAGGAGCCGTTCACCGTCGCGCAAGACTGCAGGGTGCCCGTCCAAGTAATCACCAGGTTCGCACCGCTGCGCGCGACACTAATGGTCGGCGTCACCGTGACCGGCAATCCTTCGTTAAAGCCCCAGTAAGCCATAAGCTTGGTGGAAGCGGCCAAAGCGGTCGGCAACGTGCCCGCGGCGAGTTTGCCGATGGTGGCTTCGTCCAACGCGGTTCCGAAGATGGCGAAGTCATCGATCACGCCCAGCATGGGCGTGCCATCCGCGTAATTGTACCCGATGTAGGCTTCGGTGAAATCCGTGGGCAAAGCGCCCGTGTTTTCGCCCGACAGGAACAAAACCCCGTCGATCCACACCTCTTTGGTGGTCAGATTTTTTTGCACCACGACATGGTGCCAATTGGTCCACCAGGTCCAATCGCCGGAATAATTCGCGTAGTTGGCGATGTCCTCGCTAATGCGCTCGGAATCGGTGTCGCAACAGCCCGCCGTGTCAAAATACACCGTGCCGCTATCGGCGGGCACATGGGCGCTAAAGCCGCGTTCCGTACCGCTGCTCGAAGGCGAGACGCCGAAGAACAGGGAAAAAGTGGTCAGCGCATGAAACTTCTCCCACGCCGAAATGGCGATCACGTCATTGCTGGCGGCGGTATTCAGAAAACTGGCGTTGGCAAGGTAAACGCCTTGCTTGGCGCTACTGTCGCCGAAGTCGATGGCGTAATCTCCCGTGACGCCGGAGCGCCCCCCTTTGTCGGCGGTGTAAGTGGCGGTTCCAGTCAAAGTGCCGGGATAGCCGTGCATGGCATCTTGGGTGTAAAGGCCCACCTTGAACGACCACGCATAGTATTCGGAGCCGTTGTAATAGAGCGCGGCCGAATGGGTGGTTTTCGCGCTAAACAAAGGGGTGGGCGCATAGGTGACCGTAATGAGGCCATTCACATCGGTAATCGTGGCGGCAACCGGGGCGCCATCGAGCTTGAGGACAACCTTATTGGTATCCCACGCGATCGTGCCGTCTTGATGCGAAATCTTGACGAGATTGGGCGAGGCGTTCGTCGCGTCGGCCGCGGGCAAAACCGCAATCAAAGTGCCCAGCGTGGGCGCGTCATCGAAGTTCCAATAAGCGAGCAAGCCCTTGCCGGCGGCCAGCGTCGTCGGCGCCGCGCCCGCATACAAGGATTGAATATCCGCCTGCGCAAGCTGGTTGGAAAACACGCAGAAGTCATCGATCAAGCCGTGCACCAGGGTGCCTTCGGCCCCGTCGGAGCCGATGAACAACTCGGTGAAATCCGTGGGCAACGCGCCCGTACTGCCGCTTTCCAGGAACAAATCCCCATCGATCCAGATTTGCTTGTCTTCCGCTTTTTTGGAGAAGACAAAATAATGCCAGCTTTGCCACCAACTATCTTCGCCCGAGTAATTAGCGTAAGCGGAAATGGAGTCGCTGATACGCTGGGTCGAGGTGTCGCAACAACCGGCGGTGTCGAAATAGATCGTGCCGCCGCTGGCAGGCACATGGGCTTGAGCCCCCCGGCCGTTGCCGCTCGCGGTGGGCGAGTAGGCCCAAAACGCGGAATCACCGCCCACGTCGTACAGTTTGAGCCAGAAGGAAAACGTGAGGGTGTCGTTGGTGCTCGCGGTATTCAGGAAGCTGGCGTCATAGACTTCGACCGGTCCGGTGCTGCTGGCGCCGAAATCAATCGCAAAGTCGCCTGTTTTGCCACTATGCCCGCCGGCATTGGCGCTGTACGCCGAGCCGCCTTTCAGCAAGCCGACACGGGATTGCACCGTGTCTTTCGTATAAGTGGCCACTTTAAACGACCATTCCACCGTTTTCACGGCGTTGGCCCCATTCGGAATGGTCAGCGTCGCGGTGTGCGAGCTTAGCGGCTCGAACCAAGCGCTGGGCGCATAGGTCAGCGTGACATCGGTGCCGCTGCGACTGAACGTGGTGGGGGTCACCACGGTTCCGTCCACCGCAAGGGTGACGTTTGCGCTGGTCCAGGCCACCGCGCCATCGGTATGGACGACCTTAATGAGGTTGGGCGCCGCCGCCACAGCCTCCGACTCCGGGAAGATGGAAACAAACTGGCCTTCGGGCGCGTAGTCGTTGAAATCCCAATAAGCCAGCAGCTTATCCGTGCTCGCCAAAGCGGTCGGCAGCGTGCCGGAGGAGAGGGCTTTGACGTCCGTTTCGGTTAACGCGACGCCAAAGACGGCGAAATCGTCGATCTTGCCGTGCATATAGTCATTATCCCCAACATCGCGCCCCAGCCACAGGTTGGTGAAATCGGCCGGTAACGCCGACGTGCTGGCGCCTTCCAAAAAGAGAACGCCGTCAATCCAGATTTGCTTGATTTCCGCCTTTTTGCTGAACACAAAATGGTGCCAAGCGTTCCACCAAGTGTCATCGCCGGTATACCCCGAGTACGTGGTGATGCTTTCGCTGATGCGCTGGGTGCCGCCGTCGCAACAACCCGCGGTGTCGAAATAAATATTGTCATTATCCCATGGCACATGGGCCTGCCAGCCGCGGGATTGCGAGGTGGCGGAAGCCCAAAACGCGGAGGAAGCGTTAATATCGTAGCGGTAAAGCCACAGCGAAAAGGACATTTCATCGTTGGTGCCGGCGCTATTGAGGAAACTGGCATTGTCGATGTACACCGCGCCGCTACCCGTAGAGCCAAAATCGATCGAGCGGTCGCCGGCTTTGCCAGTATGCCCACCCGCGTCAGCGCTAAATAGCGCCGTATCGAGTAAAACTCCCGAATAACCGTGGAGTTTATCAACCGTGCTGTTGGTTTGCGCTCCGCCGGAGGGCGCCGTCAGAGCAAAGGCCAACGCCACAGCGGCGATCGGCCCGGTTTTAAAAAGGGAAGGAAGTTGCTTCATGGGGGAACAAGTAGAATGATTGCTTGGTTTTTATTTCACCGCCCGGAAACCCCGGTTTCCACCTATAGTCGCCGACGGCTACCATTAAAGAGCGCGGCGGCAAAAACAAAGGCGGTGATCTAGCAGGGAATCTATCATGCCCCGTTGCGCGATGTCATTGTACATTCGCGGCAATTACTTGAGGTTTTTCGGCGGAGAGTGAAAAAGGCCCGGTGCTGGCCCGGGCGGCGGACGAGATCGCGAACCGTTGCCGGTATTGCCGGGGCGTTAAGCCCAGTTTCTTTTTGAAGATCACACTAAAGTACTCCGGATGCTCAAAGCCGATCCGATCCGCGATTCGAGCCAGCGGCAGTTCGGTCTGGGAGAGAAACTGGGTGGCCAACCGCAAACGAGCGCGCAAAATCTCTTCTTTGGGGGAATGCCCCAAAACCTTGATAAACCGCCGTTCCAGCGCACTATGCGAAACGGGCACGCGCTTGAGCAAATCGCCCACGGTGGGACATTCGCCGGCGTGATCCCGAATATACCGCACGGCCCCGGCCACGTAGTGGTCTTCGATCGCGAGCACCTCGGTGGAACGGCGGGTCACAATCCCCGTCGGCGCCACATAGACGGGCTCGGCCGTCGGGACCGCCCCCTGCATCAGTCGGTCCAGCAATGCGGCCGCTTCATAGCCGATGCGTTCACTATTGGGCGCCACACTGGTCAGCGGAGGATCGGCCAAATTACAAAGCACTTCGTCGTTGTCGACCCCAATGACCGCCAATTCATCGGGCACGGCCACGCCGCCGTTGCGACAGGCATTCAGCACCTGCTGCCCCCGAATATCGTTGCAAGCCATCAACCCGGCGGGCTTGGGCAGACGCAAGATCCACTCCTGCAACCGGGGTTCCCGCCGCCAGCCGTCTTCCTCCAAAACCATCGTATTCCACCCGGCGGGTTGCGGAACATCCGTGTAAATTTCGCATTCAATCCCCTCGCGCCGAAGAAAACCACAAAACGCCGCGCAACGAATATCCGAGTAGTTCAATCCCGCAAAACCGCAGTAAGCAAACCGCCGGAATCCCCGTTCGAGCAAATGCTTCGCCGCCAGCCGGGCGATGGCTTCTTCATCGGCCCTCACCGAAGGCAATTGGATCCCCGCCAACACGTGCCGTAAATCCACGGTCGGCAACCGCAAGCGCTGAATGGTCCTGGCCAAAGCGAGATTTTCGATGCGGGCAATCACCCCGTGGCCCCGCCAATTGTTCAGCCACTTCGGGCCCACATCGCCTAAGCCGCGTTCTTGGAGAAACACCGACCAGGGCCCATGCTCACGCACATAACGCCCAATGCCTAACAACAAACCACGACCGTAAGCTCGTGAGGATTCAACCAATAAAGCCACACGGGGACAGTCACGCTTTTCCGGTCGCTCGGGCATGATAATCACATTCGCTAAGGGCTATGACTTTCACCTTAGCGAGACCCACGAATGGTTGCAAGCCAGGTTTTGCTTTATTAGCCCAAGCGCGTTGATTAAGCGCCGTCTCAAACTGATCTATCCTATCGTCAGTAGGTTGTGGCCAAGCGTCTTTCCCCTTCAGAGGATTTTAGGCGGCGCGAAAAAATAAAGTGAGCATTCTGGCTGGCTCTTTTGCCTGCTGGCTGCGTTGTGAACTCGTTACCGATCCCCGCGGATATGCTCCTCGTTCACGTCTTGCCAGTAAGCAAAATTTTCGCGCCATAATTGCTCAGATTGTTTTTTCGCGCTGCCTTACCCTTCGTGGCTAACCCGCAAGCGGCCCGTGCCTTAGCGCTCGCATAGCATCCGCAATCCACGGCGGTTTATAAAGCGGCCGCCATCCGGCCCAGAGGCTTTCGGCCCCGGAACGCCGGCGCGTGAATCAAAGGTCGACGGGCGTCGTGTCGATGCGGTAAAAGCCGGCGGGGGCTTTCACGTATTTGCGGTATTGACGCAACACGAATCCGCCCAGGAGCACTTGGTCGAGTTTCTTGATGCCCGCCACTCGGTCGTGCCGTTTTTTGCAGGCCACCAGCGCGTCCCGCAATTCGGGCTCGCCGCATTGCCGCGCCAGTTCCACGTTTTCATCGAAAAACGCCATTTCCACTTCGCCCGAGATGCTGTTCCGGCGGAGCACTTCCGGCGGCGGCAGCGGTGGGAACGGCATTTTTGGGGCGTGAAACAATTTCAGGCTCACCATGGTGCGCAGGCATTTTAAGCATTTCCCGCAGTTCTCGTTCGCGTCGTTGAAGCAGACGCGCAAGTTCATCAGCGCCGATTCGGTCTGGCAGATCAGCCGCAATTTGTCCGTGCGGCCAGCCTCGCAACCGTCGTGCAGGATCTCCACGCCTTCGTTAGACCAGAGGTAGTCCAAAAGCGGATGCGACCCCAGCGGGAAGAGCTGGTTGTACGAGTAGCTGGCCGGGATATAGACTCGCGGAAAGCCCAGCAACTCGGCCACGCCGCCCAGACAACCGCCTTGGGAAAGGTTCCGGCCCAAGTTATAACGGTAGCCAAACGGAAAATAATTCGTCTCGATTGGAATGAGTTTCTTGCCGAAACTTTCCACAAACCGGGTGTTGCGCTCGACGGCGGTCACATACTGCCCCCCTTGCTTGCCGGAAATCTCCATGGGAAAGGCGTCCTCCAGCAACATTCGGTTCAAGTTGGCCAGCTCGGCGCCTTGCGGATTGCGGCCCAGCAATTGTTGTGTTTCTTGGCGCAGGCTAACGCCCGCGAATCGCTGGGGCTCGTACAGACTCGGCCCCGCGACGATGCGGTTGAGATCTTGCAGCAGGGCGGCTTCGGCGGCGGCGGGCTCCGCTCCCGTGTTCCGGTAACGGCTCAGCGCTTGGCGGGTGGAGTCCGCCAGCAGGCGGTTCAATTGCGCGGCCACCGCCCCTTTGGGCTGGGTGATTTTCCAGGCCAATTGCGACAAATCCTTCAGGTCGGGCAACGTGAAAACCGAGGTGGCCCCGGGGTTCAGAAAAAAGTCGAACCCATGAATGCAAACCACGTGGGTAATTTCTTTTTGATGTCTTAAAAAAGTGTAGGCGCTATCCACGCCGCCGGAGAAAAAGGATTGCACCCCGGCGTTGAGCGACCGGCCGGGCGCGGCGGTCGCGCTCACCGGCACGACCCGCAAATCTTTCGGGTTCCAGGAATGAAAAATATCCTGGATTTGGGCGAGGTTTCCCAGCAGTTTTCCGGACACGGGAAGTTTGGGGTCCACTTCCAGTTTTTCCCCCTGGCGCATGGCCGGCAACAGGGCCGCCGCCAAGAAAGCGTCGCCGGTTTTCGACAAGGTATAGGCCTTGGGCGCGCGATACCAAAGCCGGAAACCGTCAATCTCGGCGGACACCCGTGAAAAGTCCGCGCCCGCTTCATACTCCCAATTTGAAATACGCATCAGCTAATGTTTATAGACCATAAACGCGAAATTTCAACTACGAAGCGAACCGCGCGGCCGGGCGGCGGATTTGACGCTTTGGTTATGATACACGATAATATCTTTGTGAAATACATCTTATACGTCATTTGTTTGGGACTGTGCGCCTTTGTAACCTCGGGCCAGGCGGCCGCGCTGTTCGACATCCCGCTCAAGGATATCGGCGGCCAGGAGACCACCCTCAAAGCCTACCAAGGCAAAGTCCTACTCGTCGTCAATGTCGCTTCCCAATGCGGCCTGACCCCGCAATACGAGGGATTGGAGGCGCTCAATCAAAAATACGCCAACCAGGGTCTGGTGATTCTCGGCTTCCCGTGCAACGATTTCGCCGGACAAGAGCCGGGCACCAACGAGGAAATCAAGCAATTCTGCACCGCGAAGTTTCACGTCACTTTCCCGCTCTTCGACAAGTTGCACGTTAAAGGCCCCAACCAGCATCCCTTGTACGCCGCGCTTACGGGCAAAGACGCCAAGTTCCCCGGGGATGTGAAATGGAATTTCGGCAAATTTCTGATCGGCCGCGATGGCGCCGTGTTACGGCGGTTCGAGCCGCCGGTGAAACCCGAGGCGGAGGAAATAACGACCGTCATCGAAGCCGCCTTGAAAAGCGCCGCCAAGTAAAGCCGCCGCCCACGGAAACTTTCGGCCGCCGGGCGAACGCCGCCCCCACACACACGAGCAACAGGACGCTGGCGTTCGCGCCAGCAAACCAGCTCATTCCTCGGACTGGCTCAAACGAGCCAGCACGCTCAAGTCTTCCAACGTGGTGGTGTCCCCTTTTATTTCCGATCCGGAGGCGATCTGTTTTAGCAAGCGGCGCATAATTTTGCCGGAACGGGTTTTCGGCAGGGCCTCGGCAAACCGGATATCGTCCGGTTTGGCGAAGGCGCCGATTTCCTTGGCCACGTGCAGCCGCAATTGCTCCCGCAATTCGGCCGTCGCCTTCACGCCGCCCTTAAGCGTCACGAACGCCACCAACGCCTGGCCTTTGAACTCGTCGGGCCGGCCCACGACCGCCGCCTCGGCCACTTTGAGGTTGCTCACCAACGCGCTCTCCACCTCGGCGGTGCCGATGCGATGGCCCGCCACGTTGAGCACGTCATCGATGCGCCCAATGATCCAAAAATACCCATCCTTGTCCTGCCGGCAACCGTCGCCGGTGAAATAGGCGTTCTTGATGTCCCGCCAATAAACTTCGCGATACCGCGCCGGATCGCCCCAAATGCCGCGCAACATGCTGGGCCAGGGTTTGCGGATAACGAGCTTGCCGCCGGTGTTCGTCGGCACCCGTTTGCCTTGGTCGTCGACCACCTCGGGAGCGACGCCAAAAAACGGCAGGGTCGCGGTGCCCGGCTTGGTGGGCGTGGCGCCGGGCAAGGGGCTGATCATGATGCTGCCTGTCTCGGTCTGCCACCAGGTGTCCACGATCGGGCAGCGTTGGCCGCCGATCACCTCGTGATACCAAATCCAGGCTTCGGGATTGATCGGCT
>DBTJ01000209.1:14338-17460 GCA_002306985.1 Verrucomicrobia bacterium UBA1319
AGGCTTCGGGATTGATCGGCTCGCCCACCGACCCCAGCAGGCGCAACGAAGTTAAGTCGTGCTTGCGCGGCCATTCCTCGCCCCATTTCATGAACGCGCGAATCGCCGTGGGCGCGGTGTA
This sequence comes from Verrucomicrobia bacterium UBA1319, assembly GCA_002306985.1. GTDB lineage: Bacteria > Verrucomicrobiota > Verrucomicrobiia > Limisphaerales > UBA1319 > UBA1319. The sequence goes on from DBTJ01000209.1 coordinate 14,460, forward strand.
AAGAATCGTCACCCCGTATTTGGCCACGATCCGCCAAAAGCGGTCCGGCTCGGGGAAATTCGGCGCCCCTTCATACATGAAGGTCGTCGCGCCATTCGCCAGCGGACCGTACACCACATAACTATGGCCGGTGACCCATCCCACATCCGCGGTACACCAAAAGAGGTCCGTGTCGCGCAAGTCGAAGATGTACTTGGACGTCATTTTCGAACCCAGGAGATAGCCCGCGGTGGTGTGCAGGATGCCTTTGGGTTTGCCCGTGGAACCGGAAGTGTAGAGAATAAACAGCGGGTCTTCGCTTTTCATGCCCTCCGGCGGGCAATCTGCCCCCACGTACTCCAACTCGCGATGCCACCACACGTCGCGGCTCTCCTCGATGTGGATCTCGTTGTAAGCTCGGCGCAACACGATGACCTTTTCAATGGTCCGGCCCAGGAAATTGCCTTTGTCATCCGTCAGTTTTAGGGCTTCGTCGACGTTCTTTTTCAACTGCACGATCATGCCGCGCCGGAAACCGCCATCGGCGGTGACTACGATTTTCGCCCCGCAATCGGCGATGCGGTCGGCCACCGATTGCGCGCTAAAACCGCCGAACACCACCGAATGAATCGCCCCGATCCGCGCGCAGGCGAGCATGGCGATCGCCGCCTCGGGCACCATCGGCAGGTAAATGATCACGCGATCCCCGCGCCGCGCCCCGTTGCGCTTGAGCACGTTGGCGAACCGGCACACCTCGCGGTGCAATTGCTTGTAGGTGATCACCCGCTCTTCCCCCGGTTTGCTCACCGAATCCGGCTCGCCCTCCCAAATGATCGCCGCTTTGTTCGCGATGGCGGAATTCAAGTGGATGTCCAGGCAATTGAAACTGGCGTTGAGCACCCCGCCCTCGAACCAGCGGGCAAAGGGCGCTTTCCATTGCAGCACTTTCTTCCATGGCTTGATCCACGTCAGTTCCTGTTGCGCTTGGGCGGCCCAGAATTTCTCCGGGTCCGCGATGCTCTCCTGGTACAAGCGCCGATAATGGCTCATGGAAGCCACCCGCGCCCCGCTGGAAAACTCTTTAGCCGGTTTGAACACACGATTTTCGTGCATTGACGACTCGATGGCGCTAGCGCCTGGGAATGCCTGATCGTTCATATTCTCGAAATGATAGTTGGCATAAATGTATTAGCGTTTCTTCATTCGTCAATTAGTAGATGTGCATTATTTTCACTCCCCCCGCCCGGCCGGTCGTGGCGAATCGAAGCTTGCCCCCACTCCGCCCCGCATATCCCGCTTGCCCGAGAGCCCGATCCATGCTTGGTTTAGCGCATGAATGTTGCATCGTTTCGCATCGCCCTGGCCGGGCTGGTTGGCGCCGGCGCGCTATTGCTTGGACCGGGTTGCCAGACCGTCCCGGTCACCGGCCGCACCCAGTTCAACGTCATCAGTTCCGCGGAGGAATCCGAACTGGGGCTCCGCAGTTTCGAGCAACTCAAGAAAGAGGCGGCGATCAACCACGATCCCGCCGTTAACGCCGCGGTCCAGCGGGTGGGCAAACGCGTCGCCGCCGCCGCCGATCTACCGGGAGCCCAATGGGAATTCGTCGTGTTCGAAAACGACGAGCCGAACGCTTTTTGCCTGCCCGGCGGCAAAGTGGGGGTGAATACCGGGATCTTGCCCATCGCCAAGACGGAGGCCGGGCTGGCGGTGGTGATTGGCCATGAAGTCGCCCACGCCGCCGCGCATCACGGCGGCGAGCGCATGTCGGAAGCCATCGCCTTAAACACGGGCAGCCAGCTCATCGATTCGCGCCTGATCAAGACCGATCCCCGTTGGCGGGAAGTGACGGCCATCGCCTACGGTTTTGGCGCGGAAACCCTGGTCCAATTGCCCCATAGCCGCCGCCAGGAATCCGAAGCGGACCATATTGGACTCATCTCCCTCGCCCGGGCCGGCTATCCGCCCGCCGAAGCGGAGGCGTTTTGGCAGCGTTTCGCCGAGCATAACCGCCGGTCCGGCGCCAAAACGCCGCCCGCCTTTTTGCGCACGCATCCATTGGATGAAACTCGCCTGCTCGACTTGCGCAAATGGATGACCGAAGCCCAGCAAGCCTACCGCCCCGCCAAATAAGCGGACGTTTAGCTTCGAAACGGTCGCGCCGAATCGGACCGGGCCGCTTCCTGGCGGAGCTTTCCCGCCGCGCGCCTACGAACAGCCTCGAACGGGCAAAGCAAAGCCGGTGAAGGGGCGCGCTAGGCGTCCGCTCCACCGGCGAACACGAACCTTCGGTTACCGCTCGGGATTACTTCAGGCGGTAAAACTTTTGCGTGGCGGCCGGGGCCACCGTGTAAGGGGAGGCGGCGCCAGTGACGTCGCTGAAGGCGCCGGTCACGGTGTCCGCTTGTTGCAAGGTGCCGGAATTCCAAGTCAGGGTCACTTGCCCCCCCGAGAGAACGATGGCCAAGGCGCTGGCGCCGGCCCCTTGGCTGGCGGAATAATGCGCCTGAATCTGGCTGGCGGTGAGCGCCTTGCCGTAAAGGGCGACTTCATCGATGGCGCCGGAGAAGTAGTCCGCCCAGCCATTGCCGGTGGCGCCAATCGCCCACCCGGCGTCGACGGGCAGCGCGCCCACGGTATCCGTGGCGCTGGCGGCTTCGACGCCATTGCGATACAAGCGCCAGGCGGTGCCGTCGTAAGTCGCGGCTAGATACACCCAAGCTCCGCTGGTTAAATCCGCGCCGACCGGAACGGTGACGCCATGGAAATTCGTGCCGTCGAACGCGCCGGCCGCGTAATTCGTCCCCCCTTCGATACGGATAAACACCTCGTTACTGCTAAGCAGCGTGCCGTCAAGCGTCAGCGTATACGCGGAGAGGTCGTAAGCCGTGGGCGTGGCCGGACCGTGCGAGATAATGCGCGCCACGTCGCCCTGGGTGGCGGCGGGCTTGATCCAAGCTTCGAGGGTGATTTTACCCGAGAGATCCAATCCCGCGGGGTCCGATAAGCTGGCCCAGCCCGC
>DBTJ01000022.1:0-25774 GCA_002306985.1 Verrucomicrobia bacterium UBA1319
AGCAGCGAAGGCTCGGAAATGGCGGATACGTGGAGTAAATACGAAGCGGGCAGCGCGACGCAAATGAACAAGTTTATGGAGGAACTCATCGCTTATTCCCGGACGAATAAGGATTTTTACGATACCGTGTTTAAGCAATACCTATCGGCGTCGGCAACCAATAGTCCGGCCCCGGCCGCGCCTAACGCTGGCGCCCCCAAACCCAGCGCTCCCAAGAAGTAGCAAAAGCCGGGTGGCGAACCCGGTTTCACCACCATTCCACCGGCCCATCGGGCACCGCGATAGCGCGCGCTTCCTCCCCTGCCTCGGCGGGATCCATGAAGGAGGGCACCAGCGGACGGGGCCGGTAACTGGGTTTTAACTCCCCATTGATATCGAGAAACTGGGCGCGCCACTGTTCGTAAGCAACCAGGATATCCTCGAATTCAGCCCGGGAAACGAGCGTGACCACCCGTCGGTTAAATTCGCGGGCGGGACCGAACTGCCGGGAATACCAAGGCGCGATTTTCCGAAACATACGGCAGCCCTGGACGTCCCCAAACACCTCCACCATCAAATCCAAGTGCTGCCGCATCACCTCGACGCGCTCGGCAAAGGGCGGTTCGGGCGGAATGACACCCGTGCGCAAACCGTGTTCGGTGTGGCGAAAAATCCAGGGATCGTAGAAGGCGCCCCGCCCCACGCTTACCCCGGCGCAACCGGTGGCCTCAATCATGGCGCGCGCCGCCTCCGGCGTGGTAATGTCGCCGTTACCAATCACGGGAATGCGCGCGACCGCCCGCGCCACGGCCCGGATGCCATCCAAATTGACTCTGCCTCCAAACCCCTGGGCGCGCGTGCGCCCATGAATGGTGATGGCGGCCACGCCGACGTCCTCGAGCGCTTTGGCGAAATCCGGCGCCGTAATATTCTGTTCGTCCCACCCCAGGCGCATTTTAACCGTTACCGGAATGCGCACCGCCGCCACCATGGCTTTGACCAAATCGATCGTCTTACCTTGATTCGTCATCATGGCGGATCCCCCGCCAATTTGGCACACTTTGCGCACCGGACAGCCCATATTAATATCGACCACCGGCACCCCCATGGATTCCAGCAGCAAAGCGGCATCCCGCATTTCCCCGGGCACCGAGCCGAACAATTGGACCGCCAGCGGGGAATCTTCAGCCCGGGTTTCGATCAATTTGAGCGCTTTGGCCTTCTTTTCGATCAAAGACCGGGCGTTGACGAGATCGGTGGTCGCCAGCCCCAGCCCACCCAATCGGCGGATTACCAGGCGGAAGGGCAGATTGGTGTACCCCGCCAGGGGCGCCAGGATCAAATTGCTTTTTAGCTCGAGCGGACCGATACGCAACATGCCGGCTTTCATACGGTATCGAGCCCGCCAGAGCCAGCACCAAAAAAGGCGACAGATTGTTTGACCGGCGGAGCGAAGTTGCCTAATACTTGGAGCAGATATCGACGGGGAGCAGCCTGGCCCGCGACGTAATATTCGCCCCGGAGGAATGGGTTTTCCCATGGTTTTGTCGCTGTCAATCCGGACGGGAGTTCGCCTCCCCCCGGCGCTGGTTCGCGCTTAATTTAAAAACGTTGATGGAGTTTTGAGGATTATGAATATTTTAGTATGCGATCCCGTTTCGCCTAAAGGCATTGCGCTGTTGCAACAGCATCAAGATTTCAAAGTTAGCGTGCTTAACCGCCGGCATTCTGAAGAGGAATTGCTGCCGCTGGTAGGCGAAATGGACGCCTTGGTGGTGCGCTCCGAAACCAAAATCACCCGTAAAGTCATCGAGGCGGCTACCCGGCTCAAAGTAGTGGGTCGCGCGGGCGTGGGCGTAGACAATGTGGATGTCGAGGCGGCGACTCAAAACGGTGTCGTGGTGATGAATACCCCGGGCGGCAACACGATTTCCACCGCGGAACTCACTTTTTCAATGCTCATGGCGTTGGCCCGCAAAATTCCCCAAGCCAATATGTCCATGAAGGCGGGCGAATGGAATCGCAAGGCATTCCAGGGCGTCGAACTATTCAACAAAGTCATCGGCGTGATCGGTCTGGGCCGCATCGGCACCGAAGTGGCCAAGCGCGCCGTGGCGTTCGGCATGAAAGTGTTGGCCTACGATCCCTACTTGGCGCCCGCGCGGGCCAAGGCGTTGCAGGTGGAAGTCGTGGAACTGGACAAGATTTACGCCCAAAGCGATTTCATCACTGTGCATGTGCCAATGACCGACGAGGCTAAAGGCATGATAAACGCGGAAGCCTTCGCCAAGATGAAGCGTGGCGTGAGGATCATGAATTGCGCGCGCGGCGGCATCATCAACGAAACCGATCTGGCGGCGGCGATTCAAAGCGGCCAAGTCGCCGGAGCGGCCTTGGACGTGTACGAAGTGGAGCCGCCCCCGGCGCAATTCGCCCTGCGCGACCTGCCCCAAGTCATCATGACGCCGCACCTGGGCGCCAGCACGAGCGAAGCGCAGGAAAATGTCGGCATCGAAGTGGCGGAAGCGATCACGGACTTTCTGGTAAACGGCACGATTCGCAACGCGGTGAACCTGCCGAACCTCGACGCCAAGACGCATGAACTCGTGCGACCCTACGTGAATTTGGCCGAAAAACTCGGCCGTTTGCTCGCGCAATTGGCGCCCAAGCAAAACGAGCGCATCGTGGTCACCTACGGCGGCAAAGCGTCCGAAATGCCCACCGATCCCATCACCCGCTCCCTGCTGAAGGGCTTCCTGCAAGTGGTGGCCGGCGACGACGTCAATTACATCAATGTGATGATGTTGGCCAGCTCGCTGGGTCTGCTGGTGGAAGAGATCAAATCCAACGAAGAAACCGATTTCAGCGAATGGCTGCATGTGGCGGTGTACCATAACGGGCAAAAAATCAGCGTCGGCGGCACTTTCTTCTCCGCCCGCAACCACCCGCGCATCGTGCGCCTTAACAGCTGTCCGGTGGAAATCGTCCCCCAAGGCGTCCTGTTCCTCATGAACAACAAGGACCGGCCCGGCATCGTCGGTCAGATCGGCTCGCTCATGAGCCAGTACAAGATCAACATCGCCAACATGAGCTTAAACCGCGACATCGCCGGCGGTCAGGCGCTCACCGTCCTCAACCTGGATAGCGTGCCGCCCGCGGAACTGTTGAACCAGCTGCAAAAAGATCCCGATATCAGCAACGTGCGCGTGGTGAAACTTTGACCCGCCCCGGGGAGCCTATTTTTCCATGAAATCTGTTTATTCCCGGATTGTTTCGGGGGCGGCGGCTATTACTATGGCCGTTTCCGCGCTCGCGGCCGATCCGTCCGTTACCACCAATGCCAATCACGCCAACGAGGGTTTCTTTGGCGGCCGCCTGGCGGCCAAAGGCAAAGGCATAGAAGTCACCCTCAATGAAGTGGAAGAAGCGTATATCGGCTTCAAAGCGACGTCCGCCGGCCAAGGCCACCCGATCCCGGAATCGATGCGGCAAACCATCGAACGCCAAATCACCGAACGACTCGTCCACCGGCAGTTGCTCGTGCGCCTAGCCAACGATGAGGATAAGGCCAAAGCAAAGGAAGACGCGGACACGGCCTACAACAATTTCCGCAACCGCATGTCCTCGGAAGCGTCCTTCAACCGGCAATTGATGGCCATGGGCATGACGGTGGAGTCCTTTAAAACCAAAATGCTCGAGGAAACCCTCAGTTCCGCGGTGGTAGACCGGTTGTTGCGGCCGGAAGTCACTATCACCGACGAACAAGTCAAACAATTCTACGAGACCAACGCCGCCAAGTTTTCCGAACCCGCCAAATGGCGGATCAGCCACATCCTTTTTCTTACGCAAGACATGCTGCAAAAGGAATTAACGGAAGCCCAGAAAAAGGAGAAATTCGAATTGGCGGGCAAAGTGCTCAAGCGGATTAAAGCGGGCGAAGACTTTGCCGCGCTGGCGCGGGAATATTCCGAAGACCCTAACTCGCGCGAAAACGGCGGCGAACTTCCCCCCTTATCCGCCACCCAGATGGCGCCGGAACTGGCCAGAACATCGGCGGACCTCGCGGTCAACGGGGTCGGCGAGATCGTCACCTCCCGCGTGGGATACCATATTGTGAAGCTCAACGAGAAGTTGCCCCCCAAAACAACTTCCCTTAGCGAAGCCACTAAGGACATCCGCGAACTTCTGACCCGCCAGGAAGTGCAAAAGAAGCTGCCCGACTATTTAAAAAAGCTGCGCGAAGAAGCCGCGGTGCAATTCATGGATTTGTGACGCCTAGCCGCTAAAGGCGCGTTTTCCGATCAGGTGGTTCCGTAGGGAAAACTGATTTGAAACTCCGTGGCGGTTTCGGGACCGGGCGACTGAAATCGAATCTCACCGCCCGCCGTCCGCACAATCTCGGCGGCTAAAAACAGCCCCGCCCCGTTATGGGGCGGTAGTTTAGTGGTGAAAAACGGCTCAAAAATGCGCGCCTGGATCTCGCCCGGAATTCCAAGCCCATTATCTTTGATGCGTAGGCAACTTCGGCCATCGAGCTGATCCGTTTGCAGAATGACCATTCCGTCTTCCTGATCGGCGACCGCCTCGATCGCGTTGTTCAACACGTATAACGCCGCGCGCGCCAGTTCTGTGGGCGCCCCATGCCAACTGCCTTCCACGTCCACCTGCGACACCACCGTCACCTTGCGGGTAACCGCCGCGAAACTCGTGAGCGTGATTAAATCCTCCACCAACTGGGAAAGCAGGACAGTCTGGTCCTTGGGAGTCGCTTGCGCGATCATCAACAAGCTTTGAAATTTCCGGGCCACCCGTTGCAGACTAGTATTGACCACGTCGAGTCGCTGTCGGGCGTCTTGCGACAACTCCGGTTCCAAAGCCAACAACTGCACGTTTCCCAAAGCCGCCGCCAGCGGATTATTTATTTCATGCGCCAGACTGGAAGAAAGTTGCCCAAACGTTTTGATCCAATGCTCGCTGAGTTTTTCTTGTTGCAACCGATTGATGCGCTGTTGCAGCTGAATTTGCTCCTTGAGCTGATCCTGCAAACGCTTGACGCGAATGGCCGCCTTCGTCCGCGCCAATAACTCTTGCTGATCCACCGGCTTGTTCAAATAATCGTGAGCGCCGGCCTCCAAGCCCGCGATCCGATCGTTGGTCTCGAATCGCGCGGTGAGAAAAATGACCGGTATATCTCGGGAATGGGGATCCGCCTTGATTAGTCGGCAGACTTCAAAGCCATCCATGCCGGGCATCATGACATCCAGGATCACCGCGTCGACGGTTTGTTTAGCCAGAAAATCCAGCGCCGCCCGACCGCTGGTGCAGGTGAAGCAGTCCATGCCAGCGACTTTCAACCGCAACTGCAAAACTCGCAGGGTATCAAGCTGATCATCCACCGCCAACACCTTCGGTCTAGCGTTGGCTGGGGTGACAGAGGGAGTTGAACAAGGCATGCCGCTGGCGTCCATGCCATGATGTCCTAGCACCCGTCCAAGAGAAATGCAAGCAACGTCCCCAGAGTTCGTTGCCCACGAGGAGAAAAAGTCAGCGTAGACCAATCCCTGGCGCCGCCCGCAGTTCCCGTATCCTCACCACCCTGACTCATTGGCATTTAGAAGATTTGCCCAATCCCGCCAACGAGCCGTCAGCAAGGGGAACTTGGCGTAATGCCCGCCTCCTAATTGAAGTCAGGCGTTGGCACACGGGCAAGCCACTCCGTTCAAATTGCCGCTTACCCCCGATAGACCACCAGCACCCCGTAATCCGTCATCAAAGCGCGCGTCGCCAGGTCCGTGTGCGAGTAGGCAATCGTACTGATATTAACCATATCATCAGGGCCAATTTGTTTCAGAAATTCCGCCACGACATCATCGAATCGATCATGGCCTACTTCCATGCAATCGGACCGGCGTATCGTTTTGATACGCAATTGTTTTTCTGTGGCCTTCGCCGCCACTTCCAGACGCGGCGGGCCTTTTTGGATCAGGACCGATGTGGGGCCGTCATGCACCGGTACTGAATAATGCTTATCTTCCCGAGCCGCCGCCGAGGTCAATATCGGATTGGCGGTGTGAATATTGGTTGGGTCCGGGTGTGGAACCGTGATCGTGCCATTGCAGGAGGGGCAGGAAATCTCCGAGCCAGCGCCGGAGGCGTCTACGACCAGCTCCTGTTTGCATTTGGGGCAGTGGAAGGTTACATCCATAATCACCTTTTCGAGATGGTTTATTTTCAGCTAAACCCGCGCCCGGATCAATCCGGGTGGTCCGTTTTACCGCTCGACTTGCCCATTCAGCGGGGTCCTGACGCCGAGAGCAAGAGCTTTGTGGGCGGTTTCCTTCTGGTTTAAACCTTGGCGCGCTTCGCGCACGGCAAGTGCGAGACTAGGTTCGATATAAATTAATATCTTCCCGCGAAATTAGCCAGCAAATTATCCAGTTTTCCGCACTCAAACCCCGTCGGCTCAGGGATTTTCCACATTTCACGCTCAAAATTGCCGGAGTTCGCATATGAGTTGGACAAACCGGGGGAGTTTCTGGAAAGATAGAACTCGGCAACTCCAGAAGCATACGGAATTTAAAAACCAATACTATGCCCCCTACACAAATGAAATTTATAGCCACGGAGGATCAAATCCAAGATTTTGAAGTGCGATGTGAACTGGCGGAAACCCTAATGGCGGAAACTTTGGCCAAACGTTTGCAGGGTTTAGACGCCAAAAACTCCGTCCCTATGATTCTTGATTGGTTTAGCAATATCCGCAACATGGCGATCACCAATTTTATCGCCAGTGGCATCCGGGTGGAAATGAAAGCCAGCCAGCGGGCCACGCCCATCAACGTGACCTCGAAATAGCCACCGGGCCGCCTCGGCTTTGGCGGCATCGGATTGACCTGCGCCAAGCGCCTTACCACGAACGTTTAGCGCAAATTCAGATCGAGTGAAGATTCATTCACGCCCAAGGCCGGAAAGGTAGTGAAGGAGTCTCCTTTTGATCGCGCTTCGAATTAGGCGCGGGGGGCTTGCGCGCCCTTACCGCCAAGACAGTAGCATGTCCAACCGCGCAACCATTCGTAAAATAAATCACGGACGGGTTACGAACAAAAGCCCTTCTCTCTTCTCCCTCGCATCGCGGCTTGTCGCGGTGGCGCACTCGATTTTTTTAAGTAATTTTAAGATTAAAATGCTTGCGTTTAATAAAATGCGTGAGAGGCTATGCAAGCATATCCAGTTTAATTTTCCCGATGAATACTTGTGTGTGATTGGCATAACCCCAATAGGAACGGTATGAATCATTCCATTCAAAGTTCGCTCGCATCCAAAACCGCCTCCCGTTCGCGAACGGGTTTTACCCTAATCGAGCTGCTGGTGGTAATCGCTATCATCGCCATCTTGGCAGGAATGCTTTTGCCGGCCTTGGCTAAAGCTAAATTGAAAGCCACCAACGCCGTCTGCCGTTCCAACCAAAAGCAAATCATCACGGCGTGGATGATGTATGCCAGCGACTGCAACGATAATATTCTGCCCACCCAATACAAAGGGGCCACCGGGGATGTGAATCTCTACGCGGGCGGCTTTTGGGTTGGCCCCACCCCTGACATCACGACTAGCATCAACAAAGACGAAGCCCAAAAGCGAGTTACCACCGGCCTCCAAAAATCCCCGCTGTGGGTTTATTGCCCCAACGCCGGGGCCTACCATTGTCCGGGGGATCTGCGTACTCGCAATCTGACGCCTGGCAAAGGCTGGGCCTATGACAGTTACTCCAAATCTGAAGTCATGGCGGGCGGGGGCTGGGGCGCCGGGGTTAAGACCTGGCACGCCAAACTTTCCACCATACGTCAGCCGGTGGAATCGTTCGTCTTTCTTGAAGAATCCGATCCGCGAAGCTACAATAACGGCACCTGGGTGCTCAATGTTACGCCCCCTGGCTGGGTGGATGGTTTCGCTATTTTCCACGGGAACAACACCACCTTCGCCTTTGCTGACGGCCACGTTGAAACCCATAATTGGCTGGAAGCAAGCACCATCAAGGCCGCGAAAGACTTCGCCACCGGCAAACAGGATTTTTCCTGGTCAGGCGGCGAAATTAAAAAGAATCGCGATTTCATTTGGATGTACGACAAGTATCGCTGGCCGGATTGGGTGCCGCTCAAGTGAAGACGCAATCCTCGCCTACCCAACTACCGTAATTGTTTCCATAGCTGGCCAAGAATCTGAGTCGCTAGGGTTCGCCCCACTATTTCGCCCGCATTGGGCAATTTGACCGTCCGCCGCACCACTTGCCCATCCGGACGTTTTATAACTAAAGCAACTTGTCGGCCGCCGGTAGGGTCGGGTTCGATCGATCCCACCGCGACAGCCCATTTGCCACCAGTAAGTTGGGACGCCCGCAACACCATCGTTTCCAGCGAACTTTGGCGAGACACCGAAGGGGCCTCCGTTGCGGAAGCCATTTGCAGTACGCGCGCCATAGCCGATTCATTCGGCGCCACATAGGTTCCCGTTAATCGGAGCGCCCCACTTTTGCCACCACCCAGGGCCACCGATAAACTGCCACCGCTGCCGATCTCGACCAGTACCAGGGAGTCGCCCTGCGCCCGCATAAGCTTGGCCACGACTTCTTCTAATGAAGTCGCATCCTGAGCATATAAGGAATCGCTCAAATGTTCACCAACGCCTTCCGCAAGACGCCGGAGACGCGCGCGGTCTTCCGGTTGATTCCCGGGTAACGCAAAAAAGAAATCCACCCTACTGCCATCGAAAAGGGACGTGACAATCACGTCCGGCGCGATCACCACATGGTCTTTAATCGTTTGGTCGATAACCGATTGTCCTACTCCCACAAACCGCAAGGTCAGAGTGCTTCCCCAATCTCGCACGCCAAAACGCTGTCGCAGCCACGGCGCCAACTCGTCCGTTACCATAGGCTGCAACTCCTTAGGCGGTCCCGGCAAAGCCACGATGGCCGCCGAACCCATTTCAAACACCAACCCAGCGGCCGTACCTAGGGAATTTTTTAAATACCCGCCACGCACCGGCACTTTAGTTTGCCGCCGTAAATTGGGCGGTAGTTGGTCCTTAGACTGCTGAAAACGCTTACCGAGAACGTCCAGCAGTTCGGGACTTTCCGTTAAGGGAATGCCGGTGAATTCCGATAAGGTCTGCCGGGTGATGTCATTGGGCGTCGGCCCCAGTCCGCCGGTGACGATCACCAAAGCGGCGCGATTCGTGGAGAAGCGACAGGCTTGCTGGATATCCTCGCGATTATCATCAACCAAAACCGAGCTCACACAGCGGCACCCCAAGGATCTTAACGCACGCACAATGAAATGCGTATGTGCATCGGGGTAAACACCTTCCAGCAATTCACCACCCGTAATCACCAGACTATAGTCTAGGGGTTTGGCAGTCACCGCAGTAGCTTCCGCCCGTGTAACGGGGGTAGTTTCAATTACGACAACGCACAGCACGATCCAATAAAAGAGGCGGTTTTTCATCATCACCGGCAGATTACCCACCCGTTCCCGCGACGCAAGAATTCGCCGAAATGCACGATTCGAGCGCCACCATCAAGGGGCATGAATTGGCCTGCTTGCGCTGAAGGAGGATAGGTCCCATACGGAAAAACGAATCCGCGGTAATTCAAGGCTAAAACAAAAAAATCGGAGTGTGCCCTCAAACGCACTGTTGCATTTTGGCCTAAAGGCTTTAAGAATAGGTTAAACCAAGCTCAACTGATATGCAAACAAACTTAAAAACTTCGTGTCCACCACGCCGTTGGCGTCGTGGATTCACCCTCATAGAACTACTGGTGGTCATTGCCATCATCGCTATTCTGGCCGGCATGCTTTTGCCCGCGCTTTCCAAAGCGAAAACCAAAGCTCAGGGCATCGGGTGCCTCAATAATTTGCGCCAACTCATGATCGCGTGGAACCTCTACTCGGTGGATTATAATGAGCGCGTTGCCAATAATTTCGGGGTCGACCAAACCATTGCTGAAATCACCTCCAAGCGTTTTGGCAATTGGGTGAATAACGTCATGACTTGGAATGCCACCGGCACTTCCGGACAAAGCGTGACGAATACCGATTGGGTTAAAAACGGGGTCTTAGGCACGTATACCAGCGGCTCCATGGGAGTTTATAAATGTTTGGGAGATAACTATCTCGGCCCCAAACAACGGACTGCGGGATTCAAATCCCGTTCACGCAGTCTTTCGATGAATAGCTTCTTTGGTCTATTCAGTCCCACAGATGCAGCAACAAAAGCGGGCAAAAACTGGGGCATGAATGATTACAAACAGTATTTAAAACTAAGCGATGTGCGGCAACTGGCAAAAACTTGGGTGACCATCGATGAACAAGCGGACTCGATTAACGATGGTTACTTCATCAACAATATCACCGCCTCCAATTGGCAAGACGTTCCCGCCACGTACCACAGCGGCGCTACGGGCTTCTCGTTTGCCGACGGCCATTCGGAGATTCACAAGTGGATGAGCGCCACCTCCGTTTACCCGGTGAAATACACCGATGGCGTTTCCGCCAAAGCCTTCGATAAAACCGCTAAAGAAAAAGATTGGGTTTGGTATAAAGAAAATACCGGGTTCCAAAAACTGTAACCTAAAACCATCCTGCGGCGCATAAATCGTCGTCTCGATAAGCCGGTAGCCAAATAAAAGGTAATCCGGTGTGATTTCGCGGCGGAGACATTCCAAGGTCTCCGCCGCTTTTTTGTTTCCCAAAAACCTTCACGCCATCCGCATAATTACTTGGCTCCCCCGCTGTCTTCAGCCATATTCTTCGGTTATGAAAAAAGCGATACCGTTTACCAACCCTTCGTTTTGGATGCCCCCCTTCGCCTGGCTGCTCCTGTGCTTGTGCCTGCGCACCCAGGCAGCCGAATCCACCACCACGGGAGATGATTGCCTGACGATCATGACTTTCAACTTGCGCTTCGCCAGCGACACCCCGCCCAATGCCTGGTCCCAACGCCGTCCCGTTACCCGCGCGTGCATCGAGAAAACCGCTCCGGACGTTATCGGCACACAGGAAGGCGTATACTCCCAACTCAAGGATATCGCGGCCGATCAACCAGCCTACGCTTGGATCGGCCAAGGCCGAGAGGGTGGCAGCCATGGCGAATTCATGGCCATTTTCTATCGCACCAATCGCCTGGAACCTCTGGAATACGACCATTTCTGGCTATCGGACACGCCCCGGGTCATCGGTTCCTCCACCTGGGGCAACACCTGCCGACGGATGGCCACTTGGGTCAAGTTTCGGGATCTGAAAACCGGGAAGCCGTTTTACTTTGTTAACACCCACCTGGATCATCAGGTCGAATTAGCCCGCCAAAAAGGGGCGACCTTGATTCGCGAACGCATAGCCGCGCTGAAAACCGAGTTGCCGGTGATCCTGACGGGCGACTTCAACGCCGATGGACTCACCAACAAAGCTTACAAAATCTTGAACGACGACGGATTCCTAGCCGATACCTGGACAACCGCCCAAGAGCGCCGAAATGAAACTTACAATTCCTTCCACGGCTATGAAACACCCGGGAAAAATGGCCTTCGGATCGATTGGATATTGGGCCGTGGCATCGTCAAAACCGAGTGGTCCGAAGTGGTCGTGTTCAATCAGGACGGCCAATACCCGAGCGATCATTTTCCAGTGACGGCGCGCGTGCTATTGGCGGGCAAAACGAAGCCCTGACCCTGGGTTCTTTGCCGAATTGAAGGCCGTGGCAAACGGTGGGTGAAAACCGTGGTCCCAGCGCTTGAAAGAACCGCGCGCGGGGAAGTTTTTTGAGGGCATTGATCTTCACCCACCTATAGCATCTGGTTATACTCCCCGGCATGCCCCCCATTGTCGGCTGCCGATGCGGGCCGGGCTCCGCGGGCGTTTACAAACTTTTGCCTGGCTCTTCTCTTGCCTTGGTGCATTGGCACCGACCGGCGGCGGTAAACGCTTTCCAGGGCTCCATACAGCTCCCCACTTATCCCTGGTGGTCCGTCTTGCCGCATCCCTATTTCCAAGGGACGGATAGCAAGAACATCTATCCTTACCCGATGATGAACAACTTGTGCCGCACGGTCGAGCCACACTCCTGGCGTAACGTGACGCTCGAGAACGAGTTCTTGCGAGTGGTGTTTTTTCGGAGCTAGGCGGCCGGATCTACGAAGTGGAGGATACGCTCGCGAAGCGACCCATGTTCCATGTCAACCACGCAATTGGCTGTCCGGCTCGGCGCGAACAAGGGAAGCTGCCCCCAGCGGCCTCTGACCGAGTGAGCAACGCCGCCGGGCAGCCAAAGCCTACGGAAAGTGTGTTCTATCCTCCTTTCTTGGCAGTCGGGAAACGAGCCAGCCTTGGCGGTACCTGCGCTCGCTGAAAGCGCTCAGATTACTACCACCTTGGTAGTTTGCGTTGTGGCTCAAGCGCTAGGCAAACTTCGCGCTCAGGCGCGAGCGGTTATTCCCGGCTTCCACGAGGTTTCGAAACAGGGACAGGCCAGCGTCCACCAAATCGCCAAGTAAGCACTGAAGTAAATCAAACCGGCCACAGCCGCCTCCATCGACACCCAGGGAGATAACGCCGAATCCCACCGTCACCACGCGCGGATTCGCTCATGAAAGCAAGGCACGCGCTCTGCCACGACCGTTGCCTTCTGGCTGGTACTCATTCGCATCGCTGAAGCTCTCAAAAAGGAATTTCAAAAGCGGATATTCTCAACCCCGTATTCTTAAGGCCGCGTCGGCGCCAACACCACGCGGAAACCAAAGCTCGACAAGCGGGTATTGGGATTAAGTCCGCCACGCGCGGCGGCGCGGCTATTGGCGGCGGGATCGGCCCAACTGCCTCCGCGATAGACGCGGTCGGAGCCGTTAGCGGGGCCGGTGGGATCGATCTTGTTGTCGGACGTATAAAGATTAAACCAATCCAAGCACCATTCGGCGACGTTGCCGGAAAGGTCGTACAAGCCCCAAGCATTGGCCGTTTTCCGGCCAGTCGGGTGCGTGTCGTCGCCGCTATTTTCCGCGGTCCAAGCGTATTGACCAATCAACGTAAAATCCAAGTCGTCGCCGAAACTGAAACGATTCGTTCGGCCGGCGCGGGCGACGTATTCCCATTCCGCCTCGGTGGGCAAGCGGTAGGCGTAGCTATTGGTCAGGCGGCCCGCCTGCCATTCCCGCTGGGTAAGCAGGGTGCAATATTGGTTCGCGTCGCCCCAACTGACCGAATCCACCGGCAGTTTGGAATTCCCGGTGGTGCCACTGGGATTGCCACCCGTCACGGATTGATATTCCTCCTGCGTTACCTCGAATTTACCGATCCAAAAATTATGGGTAAGCGTCACCAAGCTTTGGGGCGTTTCCAAATCGGAACGATCCGGATCATTCTCCGGGCTACCTAGCTGGAACGTGCCGGCCAAAATCCAAGCCAGGTTTTTCGGCGTGGCGAACGGCGGGTTTGTATCGGTGGAACTTAGCGTAAGGACCCGATAAAACCGCGCTTGAGTCGACGGTCCGGTCGGGTCGCGAATAACGCAAGAGGCGTTGGTTAAGACAATATTGGTCAGGCTTTGCCAAACCGTAGCGCTGGCTAAACTTTCCGCGTACTGCACCCGATTCGAGCTGCCAGTCGCGCCTTGGAGTGTCAGTTCCAATTCGGGAACTAACCGGATGGACAGGGAGGATGCCCGCCCGCCGATCGTCCCACCCACCACCGTCAAAAGCGCAAGCGCCATCCACCGCTGAACCCGGAGCCCAAGTCGGCGCCATTGAATCATCATGACCATATTCCTTGTTTTAAAAAAGAAGCCCCGCCTATTCGCGGGGCTTCGAGTAATGAGCCGATCCGACGCCAACGGCTACGCCATTAGCTTACGGACGCAGGTAAAAGTAACCGGATTTATTGCCGCCCAAGAAATATCCATTGGCGCGATAAGTTCCTTTGATTACCACCGCCGTAATGTTGTTCGTTCTGCCCGCGTAGACATCGACGAAACTGCCCGTGATTTTCCCCGTGGCGGGATCAAGGGTTAAACTCAGTTGATCGTCACTGGGATCATTCACTATGATCGTGTCGTAATTGATTTGCACGCTATGGAAGATCTCATTTATTAAATTGCCTCCTCCCAGCCACAAACTGGCACCTGACCACAGGCCATCCCACGCTTGATAGGGCGAGCCGTTGGGGTAGGACACGAAATTAAACCCGTTGGTCGTGTAAGCGCCGCCCTCGGCCGCAAGTTTGAGTAGTCTTAATCCGCCATAATTGAAACCGTCTCTAGTCAACGTTTGGCTAAATGCTTGGTCGGGGTTCTGGTCGCTAAAAGTCATCCAGCCGATCGCCATTCCATTGGCTCCGTTTTTATAAGCGGGTAAGTACAAAGGCCATTCGGCATATTTGGACAAAGCCACTTGCTGGGTCACGCTAGTACCGTCCGCCAGGCTTCCATTGAAGGTAAGCACGCCGTTAGTCGTCACGTTCACCATACCAATCCCGAAGCCGGGCAAGTCCTCGGAAGACCCGCCAAAACAAAGGTTAAAGTCGCCACAAGCCGCTTTGGCCAGCGTGGTGGTGGTACCCACGATGGACCGCACCAGAGTCAACGCCGCCGAGGCTTCATTCGTCCCGATGGTCAAATTGCCCCTGATCCATTCGTTCCCTTCGGGATCCGTATCGATTGAAAGCGAGGTGAGGATTAACGCGGGCGTGGTATTCGAAATGGCTAAGTTGTAGGCGTTCCCCGCCACGTCAAACTGGCCTACAATCCGATTGCTCGCCCCGGAATTTAGGATGTAGCCGGAAAGAGCGCCGATTTTATCCACCTTCAGCGAGATAAAGCCAGCCCCGGCCACGATACTCGCCGGTTCGCTCGAACCATTATAGAACAGGCCGTTATACTCGCCCTGCACGTTAGGAAAGGGATTCGCCGGTAGGTAAATATTGAAAATGGCGGGATAGGAGGTATCGAGACCGCCTTTGGCGGTACCCCCCGTATCGCTCACCGTAACGGTCACCGGCACGTTGCCACGGTTGGTTCCCGGCGTGAAGGTGAGCGTGCCATTGGTGTCGATTTGCGGGAGCTTCACAAACAGCTTCGCGTCGGCCGCCGACACGGTGGTGTTCACCCTGTAAGTTTGCTTTTCCGTTTCGTCGCTCGTGCGTCCCACCATCACCGAATAGATTTGATTGGAAACCACCTGCGGCGCCATAAACTTGTTGGCCGTCACGGAATAGGACATCAAATTGAACGTGGGTGCGTCGTTGACCGGCGTCACGGTCACCATGAATTGATTACTGATGGTGGCGCCAAGGCCGTCGTTGACCGTCACCGTAACCGTCGCACTACCCAGCGGGGAGTCGATCAAGGTCGGCTTCGACAGGCTGTTGGAGCGTCCCACGGAATACAGGCTGAGGTAAATACTGTTGGAACTGGCCCAATTCACACTGGCCGACCCGTACACCAAACCCGGTTTATCACTCGTGATGGTAAGGTTTGGGTTGTACAGCCGGGAGCGCAAATCCAGCCAGGGCATATTCTTGTCCTGCAGCGGGACGATAATGTTAGTATAGCGAAAATTTTCCAGCAACGTCAGGTTGGGGATTTTCCCCAGGACCGGCGGGTAAAAAACTTGGGTAACCACTAGGTCGAAGGAAATCGGCAGCGCGATCTGCGCGGTGGCGGTGGCCAGCGAACCGGCGCTGGATAACCCGCCGACAATATTCACAACCGGCGCCGAAGTGTAGCCGGTGCCGCCATTCATAACCCTGATGCCCGTTAAGGTGCTGCCCGTCGCAACGCTCGCCACGGCGCCACTCCCGCCGCCCGCGTTGGTGAAAGTAAGCAGGGGCGTCGCCGTATAACCGATGCCGCCGTTGCTGAGCGTAACTCCGGTGATTTTGCCCCCGCTAACAATTGGATAGGCGGTCGCATTGGTGCCCGTGGTGTCTCCCGCTCCGCGGGTAATGGAGACCCCGGTCGAACCGCTATAGCCGGAACCGCCCGCCAACACTTTGAAGCCCGTTACCGGATATCCGATTTTGGCCGTGGCGGAAGCACCCGAACCGTTGCCGGTGATGGTAATCGTCGGCGGGCCATAAGAGGTGTCCACATACCCGGAACCGCCGTCCGTAATCGTGATGCCGGTCACTTTACCGCCACTGACGATGGCTGTGGCCGTGGCGCCCGAGCCGACCACCAGGTTGCCCGCCCCATAGCCCTTGGAGATCGTCACGGTGGCGTTCGTATAACCAGAGCCCTGCGAATTCATCGTGGCGCCCACCACCGAGCCGCCGCTTAAAATGGCGATGCCATAGGCGCCGCTGCCGCCGCCGCCCGAGATGGAAATATTGTGGCGATCATCATAGCCAAAGCCGGGATACGTCACCGTAATATTGGTCAGCGCCGCCAATTGATAGGTGTCCACGCCACCGTTAGCGGTGCCGCCCGTGTCCTTGGCGATCACCGTGACCTTGGCGGCGCCGTATGAATTGGAGGCCGTCTGAAAGCTAAGCACCCCCAGGGGCGTAATGGTCGGCGGCGCCAGAAAACTTAAGCCGTTGGTGCTATTGGCGACGCAGGTAAAGCTTACTTTTTGCGCGTTCTCGTTCAGCGCGTCTTTGGCGGGCCGAATATTCGCCAGGAAGGCCGTGTACTTGTTTTTGCCCGAATCTTCCGCCACCGTAATCGTCTGGTTAGCCTCCGGCAATTCAAAATAAGGGGCGTGATTCACCGGCAAGATCACCAGTCCCACCGAATTGGTGGTGCGCGGATTACCTTCGGCCGCGTACACCTCCACTTTTGTCGTCCCCACCGCCGAGTCTTTCGGGGTGATGGTTAGTACCTGATTTTGGCCCGCGCCGCTCAAGCTGGCGGTCGCCAAATCCGCGTTTAACACCACCACGGACATCGTGGGGGTGTCGTTTTCCACGTCACTCACGGAAAAACTATAGTTGTGCGCGCCGGAGTCCTCGTTAATGGTCACACTAGTGGGAAGCCCGGACATGACCGGCAGGTAGTTCACGTCCGTCACAATGATATTGATGGTTTTCGTGAACGATTCGATCCCGTCATTGCAAATCAAATCGATCGTCGTCGCCCCGCTTCTGTGGAGTTGCCCCGTAATGAGTACCGTGCGGTTCGCGCCCGTGCCATTCACGACCGCGCTCACCAACGAGGTATCGGCCACCCGGGCGGTCAGATGCACATTCGGACGTTCCGAACTGGTCACCTTGAGATTCACGTTCGTGGATTTATCCTCGTAGAAAGTAATCGTCGTCGGCACGTCCACCGTGATGGGCGAAGCCGGTATGACATTCGTCACCGAGATATAAAGGGTATCGGATGGCGAGGTGTCCCGGCCGCCATTGGCGACCGCGCCGTTATCCTTCAACGTCACGCGATACGGGAAGAAGCCGGTCACCCCGGGCTTGACGGTAAACGTCAGCACTCCGCTGGCCGAGATCGCCGGCGCCCGACTGAAAGAGGCGTCGTTGGTGATCACCGATTTCAGCACAAAGGTGGGTTTCTGACCGGCCTCATTCGGCGGTCCCATGCTGAACGACTTGATCGCGCCGCTAAATGATTGCGCGCCGGCGCTCTCGGCGACGACGATCAGATTGGTGGACAAAAGAAAACTGGGCGCATCATTCACCGGGGTCACCGTCACCTTCAAGGCACTGTTGGTTTTGGTGCCGTTCGCGTCGGTGAGCGTGACGTTGACATAACCAACGCCATTGGTATCCGGGGCCGGAGTATAATGTATGGTGTTTCCGGTTTGCACGGAAACCGTGGCGACCGCATTACTGCCGGCCGTATCGGTGATGACCACCGTTGGTGCCGACGTGTAACCGGCGCCTGGATTCGTCAATTTGAGGTCGGCAATGTAGCCGGAAAGTTCCGCCCATAAAACCGCGGAAAAGCCGCCAGAGCTGGACCCCAATTCGATGTCCGGTGGCGTCGTGTAGCCAGATCCACCACTCGTTATGTTTACGGCGGTTATATGGTGATCCACATCGGTAACTACGGTCGCCGTGGCATTGGAACCTCCGCCCCCGATGAATTTGACCCGGGTTTTGTCATCGTAGCCTATGCCACTGTAAAAGACGCGGACGTTGGCTACCGAGTATAAAACGGTCGCCGTAGCCGCGGCATTTGAACCGCCACCGCCGGTGAAACTGACCACCGGGGCGGTGGAATAGTTCGAGCCTCGGGCGCTAACGCTCCCCTCCGCAAGTCCGCCAATTCGGCCGACGCTAAGATTGGTAAAGAATCCGGTATTGGTGGACGCGGCCGTCAATTGCAAAGCTCCATACCCGGAGATATTGGTAATGACCACCGTCTGCGCGTTGGTCCCCTCCAAGATCGGCGCCAGTACGCCGAATTTATCCAGCGAAACCGGTGTGCGCGCCACACTCAGGGTAAACGTTTTATTGGTCGTCGTATCCTTGCCGGTGTTGGCGGTGCCGCCGGTGTCCCTCAGCGAGACATCGAGGGTGTTAGTCCCAAAATACGCGGGTTTTAAATTGAAAGTAAGATCGCCGTTGGTGCCGTCGATGGCGGGCGCCACCAGGAAATCCGTCGGGTTTTTCGGCGTCACGATAAACGCCACGGTCTGCGTCGACTCATCGGCCGGACCCGGGGAAATATTTTTGACAAAGGCGGCGAACGTTTGCGCCCCCGTGTTTTGCGCTATTTTAACATTATTGGTGCTGAGCGCGAAGATCGGGACGTCGTTGACGGCGTTGATCGTCACCGTAAAGGTTTTGTTGGTGGCCCCAGCGCTATCGGTCGCGGTCACAGTGATGGTGACCGGGCCGCCACTGGCGTTGGTGACCGCGGTGAATTTCAGCGTACCCGTGGCTTGGGGGGATCTATACGTAACGGTCGGATTGGGAATAATGTCTGGCAGGTCGGAAGTCGCCGTGATAGTGATCGCCCCGTTCGTGCCCGCGATGCCAGTCAACGGCACGGTCTGCACCCCGGCATCCTCGGAAATCGTGAGATTGGAAATATTGGCTAGGGTTGCCGCGTTAATCCGGGGGGAAACCATCCAAAGAGAAAGTAGTACCCCAAGCACTCGAGTTAAAGGTTTCCACCTAAGGAAACAGAAACGCCAGTCCACAGCCTGAACCCCCTGTTGTTTGTATTCCATAAATAAAAACTCGCGCAGCTACCCTAGTTGCTTTCCCCCCTTACTTGCAGGCTCTTTCAACTTCAGAACAACAAAATCCACCCCCTTGTTATCGGCAAATCCACGGATTACTTTAGTGGTTCTTATGTAGAATCAGCGAAGAGGCCAAGGACCAGGAACAATTATACGGCATTAACCAAACGCGCGGCCCGCGTCCCGAGAGATGGCAGATCCTTCCTGGAAGATTTACGGTGTGAAGCTTATCCGGACTCTGGTCTCGCAAGTGACCGCCGTGGCGCGCGTCGAGGCGCCAGTTTGGCGGAATCGGCCGCTGGTGGCGGTAAACTTCTTCGGCAACTTCGACGACTTTGCGACAAAGTAAGGAACCATGGGGCGAGGGTGGATATGAATTTGATTTACCACGCCACTCCGGCAGCGGAGGTTGAGCGGGAGTCAGCCCAATTTTGAACGGAAAAGAAATTTCCCATCCGCATCCCTCAGCCAAAGTTGCAGGGATGCACTGGCCAACAGTCGATCACTTCTCGATAGCCCCAGCGGAGGACCGCCAAGCCATTTATAGGACCAACACAGATTTGTGGATAGGGTATCCAAACCAGTTTGAGCCCCCCTAAAACAAAGAAGTGCTTGCTCATTTTAATCGCCCGAAGGGCGCAAGGCAGTCTGAAAGCGTTTATCGCGACGCACCCTTCAGCGGATAGGCATCGCGCTTAGGCAGGTGCTGGGAAAACAGCCACGGGAGCAATTCCGGCTCGGCATAAGCTTTACCCCAGGAATTGTGACCTAGGCCGGTGTACTCGGTGTAGCGCGGTTGGGCGCCCGCCTTGCGCAACGCATCGATCATGGCGCGCGTGCGCGTGACCTTGACCACCGAGTCGTCGCTGGAATGAAACGCCCAGATCGGCGTTTTCACGGCTTTAGCCGCCACCTGGTCATCGCCCCC
Organism: Verrucomicrobia bacterium UBA1319; assembly: GCA_002306985.1. GTDB lineage: Bacteria > Verrucomicrobiota > Verrucomicrobiia > Limisphaerales > UBA1319 > UBA1319. The sequence continues at coordinate 20,091 of DBTJ01000022.1, forward strand.
GCCACAAATCGGCACGGCCGCCGCAAAACGGCCCGGGTAACGGGTGATCAAATCCCAAGTGCCAAAACCTCCCATGGACAATCCGGTCGCATAAACCCGCTGGCTGTCGATCGAGTATTGCCGGGGCAAATTCAGCAACAGTTCCACCACCAACCCCAGTGGATCACTGGGTTGGGCGGGTTGCACCCCGGATTCGGCCGACCAATCGATTTCAACCCAGCGCTTGCCCTCGGGACACTGCGGGGCCACCACAAAACACGGAAATTTGGCCCGGACTTCCGGCTGCAAGAATAGCGGCGCGCCGTGAACCAACTGAGCGCGATTATCGGCGCCACGCTCCCCCGCGCCGTGGAGAAACACGACCAACGGATATTTCTGCCCTGGTTGATAACCTTCGGGTATTAGCAGGCGATACGGCAACGTAGCCCCGGCGGCATTCGTATAAACCCGGGCTTCATACTCCGCCGCCGCCAGTTTCACCCCGGCGGCCATCAACAACGCAGCCATAGACAAGATCCATTGGATTTTCATAATTTATTGCGCGGCCGATCTTGCCGAAAACGGGTCCGGGTGTCCATGGGGAATTCGGCATCGGAATCCGTCCCGAGGGTTCAAATCCCGAAGCCCAGCTTTCCCGCAATTCTAGGCACCCCCGGCAAGTTTCTTTGGCGCCGCTTCGGGCACCGCCAGCTTCGTTTTGCCCACATCCTTGATTTCGACGGTCGTCGTGCGTTCGCTGGGGAAGCTATTGCCGTTGAAGTCGATTTTACCTTTGAGCATGAATTCATACTTCACCAACGCGCCTGCTATTAGCCAGAACTTAACCCAACCCTTGGCTTCGGTGATGGCGGGGCCATCACTGTCCGGCGGGCCAAACTGTTGCATTTTCTTCGCGACATCCTCGGTCAAGTCGCTGGCATAGACTTCACCTGCAGTCGCGTTGTTGGTTTGCTTGAACTCCTGGGCGAATGCCGCTAGGCCGGCCGCTGCTTTAGCTGGAGTTTTCAAACCCCGGATCATCATGGCCACGAACCAGCCAGGGCCCTATCAGAACTAAAAAGAGCCAATCCGTCAGCCACACGAGCATTTGGAATAGGTCTTTATCAATTATTGATTATAGCCTTCTCATCCATACCCGCGAAATCTTTCCGGCCGCACCCGAGGATGAAATCCCACGCCCTCGCAGTCCAAGAGTTGCGGCGGCGATTTGGCGATGCGCGCACATTGGACAACGTCCATTGGAGAGCCACACGGCTCAAACGGCATTTTCGCGCGCCATCCGGTTGGCGTGTGCGCAAGCGGAAAATCGCCCAAGAACACGCGCTTTTTTTCGCGTTTACCGTGGTCAAGTCCGGTGCAATCCGTTGAGGAGCTATTGGTTTTCGACATGCCTGCGTTTTGCGGGAGACGAGCACCATCATGGGGGGATACCCCCGTTGCCACGTTGTCGATCCCGGCGCAGCTGCGATTCAAAACCGCCACCAGACACGACCTAGAATATGGAAGCGGCAGATAGCCAGGCAGATGGGAGGTTTTCCCCTATCGCCGGCCACGCGTTTTTTCGAGTTTTTCGTTGTCGCCACAGCGGGATATCGGCATGATTAAAGACGTTTATGCGGCAGATTAATTTAGGCATGATCGGTGGCGGCACCGTTGGCAGTGGGGTTTTTGACGCCCTCCAACGGAATGGCGGCCTGCTAAGCTCGCGCTTAGGGGTCGGCGTCAACCTGAGCAAGATAGCGGTCAAGGCTTTCGACGAGCCCAGACCGGCGAAAATTCCGGAATCGTTGATGACCACCGATTGGGAAACGATGGTGAAGAATCCCAACATTCACATGGTGGCGGAATTGGCGGGGGGCATCACCATCGCCCGCACCATGGTGCTCACTGCCCTAACCCTGGGAAAGCCGGTCATTACCGCCAATAAAGCCTTGTTATCGGCCTACGGCGAGGAGATTTTCGAGACCGCCCGCAAACACAAAACCAACGTGTACTTTGAAGCCAGCGTGGCTGGCGGCATTCCGATCATCAAATCGTTACGCGAAGGATTTATCGGAAACGTTATCACGCATGCCTATGGCATTGTGAACGGGACGTGCAATTATATCCTGACGCGCATGAAACAGGAGGGGGCCGATTTTAATATCGTGCTCAAGGACGCCCAAAAATTGGGCTACGCGGAAGCCGAGCCCTCGCTTGACATCGACGGGCACGACTCGGTGCATAAGACGGGCATCCTGGCCAGTTTGGCGCACGGTTTTTGGGTGGACCCCAAGAAAATCCACGTGGAGGGTATCCGGGGCATCGATCGCACGGACATTCAATTTGCCGACCGACTCGGTTTTACCATCAAACTGTTGGCGGTCATTAAAAAAGCTCCGGAACCCAACTCTCAAAACGGAGCTCGGGTCCAAGTGTCCGTCTGCCCAACGCTGATCCCCAACGGCCATCTCATGGCCAACGTAAACCATTCCTTTAACGCCGTCTTTATTCGGGGCGATGTGGTGGGCGACACCCTTTTCTATGGCCGCGGCGCGGGCAAAGATCCAACCGCCAGCGCGGTATTGAGCGATTTGGCGGACGCGGCGCTCGATCTTCAGTATGGTAGCCATCACCGGATCGCGCCATTTTCCACGCGCGATCCCCACGGGGAAGTGCTGCCTATGGAAGAGGTCGTATCCCGCTATTACGTGCGACTTACGGTGATGGACCGGCCGGGAACGCTGGCCAAAATCACCGCCATTTTCGCCGAAACCAAGATCGGGATCTCTTCGGTGATCCAACCCGAAGGCAACGAAGGTGCCAACGTGCCCCTGATTTTCATGACGCACGAGGCCCCGAACGCCGCCATGACCCGCGCCTTGACGGAAATCGCCCGGCTGGAAGTCAATCAAGCCCGGCCGGTCATGTTCCGCGTGGAAAATTTCTAATCGCAATCCTTAATTCGCAACATGTCATTGATCGTTCAAAAATATGGCGGCACCTCGGTGGCCAATCCCGAGCGTATTAAAAACGTGGCCGCTCGCGTGGCTCAATACCGGCAGCAAAACCATCAAATCGTGGTCGTCGTCTCCGCCATGAGCGGAGTGACGGATAACCTGATCAAGATGGCCAAAGAAATTCTACCTTTGCCCGACGAGCGGGAAATGGACATGCTCCTGGCCACCGGCGAGCAGACCACCATCGCGCTCACCGCCATGGCGCTGCAAGCCCGGGGCGTGCCGGCGATCTCCTTGACGGGCGCGCAGGCGGGCATCGTCACCGACGGCGTGCATACGAAGGCCAAAATCCAGAACATCACGCCCAAGAAAATCCACGAATTGCTGAAATCCGGCAAAGTCGTCATTGTGGCGGGCTTCCAGGGGGAAACCCCGGAAGGACAGATCACCACCTTGGGCCGCGGCGGTTCCGACCTGACCGCCATCGCGCTGGCCGCCGCATTAAAGGCCGATTTGTGCCAGATCTACACCGACGTGGACGGGGTCTACACCGCCGATCCGCGCCTGGTGCCCGGCGCCCGCAAGCTGCCCGAAATTTCCTATGACGAAATGCTTGAGCTGGCCAGCTTGGGCGCCAAAGTCATGCAATCGCGCTCCGTCGAATTCGCCAAGAAATTCGGCGTGGTGTTCGAAGTGCGTTCGAGTTTAAACGACAACCCTGGAACCCTCGTGAAAGAAGAAACCAAAAGCATGGAGGACGTCGTCATTCGCGGCGTCTCGCTGGATAAAAACCAAGCCAAAGTCACCCTGTCGTGCGTTCCCGACAAGCCGGGTGTGGCGGCGCGCATTTTCAAGGCTCTGGCCGACGCCGCCATCAACGTGGACATGATCGTCCAAAACGTAAGCCCAGGCTCCACCCAGACGACGGATCTTTCCTTCACCGTCGATAAAGCGGATTTGCTCAAAGCTAACAAGGTCATCGACGGCATCAAAGCCGAGGTGGGATTCAACTGCATCCGCGCAAACGAGAAAATCGGCAAGCTGTCGATCGTGGGCGTGGGCATGCGCAGCCATTCGGGGGTGGCCGCCAAAATGTTCGATACGCTTTCTAAAATCGGCGTGAACATCGACATGATCTCCACCAGCGAGATTAAGATCTCGGTGGTCATCGCGCTGGAAAAAGCCGAAGCCGCCATGAAAGCTGTCCACACCGCTTTCCTGGGCTAGCATCGAGAAACGCAAGCCCGTTTCCTAGCCGGGCGTCAAGCGCGCGGCGCCAATCGGGCGCCGTTTCGAATTTCCCATGGATTTCCGGGATTCCATTGCGGCGGCCAGCTCCCAAGCGACCGCCGCTTTGCTCGCGGAGATCGATCCTTCCGGCCATTGGGTAGGAGAACTAGCCACAAGCGCCCTGTCCACCGCCACCGCGGTTTGCGCCCTGCGAATCGTGCTCGCCGCTCCCGAACGGAACGCTTTATTATCGGATGAAGCGCGGCTTGGCGCCACGGTCCAAAACGGCCAAGCTTGGTTGGCCGCCCATGCGAATCCCGATGGCGGCTGGGGCGACACGGTGCTCAGCCTGAGTAATCTCAGCACCACCACGCTGGTTTGGGCCGCGCTGGGGGACACCTTGCCATCCGCCCCCGGACGATCAACGCCAACCAACCCCATAGCGGGCTTGCCGATGGTGCTCGAACGGGCCGAACACTGGATCGCGGCGAAGGCGGGCGGCCTGGAGCCCCGCCTGCTGGCGTCAGCCATCATCGCCCGCTACGGCAAAGACCGCACGTTTTCGGTGCCCATTCTCACACTGTGCGCCTTGATGGGCCGTTTAGGTCAGGGCGCGCAGGCATGGCGGCAAGTGATTCCCCTGCCCTTCGAATTGGCGGCGTTCCCCGCATCCTGGTTTGCGGCTTTGCGGCTGCCAGTCGTCAGCTATGCGCTGCCCGCGTTGATTGCGATCGGTTATGCCCGCCATTACCACGCCCCCAGCGCCAATCCCCTGTCCCGCTTTTTTCGCGGCCAAGCCACGCCGCGCACCTTGGCCAAGTTGAAGGGATTACAGCCGGAAAATGGCGGCTTCCTGGAAGCGACCCCGCTGACCAGCTTCGTCGTGCTGAGCCTGGCGGGTTCCGGGCAAATCGCGCATCCAGTGGTACTGAAAGGCGTGGATTTTTTACTCGCCTCGCAACGCGCCGACGGCAGTTGGCCGATTGATACCAACCTGGCGACCTGGCTCACTACGCTTGCGGTTAATGCGTTGCCCGCGCGCAACGCCCTGTCGGCTCCCGCTAAAGAAAAAATCCGACAATGGCTGCTCCAGCAACAATATCGCGCCCGGCACCCATACACCCAGGCCGCGCCCGGAGGGTGGGCTTGGACTGATTTGCCCGGCGGCGTGCCGGATGCGGACGACACCGCGGGCGCGTTGCTGGCCTTGAAAAACCTGGGCGTTGACACCGCCTCGCTACCGCAAGTGTTCCAGGGCATCGGCTGGTTGTTGGCGGCGCAAAACCGCGATGGCGGCATCCCCACGTTTTGCCGGGGCTGGGGCACCCTACCGTTCGACCGTAGCAGCGCGGATATCACCGCCCATGCCATCCGCGCTTGGTTAGCCTGGAAGCCGATGGTCAATGGGCCGCTAGCCCAAAGACTGGAAAAAGGCTTGGCCAGCGCGATTCGTTTTCTAGCGCAGGAACAACACGCCGAGGGTTACTGGCGGCCGCTCTGGGTTGGCAACCAGGT
>DBTJ01000022.1:26037-33829 GCA_002306985.1 Verrucomicrobia bacterium UBA1319
CAACCAGCATCGGAGCGATGAATCCAATCCCGTTTACGGCACGGCGCGAGTGGTCGCAGCGCTGGGCGAATGCGCGCGGCAGGGCATCCAAACCGCTAGCCCGGCGCTGGCGCGCGGACTCCAATGGCTGATCGCCGCGCAAAAAGCCGAAGGCTCCTGGGGGGCGGATCGGCGGACGCCCGCGTCAATCGAGGAAACCGCGCTGGCGGTGGAAGCCATCGCCGTTTGTTTGCATGGGCTCGATACGAGTTTGGACCCGACCCTGCGAGACCAAGCGGAGAAGGCCGCCGGACTTGGCGCCCATTGGCTGGCCGAACAGGTTGCCCGGGGAGCATACCGCCAACCCTCGCCGATCGGCTTCTATTTCTCCAACCTGTGGTACTACGAAAAGCTGTATCCGATTATCTTCACCGCGGGCGCATTCCACGCGTGCCAATCGCGGTAAAGTCGAACTCATTTCAAATCAGGCGGCGTGAATTTCCCCACTTGCCGGCGGCGGTCGCCGAGCGCCGAGGTGGAGGTGGAAAACTCGATGGCGGCGCCGGCGGCGCTCGCGCCCGTGATGCGCATCAAGGTCGACAGTACCGTGGCCTTGTCATCGTCGAAATCGCCATGATGGCGCGCGTGCGCGGCGTCGGTCGAAGCGCCCTCCGTCAAGGTATTGGGACTGCGAATCCACTGCGCCGAAGGCAATCCAAACAAGGGCACAACGGCGGGATTATTCTTCTTGAGTTTGTCCTCCGGAGGCGTTTGGAAATCCGGATCGCGCAAGATGAATTGTTCCATACCCAGCAACGGTTCGCCATCGGCGAAAAACCGGCCCGCTTTTTCTTCCAGCGCGTTGGAAATCAGGTAGAGCAAGGATTTGTGGTAAATCCTCGCGCAGTTATCAGCCTGCTCCGCGGCGTCCTTTAAGGTAAACAACGTAAAGTGCTTTACCTGCTTTTTCTGAATCGCCGGCAGATAATGACTGTGAAATAGCTTCATGGCGCAAGCTGGCGCCCACAGCGTGACGGTGGCGATGCTGAGTCCTTGCGCGGCGAGCCACTGGATCACCGGCGCCATAAAAATGCCGCCCGCGCTATGCCCGGCGATATGGATTTCCCAGGACGGGTCCGCCTTGAGCAAGGCTTGCAGTTGCCGCAGCACCAACCGCGCCCCGCCGTCTTTTTCATCAGTGGCCGCCAGGGCGTTTTCTTTCATCTCGTCCCAGAGCGGTTTACCCGCCACGCGCGCCAGCGGCTCGAGAGTATCATCCAGGCGGTCCAACATGAAATCCTTGGCGCTATCCAAAAAACCTTCGGGCCTACGGCCGCGCATGGCGTCTTCGATGATATCGCCCACCGTAGTCCACAAATCCGATTTCCAGATAAACGCCAACGGATAGACCTCGGCGTCGAGCAAGGGTTGCCGATACTCCGCCACGCGCTGCCACGCGCTTTCCTCGCTCACCAGACCGCCATGGGCATAAAGCAGCAGCCGCTTTTTCTTCCACGCGCGGGCGAGGCGAGGCAAATCCTGTTGTATCAAGGTGGTCACCTCCGCTTCCGTGTTGCCGAACGTGCCCTCCGGCCTCAGCCTACCCGCGTTCCCAATGCTAACGATATGCGGACGCAATTCGCTAAACGCGTAACCGGAACGCGAGTTCAGCGTGGTGTAATTGCTTTGGCCGCCGGTCCCCTGGTCAAGCTTCACCGGCGCGCCGAGCCGCGCCACCCAAACATCGTCGCCATTGGCCAGCCAATCATCATAGGCGAGCGAGGCAAAACCGTCTTTTCCCCAAGTTTCACCCCAGGAGTTTTGAATCCAAAAGCCCCGTTCATCAAAACCGACAATCGCGAAAGCATGACACCCCTTGACTTCCTTGCTTTGGGGAAGGATGCCATCCTTGCCCACCTGCCCCCAACCCGCATGCACGGAGCCGGTGGCGTAGAGAATCCCCACCTCGGCCAACGCGCTATGCATGGCCACCAGGTCCCTATGGTTTACCCGAAAGTAGGCGCCCAAGGGGCGCCGGGCCGCGTCCATCGCCCGTTCATAGGTCAGCGTGCCCGCGGGATTCTGGACGTCATAGGGCCAGATTTCCAACGCGCAGACCCCGTGTTTATGCCAGCCTTTCATCGCGCCGCGCGCGCTGGAACCCGAATAGTCCACTCCCGGCCATTCATCATAGCGCCGCGCCATCTCATAAAACATGCGCGGACTGACCGGTTGGGGATCGGGCACGATTTTGCGACGCCGCAATAGAAAATTGGCCACCGCCGCCAGGCCAAACCCCGTGCAGGCGCCTTCCTTGCCTTGGTTTAGAATGAGCGGCGCGCCAGCCGTGAACCCCGCCCGGTAATCTTCCAGGGTGATGCGGACGGGCACTTCGACCAGCGTGGGCACATACAGTTTGTCCCGAAAATCCACGGTGTCCGGGTGCGCGTTTAGCTGGTCGAGGGCGACCGGAAGGCCGGAATCCGGTTTAGGGGCCGGCTTGAGACTGCGTCGTTGATTCACTGGCATAGGTATCCTTTACGCTAAATTGGCATGTCATATCCATTAACAAATCACCATGGAATTTGCCAACATACACCTAAAACCAAGCCCGGCACGCGTTTTTTGCCGGAAATCGTTCACCCCTAGACGCGACGAACCGTCATCGACTCAGCATCCCTCGAATTTAAATCCCGGCCTTAACGCGTCGCGCCACCTTCGTGGATGGCAATCAGCCCGAAAAAGGTATAGGGGTCCACCACCGCGAAGGGAACTTGCGGATGATTTTCCCGCAATTTTTGTTCCACCTGCGCATACCATTTGGGCGTGCGCAGGATACTTCTGGCCCAGAAAAATTTCACATGTCCGGCCTGGGCGGCATCCGCCAGCACTTTGGCGGCGGCGGCGGGATCTTCCGGCAGATCGTACTCGCCGCAAGCCCCCACTCCGGCGTGCAAGCACGGTTTTTTATCGTAATGCGTGCCGAAGCCGTCGGGACTGAAATATTTATAAGCGGCATACTCCAGCTCGGTGGAAGTGCCCGCGGAACCATCGAGTACAAACCCGGTGATCGTCATATCCCATTGATTATAACACCGGGCGCAGTGGCGTTTCCAGGCTTCCAAACCGGAGGGCAAGCCGCTATCCGGGCGGACCGTCAAGCCGCGCGGGTTCAAATACCCCGCGCCGGAATCGCCGGCGATAAAGTAATCGTTCGTCGTGGCGTGCCGATAGGCGTAAACCAAAGCCCAAGGGGCGCGATCGCTGAGGTTCGGATCGAAGGCCCAGCCCATCGGCACCTGACCGCGCGCCGGATCGTTGAAAAACACCGGCACCGCTTTGTTCAACCAGGAGGGCGCATCGTAATCCCCCACGTAATGGCCAATGTACAGCTTGGGAACGACCTTGCCCTGGGCGTCCAGGTGCCCGCGCGCGCGCCAGGCGTCCGCATTGGGACGCATCGCTTTTTGATAATAGCGTTTTTCCAAGGGATAATGCCGCGCGAACGAGGCGTTAGCCAAGCCTGCCAGGCCGGCGGCATCCGCCTCCATATAGCCATTGTATTGGGAGATCAACCGGCCGAATTCCCATTCGGTCTCCACGCCGCCGTGTTTGCAGCCCACCCCGCCGGCATCCGTGTATTTGAAGGGCCAGGGCGGAAATCCGCCAACTTTGATAATTTCGCCGCCCGCGGCGTCATACAGCGCCAGCAGGACTTCCTTGAAGGCTTTCAAATCCGCGCCTAAAGGCTGGCGCAAATCATCGTTCGGCGCTTCATCGCCCCAAGGTGAGAGGTCGAAAAAGAAGGCTCGCTGAGCGATAAAATAATCGTGATTGGCCAGCGTGTGCATCTCCGGCCCGGCGTGAAAGGCCAGGTTAATCCAGGCCGAGTCGATATAATACGCCCCGAAGCGGGGAGCGCACAGGCCCGAGCGCAGAAAACGCCGGATGGCCCAGCGATAGGCGTCGACCTTGGCGCTGCCACTGGACGGTTCCTCATAATCCGGGAGCCGGCCGGCGCCGGTGAATTTGGAAGTGCCATCCGGATTCACCAGCCAGAGTTTCACCGGGTATTTGGCCTGTAAACGCTGGCACCACGAATCCGGCTGGGAACTGTAACGCACCGGAAGCAAATCCAGGCACCCCGACGCCGTCGAGGCCACGCACGCGGTCGCGGGCACCGCCGGATCGTATACCACCAAGCCTTTGAACGCGCCGCGAAAAGTCTCCACCATTTCATCAACGCTCGCCAGCGGTTTGAGGGCGAACGCTTTCAGCCACCCATCCTCACCCCGCAGCCAGTTCATCCAAAACTCATCGGTCTCGACCCCGAAGTCGGCGCTATAGTACAAATAGAGCCGCGGTTCCTGGCGGTTCGCCAAACCTTGAAGGGCCGCCGCCACGTGCATCGTATCCCAGAGGGTTTCGGCGTTGACGCGCTGGCGCAAATCAAGCTTCTTCAAAGGCCGGGCGTCATAGGTGTAGACCGTTTTCGGACCGGCTACGGCCGCGCCGACCGCCACCCGGGTAAAATCGCCCACCCCACCTGCCAATAGCAGGCTAAAAAACAGCCAACGCCGCCAGACGGACCGCGTCCCAAGAAAAACCGAGGATATATTCACGATTTGTTTAGACCGACCAGAGCGGCGCCCGTATTCAAATCGGAAACAAAATAATGCGATCACCAACCGCGGCGAGCCGGGTTCGAAATGGTGGCTCCCGGTTTTTATTCCAGGCGCTTGTGAAAATTCAGCGCGGCCAACGCGAAAATGCCCGCGCCCCAAATCGCGAGGATCAGAGCTTCTGGCCACAAATCCGCAAACGTGGCGCCTTTCAGAAAAATGCCCCGCAAAATGATCATGTAGTATTTCAGCGGAATGACATCGGTGACGTATTGCACGAGCTTCGGCATGTTTTCCACCGGGAACGCGAAACCGGAGAGCAACACGAACGGCATCATCACGAAAAAGTTCGAAACCAGCATCGCTTGTTGCTGGGTTTTGACCAAAGTCGATATGAATAGTCCCAATCCGAGCGTGCTCACCAAGAACAAGCCGGACATGGCGTAAAACAGCGGTAAACTGCCCCGGCAGGAAACGTGAAACACAAAATATATCACGGGAATGGCGATGGTTAGCTCAATGAACCCCACGGCCACGAAGGGCAACAGTTTGCCCGCGATGATCTCGAACGGACGCAAGGGCGTGACGATCATTTGCTCCAAAGTCCCGTCCTCGCGCTCTTTCACCAACGCCATGCTCGTCACCATCATGGTGGTCACCATCAGGAGCAAAGCCATGATGGCGGGCACCATGTACATATTGGAAAGCAAATCCGGGTTAAACCAGGCGCGGCTTTCCACCGCGATCGACGGCGGACTTTGCCCCGCTAGCGCGCCGCTGGACGCCCATTCGCGCACTTGCCGTTCCGAAAACAGGCGCACCGCTTTCTGCAAGTAATTCACCCCTTGCACGCCAAAATTGCTATCGGCGCCGTCCACCAAGGCCTGCACCGTGGCGGGACGATGATTCGCCAAGTTGTTTCCAAAATCGGGAGGAATCTCGACGACGACACCCGCCTTGCCCGATATCAACCAGGCCGCGTCGACGCCATCATTGCCGTGGATCATGGTGGTCTTCAAATAGCCCGACGCGCCCATGGCCCGGACAAATTCCCGGCTTTGAAAAGTGTGGTCGTTATCGCGGACGGCCACGTCGATATCCCGCACGTCGATGTTCGCGGCGAAACCGATGATCAAAAGCTGCACCACCGGCGCGATGATGAGCATGCGCATCAGGCGACGGTCCCGCAGTAGTTGCGCCATCTCCTTTTTGAGCAAGCAGCGGATGCGTTTCATGGTTTAAAGCGATTTGCGCAGGTTGCGCACGGCCAGATAATTGAACAGCAACCCCAGCGCCAGCATCGCCATGAGATCGGGCCAAACCACGGACCACGAGGCGCCTTTGATAATGATCCCCCGCAAGGCCGACACAAAAAATCGCGGCGCCACGAGCATCGTAATGCCTTGGATCACCAGGGGCATGTTTTTGATCGGGAATATCAAGCCCGAGAGCAGCATCGAAGGCAGCAACGACACCAGGGTCGAGATTTGAAACGCGACCTGCTGGGAGTTCGTGACCGAGGAAATCAAGATCCCCATGCCGAGCGAAGCGAACAAAAACACTAGCGTGCTCACCCCCAACAACAGGAAAGAACCCTGCACCACCACGCCAAACAGCGCGTAGCCGATGAACAAGATCATCACCATGGTCAGCAGGCAAATCCCGGCGTAAGGCAAGGTTTTCCCCAAAATCAACTCCCAGGGTTTGACGGGCGACACCATGATTTGCTCCATCGTTTCCCGCTCTTTCTCCCGCACGATGGAAAGCGAAGTGGCAATCACGGCGGATAACATTAAAAGCATGCCAATTAGACCGGGCACGAGAAATTTGGCGCTGTCCAAATCCGGATTAAACCAAAGCCGGGGTTGTAGATTCACCACGGGCAAGCTGCCGCTGGCGCCGGTGCGTTTGGCGGCGTCCGCGCGCGCCTGCTGACTCAAGCGCTCGCCCATGGCTTCGAGATACCCCACGGTGGTTGACGCCGTGGTGGCATCCGCGCCATCCACCAGGGCTTGGATCACGGTCTTTTCGCCGCGCGCCAGGGTGGCGGAATAATCCGCCGGAATCACCAGCACGGCCCGCGCTTGGCGCCGCATTAAAATCCGGTCCGCTTCGGATTCGTTCGCCAGCGTGCCGGCTCGTTCAAAATAAGGATTTTGGAACAAGCTATCCTGCAACCGGCGACTGGCGTCGGTCCGGTCATGGTCGAGCACCGCCACGCGGATATGTTTGATATCGAATGAAAGCGCATAGCCGTACATCACGAGTAACAGCGCGGGAATAAAAATGAGCAGCCCCAGCGAAAGCCGGTCGCGCCGGATTTGCCGCAGTTCCTTTTTGATGATGGCGTAGAATCGTCTCATGGCGCGTCAATTGCCGTTGGATTCCTGCTGCACCAACCGGATGAAGACATCTTCCAAACGCGGTTGAATGGCCTCGACGGCGCGGGCATCGAAACCCCGCTCGGAGATGGCCACCCGCAAGCGCTCGACATCGTATCGTCCGCGCTCGCAAAACAAGTGCAGGCGCGTTCCAAAGTAGGCGCTCATCGCCAACCCGGGCAGGCCGGCCAGTTTCTCCCGGGCGCCCCGGAACGAAGGCATGGTTACTTCAAACAAATCTTCCCGCACCGTTTTCCGCTTTAGGGCCGATGGCGTATCCAAAGCCACCAACCGGCCGGCGGCGATGAATCCGATCCGATGGCAGTACTCCGCTTCGTCCAAGAAATGCGTGGTGACCAGGATCGTCACTCCGCGCGCCGACATGTCTTGGATCAAATCCCAGAAAACGCGCCGCGAAATGGGGTCCACCCCACTGGTCGGCTCGTCCAAAAAGAGAATGGGCGGCTCGTGCAAAATCGCGCAGCCCAAAGCCAAACGTTGTTGCAACGCGCCAGAGATCGTGCCGGTCAATTGATCTTCCAAGCCTTCCAACCCGGCCATGGCCGCCACCACCCGCGCCCGTTCGGCCAATTTCCCCCCTTCCAAGCCGTACACTCCGCCAAAGAAATCGATATTTTCCCGCACGGTCAGATCGCGATACAAACTGAACTTTTGCGACATGTAGCCAATTCGCGCGCGCACCCGCTCCGGCTCGCGGTTGATGTCACAGTCGCCCACCAACGCGGTGCCGGCGGACGAATTCAGCAGGCCGCAAAGCATGCGGATGGTCGTCGACTTGCCCGCGCCGTT
>DBTJ01000022.1:34080-34292 GCA_002306985.1 Verrucomicrobia bacterium UBA1319
CCCGCGCCGTTCGGCCCCAAAAAACCAAAGATCTCCCCTTTGCCAACTTCAAAAGAAATGTCATTCACCGCCGTGAACGAGCCGAACCGTTTCGTCAGGCCGCGAACCGAAAGTATAGCGGTCGGCGCCGCGGGTTGTTGGCGTTCGCCAGGCATTAGTTCTTTCCTTCCAACAAGGCAATAAAGGCATCTTCCAATGAAGGTTCAATGACG
>DBTJ01000022.1:34561-34843 GCA_002306985.1 Verrucomicrobia bacterium UBA1319
TGGCCTGGGCCGGGCCGAAGCCTAGTTTTTCGATGGCCTCCAATAGACGCGGCAAATCCGCCGCCGGATTCGCCGACCAAAAATTGAGATGATCGCCATACACTTGCAATTGTTTGGACGGCCACTGATGACGCAACGCCTTGCTGGCGGCCTGAGGCGAGGCGCACACGATGGCATGCACCTTCCCGGGCATGCGGCTTTTCACTTCCTCGGGCGTGCCGTCCATGAACGTCCGGCCCCGGTGAATAAGGCTGATCCGATGACAGCGCTCCGCCTCGTCCA
>DBTJ01000022.1:35092-35515 GCA_002306985.1 Verrucomicrobia bacterium UBA1319
CGATGACAGCGCTCCGCCTCGTCCAAATACGGCGTCGTCATAAAAATCGTGACGCCCTGCTCCAGAATTCCGCTGAGTATGCTCCAAAACTCGCCGCGCGACACGGGATCGACCCCGGTCGAAGGTTCATCGAGAAAGATCATGTCCGGGGTGTGAATCAAGGTGCAGGCGAGGGCCAACTTTTTCTTCATACCGCCCGAGAGCGCCTGCGCTAGGCGCGCGCGAAAGGGAGTCAACCGGGTGAAATCCAGCAATTCGTCGCGCCGCTTCTTGAATCCCGCCACGCCATGGAGATCGGCGAAAAACTCGATGTTTTCATCGATGGTCAAATCCCCGTAGAGGGTGAAATTTTGCGATAAATATCCGATGCGCGCTTTGATCGAAGCGGGATCGGACGCCAGATCGAAACCCAGCACCCGCCCC
>DBTJ01000022.1:35762-86572 GCA_002306985.1 Verrucomicrobia bacterium UBA1319
CCGAACCCCAGCCCCCGCCCCTGCCCGCCACTGGGATGGTGAATGCCGCAGAGCAGACGAATGGCCGTGCTTTTGCCGGCGCCATCCGGGCCCACCAGCCCGTACATCTCGCCGCGCCGCACCCGTAAATCGAGGCTGGCCAGGGCCACGGTGGCCCCAAATTTGCGAACCAAACCGTTGGCGTCGATGGCAAGCGTATCCGGGCTGGTGCTCATAGTGGAAGCCTTGGCTAGGGCGCGCCGTTCAAAACCTCAGGGAGCCTCCGTCACATAGCCGTCGGCGGGCATGCCCGGTTTAAACACCCGATTGGGATTGGCAATCGTGATTTTAACCCGGTACACCAGCTTGGCGCGTTCGTTCGAAGTCTGGACGTTTTTAGGCGTGAATTCCGCCTCGGGGGAGACAAAAGTGATCTTCCCTTCGACCGGCTTGTCCATGCCGTCCGCCTTCACCCAAGCTTTTTGGCCGACGACCACTTTTGCCAGGCGCGTCTCCGGCACGTAAATCGCCAGCCACACTTCGTCGACTCGCGATAGAGTTACCAAAGTCGCGCCCGACCCGACCATCTCTCCGTTCTCACGGCTTCGGACGGTGACCACCCCGTCCATGGGAGCGAACACCTGGCAATCGGCGAGCGACTTCTCGGCCTGGGCCAGACGCGCCCGGGCCAGATCGACGGCGGTCTGAGCCAGATGAATATCTTCCTTGCGATTGCCGTTGAGCAGCCGGGTTAAGTTAAAATCCGCCTGCGCTTTGAGAGCGATGGCGCGGTCGGAGGCGGCCTGGGCGTCATCCAATTGTTTTTGTGTGTCGATCGTCTGTTTGAACAATTGCGAGATGCGTTTCAAATCGGCCGCCGTCGAGCGCGCGTTCGCTTCGGCTTCGGCGACTTGTTGCCGGGCGCGGGCGATGTCTTCCTCGCGGCTGCCAGCCAACTGCAAGTCGAGCTGAGCTTGAGCTTGCGCCAACGTCGCGACGGCCTCGGCCCGTTTCAATTCGTAATCGGCGGGATCGAGGCGCGCCACTAAGGCGCCTTTTTTCAAAGCGTCCCCTTCCTGGGGCAATAGTTCCAAAATCCGCCCGCCGACTTGCGGCGCCACCAGTACTTGGGTACACTCGATGGTACCGGAGCCGTCGGTACGCGCGCGCTCCAAACACCCGCCCGCCCATGGCAATATCAGGGCTAGCACAACCGGGCGGACCACGCCGCGCCACTTCAAAAAAGAGGTGAAATTGATTTTCATGCTTTAACGCGGGCGGCCGAGGTTTTTTTGGTTTCCGACGCCAAAGCCATGCCACCCAATAATAATTCGAGGACCTTTTCGCGATGCGCTTGCCAATCGGGCGGTCGAATCGGGATACCCGTCAAATCCAGATGCGCGAACACCTTTTGCGCCCGGAACGCGAACAAGCACATCCCCAAAATTCCCCACCACATGACGGCGGGATTCTCCGGGCGAAATTGTTTCAACCGAATGCCTTCGCTAATGATTTCAAAGGGTAACGCCGTGCGCGCGCGCAACAGGGAATTAATGGTTTTAGCCATCAACTCCGGATGCTGGTGCATCGCCGTGGCCATCATCAACATGTGTTTGGGATGCCCGCAATAATAGTCGAACAACCCGTTCACCAGAAAGCCAAGCCGCTGTCGCGCGGTGCTGAACGGCTCGCGGCGACTCTCCAACAAATCGAAAAAGCCGTCGAGCGCCTGCCGGACCGCCTCGACAAACATCGTCTCCTTGTTTTCAAAATAGTAATAAATCAAGGCGCTGTTCACCCCGGCCTGCCGGCCCACCAAACGAATGGTCGCGGCTTTCAAGCCGTGCTCGGCAAAGGTGTCGATGGCCGCCTCCAGTATTTTCGCCCGTTGCTCTGAATCAAGTCTTCCCATAAACCCCGCGTCCGCAACCCACGGAATCATCATTCGTTTTAACCATATGATTAATTTAAACGCTTGATTAAACCCTGTCAAGAGGATGGTGTTTTTTGTTTTCGAAGCGCGGGCGCGACTTATGCCGGCGCGCTGGCGCCCGCCGCGCGGGCTTCAAGAAACGCTTTCAATTCTCCCGCCGCCTTTCCGCCGAAGCCGGACACTTCGGCGATCTGCTCGACGGTGGCCAAACGCAAGCGTTGAATAGAGCCGAACTTACGCAACAGGGCCGCTTTGCGCCGCTCGCCGATGCCGGGAAATTCGTCGAGCAGACTCTCGGATATTTTCTTAAGCCGTAATTGGGCGTTGTAGGTGTTGGCGAACCGGTGGGATTCGTCCCGCACGCGCTGCAACAGCTTCAGCGCGTTGGAACCGGCGGGCAACCGCAACGGGTTAGCTTCGCCCGGAAAGTAAATCTCCTCGAATTCCTTCGCCAAACCGATGATGGGAATCCGCTCCAACCCGAGCTTCGCCAACTCCGCGCGGGCCATGCCGAGCTGGCCTTTGCCACCGTCGATCACGATCAAATCCGGCCAGCGGGGCGCTTCCCCACGCGGGGTGGGACCGGACGGAGGCGCGCCGTTTTCCTTCAGCAGTCGGCTATAGCGCCGCTGAATGGTTTCGGCCATGCTGGCAAAATCGTCCTGGCCAACCACGGTTTTCATTTTGAACCGCCGGTAGTTGGAGCGATCCGGTTTGCCCTCGCGAAACCGCACCAGGGACGACACCACAAACGTGCCGCTGATATTGGAAATATCGAAACCCTCGATGCACACCGGCGCCGCGGGCAGGCCCAAGGCCCGCCCCAACTCCTCCAAGTCCCGCGCCGGATCGATCGCCACCGGCAACGTGTAGGGCACGCGGGCGAACTTATGCGTTTTGAGCGTCGTATCGCGCAGATCGCCCAGCACGTCGCGCAGTTGGGCGGCTTTTTCAAAGTCCAGCGCCGCCGCCGCTTTTTTCATTTCGCCCTCGATTTCCTGGGCGATCTCCTCGCGCTGGCCATCCATGAAATCGCACGCGGCTTGCACTTGGGCCAGGTATTGCTCGCGCGTCGTGTTGCCGATGCACGGCGCGGTGCAATGCTTCAAGTGGGCGTAGAGGCAGTGCTTGTAATCGGCCTCGCCCGGCGTCAACACCCGGCAACCGCGCAAATGGAATTCCTGTCGGGCCAGTTGCAGGGTGCGCTTGGCCGAGGCGGAAAAGGCGAACGGCCCGAAATAGCGCGCCCCGTCGTCATGCTTGAGACGCGTCATCGTGAAACGCGGGATCGGATCGTTCAGGTTGACCTTGATGAGCAGGAACCGTTTGTCATCCCGGAAACTGACGTTGTAGCGGGGATGAAACTCCTTGATGAGCTTGCCTTCGAGCAAAAGCGCCTCGGGCTCGGAACGCACGATGTGGGTGTCAAAATCGTGAATCGCCTCGACCAAGGCGTTGAGTTTGACGTCCCAGCCATAGCGGCGGGACGGATGAAAATACTGGCTCACGCGCCGCCGCAAATCGCGCGCCTTGCCCACGTAAATCACCGTGCCGAAGCGGTCTTTCATCAGATAGACCCCCGGCTTGTGCGACAACTGACTTAGCTTGTCGCGGATGTGATCGGTCGCGGGCATAGAACGACGATGAGGCGCGAAATTATTGGCAACCAGACCGTGGGCGAAACCTCTCGTCAGGCGGCGCCCAGTTCAAGCGGGAAGCTCGCGCTGGTTGGGCCCGGTTTACTTGGCCAATTCGGGCATCTCCATGAACGCATAGCATAAGAGATGACAGATCAACATTTGCGTGTCCTCGGCCCGGCCGTAATGCTCGGAATCGACCGCGATCACATGCTTGGCAATTTGCGCCACCTTGCCCCGCTTGCCGCCGACCAACGCAATGGTTTCCAGCCCCTTTTTGGCGGCCCAATCGATGGCTTTGACCACGTTCGGAGAATTGCCGCTCACGCTCATGGTAAAGGCAACATCACCCGGTTTAGCGTAATTCTCGAGCTGACGAACGAAAATATCATCGTAGCTGTAATCGTTGCCGATAGCCGTCATCCAGCTCACGTTATCATTTAAGGTAAGACAACGAAAACGACGGCCAATCTTATCGGAGGAACCCTTCCCCAAATCGGTGATGAAATGCGAGGCATTGGCGGCGCTGCCGCCGTTGCCGAACACAAAAATCTGATGATCCCCGCGCAACGCGGTTTTGAGCACTTGAACGAGTTGTTCCACCGCGCCAGCGGGGATCGCATCCAAGGTCTTTTTCTGCGCCTCAATGTAATTCGAAATCCATTCTTTCATGGGCTCAAGATACGGGAAAGCCCGCCCTTTTCAATGGCGGAAATGGGCGAAGCGATCATGAAAGACGCTGGAATATCAGACTCGAATCGAAGAACTCCGCGTGTACGGGGCCATGCGAGCCTGCGCCTCGGCGAGTTGAACTCGATCCAGACACACGCGCACGCGCTCCAAGTAATGATCGGCTTTCAGATGCACCCGGCCTTTAGCGGCGGATGCCAGCGATAGCCACTTGAAGGATTCCACCAAGTCTTTCGGCACTCCATCCCCATGGAAATAAAGCACCCCCAACTCGAACTGAGCGTTATCGAACCCTTGCTCGGCCGCTTGGTGATACTTCCAAATATCCTGCATCGGAAGTTTGCTTTGATTGAGCGGGGTCTTTCGTTGCGAATCCGCTTCATGGCCAGCAAAATCCTCATCACTCTGCGCCTCACTCCAACGGCCCGCCTTAGACGCAAAGGCCCCATGGGCGGGAGTTTCACGGCGCGGAGGGGGAGATGACGGGCTAGGCGTTTCCAGCTCAGCCTCCATATTTTCGGGCGAAAAATTGGCGCTAAGCGCATCATACGCGTTATTGATCGCGCTTAACTTTTGATGGGCAATTCGTTGAAGATCTGGATCTTGGAAAAAACGGTCCGGATGCCAGGTCTTAACGAGATGCAGGTAGGATCTTCTTATCTTTGCGAAAGAGTCACCCGGCTCAACCCCAAGAATATCGTAATTTTTTCGTATCTCCGACATAGCCCCTGCTTTGTTGCGGCCTGCTAGCGACCCTAGGTTACCCGTTATTCCGAATTTATCAATCCCTTGCTAGCTACCTAAAAGTAGCATACATGTCCAATAATGTCTAAATTATAGACAGCTTGTATTAGCATTGAGTATGCCAGCCTAGAAATTCTCAAAAATAACAAAGTTCCACTGCTTACGGCTGAATAAATGACTGACGGGGCGAGTCTTTCCACTAATCCAGTTATGCACAAAGTACGCAATGGTACCCTCAAAGCCGTATCGCCGAGGGGGCCTCAATCTCTCACTCCTATGAAAACATCGTCAATCCGCGTCGCCTGGGCTCGTTTATTCACACTAGCCGTTTGTTTGCTAGCCCTCAATCCAACGCTGGCAGCAGATTCGGAATTGCCCAAGATCCTGCAAGCCGGCTTTACACTTTGGTCGAGAGGCGGTGCGGATATCGCGCTGGACTCGTGGATCAAAGGCGGCTTGATGGAAAACGAAACCGCTAGAGCCACAGAACTAAGCAACTATTTCAAAACCATTGACCGATCCCTAGGCAACTTCAAGTCGCCGGAATGGGTGGAAGAAAAGCAAATTAGCAAAACCACCCAAATCGTCTACCTGGCCATCAACTTCGATCGCGGGGTGGTGTTCGGCAAATTCGTCATCTATCATGGCGGCGCCAACTGGATTGTTCAGGATATGGTTTTTAACACCCACCCGGAAGCCATCATGCCATGGCTGGCCATAGAAGGAACCAAAAGCTCTCAATAGCACTACGTTCAGCCTTAATCAGTTGCGTCAATTGTAGCCCCCAACAGGACGGCCGGTCTCGACCGCCTCACCCTAAACGACTCCGCTGCCGGGGCCGGAATATACCGAAGTCGTCCCCGTCCACCCAAATCCGTAATACATTAATTTTCAGCGAGATACACAAACCGTTCCGAATAACCCAAATTTCCGCGTGCCTTCACGTTACGATTATGCAACATTTGCGACCGTCATGTTCTCACTGCAACAGTTAATTGGCAAAGACGATAGGTTCTTTAATCTATTGGAAGCCAGCGCCGAGCAGGCTTGCCTTAGCGTGGATTCCTTGATGACGTTATTGAAGAAACCGCCGCAAGATCGAACTTTAGCGGATTTAGCGCAAGCCCGGCGCAAAGGTAAACAAATCACCGAGGAACTATCGGCCGCCCTCTGTAAAACCTTCGTCACTCCGCTGGAACGTGAAGACATCGAAGCGTTATCCACCGCGCTGTACAAAATCCCTAAAACGGTGGAGAAATTCAGCGAACGACTCCTCATCTCGCAGCAGCAAATCGCGGGCGAATATTTCGACCGACAAATCAAGCTGCTGCACCAATCCACGGAAACCGTTTCCCAAATGGTGCAAACCCTGCGCCGGAAGCCCGTATTGCAAGACATCAAGACGCAGAACGAGCGGCTGCAGTATTTGGAAGGCGAAGCGGACGAATTGATGCTCACGTTGCTGAAAGATCTTTATAGTGGCAAACATGACGCGTTGCGGGTGGTCATTTTGCGCCACCTCTTCGAATTGCTGGAACGGGTGATCGACCGCTGCCGGGACGCCGGCAACGTGGTGTTTCATATTGTGCTCAAAAACTCCTGATCCCCCGCGCCATGTTTTTAGTTTTTTGCGTCTTACTCGCGGCCCTGGCGTTTGAGTTCATCAACGGATTCCACGACACGGCGAATTCCATAGCGACGGTCGTTTCCACCAAAGTACTCAGCCCGCGCCAGGCCGTTATGATGGCCGCCACTTTCGATTTGGTGGGCGCGCTTATGGGCACCGCCGTCGCCACGACCATCGGTCGGGGGTTGGTGGCGACGCAATATGTCACCTTGACGACCATTTTGTGCGCCTTGTTAAGCGCCGTGTTTTGGGGTCTATTTACTTGGTATCTTGGTCTGCCTTCCAGTTCCAGCCACGCGCTGATCGGCGGCCTGTGCGGCGCCACCCTAGCCTCTTCGGGGGGCGATTGGAGCGCCATCAAATGGTCGGTCTACAATCCGCTTACTCACCACATGGAAGGCCTGTGGCACAAGGTGGTGGCCCCCATGATCGTTTCTCCCGTGTTCGGTTTGATCGCGGGTTTTCTATTAATGGGACTGCTAATCTTCCTCCTGCGACGCTGGACGCCGCATATGGTGAATATGACTTTTGGCAAATTGCAGATTTTGAGCGCCTCCTATATGGGCTTCAGCCACGGCACGAACGACGCGCAAAAAACCATGGGAATTATCGCTTTGAGCCTCTACACCGCCACGGAGGCGGGCGTGTTTAACAACCTGCCTTCCTGGCTCGATTTCCTGCGGGCGCCGGAATTCGAAGTAAAAACCTGGATCAAGATCCTCTGCGCCGTCACCATGTCCTGCGGCACCGCCTGCGGCGGCTGGCGCATCATCGCCACGCTCGGTCATAAGATGGTTACCTTGAAGCCGATTCACGGTTTTGCCGCGGAAACCACCGCCGCCAGCGTGATCCAAATCGCCAGTCACCTAGGCATCCCCCTGTCCACTACCCACATCATCTCGGCGTCCATCATGGGGGTGGGAGCCACGAAACGTTTCAGCGCCGTCAAATGGGGCATCGTCGAGCGCATGCTCTGGGCGTGGGTGCTTACTCTGCCGGTAACCGCTTTGATCGGCTATATTCTGACCCGATTGCTCCAGTAAAAGCCGCCCGTGGAAAGCTCATACTTTCACCCCAGGCGGGGAGGAAGTTCTTCATCGCTCTAAATTACCGCCAAGACAGTAGTGTCGGAAGCGGCGTAGACCGGCTCGCTACGGATCGCTCGACAAAACAGAACCCGTTCACTGATTGGCCGGGGATTCGCCCACTAGAACCGAGCCCCCGGCTCAAACGGCCAAAGAGCGCGCGCCGATGGGCGCCGACCAATGGCCGGGTCGACAGTTGCTCCGCATATTCGCGCCCCGCAGGCGACCATTTCGGTTAAGGCTTGGTCAATTCGTAAGTGTCGAAGAGGCGACCTTCCAAGTCGTAAGCCTTGAATTGAATCGTGCGGTCATGGACGGCCGCGAAACAATAGTGGTGGCCGCGCGCCACATGCAGAGTGAACCAGGCGCGCTGGGGCGCGGCCTGCTCAAGTCCGCCACCACCGCCGCCGGAAACGATGTAACGCACGCCTTTGGACTGGTTGATGGCCATTTGAAAGATGGGCCACGTGCGCTCGTAGCTGTGAATGTGGCCGGCGAAGGCGATATCCACGCCATGTTTTTCATAGAGCGGAACCAGCCGGCGCACGTTGCTGTCGCCCCAGGTGTAGTTGCGATCCGCTTTGCCCTTGAGGTGGTCCCCATAATCGTCCTCATCCGAGCTAAAGCAGGGATGGTGATGAGCGGTGAATTTCCAGGTGGCTTTGGAGGCGGCCAGCACTTGCTCCAGCCAGCGGTACTGTTCACTGCCGGGGCCGCAGTCCTGGTTGGAATCGATCATGAAGAACTGGGCATTGCCGTAGGTGAAGGTGTAATAGTTCTCGGGGGCGGGCAGACTGAAGTAATCGTAATACCAGTGCGAGTTTTTCTCGTGATTACCAATGACCGGAAAGGCGGGAACGTAGGCGAAGAGTTTCGCGCAAGGCTCAAACAGATCGAAAACCCACTGTTGCTTGGCAAAGCCGTCGTCGACCACGTCGCCGCAGTGCAACATGAAGTTGGGGCGCAGAGCGAAGATGCCTTCGGCGCAACGGCGAGTGACGTCGGGATTGCGCTGGGTATCACCCAAGATGCCGAAAGCCCAAGGCTGGTCCGGAGTGACCGCCGTTTGGAAGGAGTATATATCGCTACGCGCCTGATTGCCCGCCGCATCCTCGCAGGTGACTCGGTAAAAGTAGCGGGTGGACGGTTTCAAGCCGTCCAGGCGGATTTCGCCCAAGGTATTGGTGCTGGCGCTGGTGGCGCGCGACTTTAGCGGCTGCTGTTCGCCATATTCCACCGTCATCTTGGAGGGCTCGCCCGTTTCGCTCCGCACGGTCATCGAGTCGAGAGTGCCAAATTGAAGGTACGGTTTGACGACAAACTTCAGTTTTTCATTGAGCGAGGAGCGGTAGGCGAGCAGTTTTTCGTTCTTCCGAGCCACTTCCGCGATTTCCTCGGCGGGCATCGCGCGGCTGTACAATTTGACTTCAAACAGGGCGCCCTCCAACGGGTGCAGTTCATTGTCGTCGGCAAAGGCCGCGACCGCGAGACGGCCGTGGTCCGGATAGAGGATCTCGCCGGACTGCCCGGCGCTTTCGCCGTCGAGTTTGCCATCCACATACAACCGCATGTTCTCCCCGTCATACGTGGCGACGACATAATACCAACGGTTCAGATCAATCGTAGCCGTACCCCTGAGATGAGTCCGGCGCCCTGCCCCCTCTTTCGCGCCGGTAGTCGTGAGCATTAAAGAAAAGTGCTGGCGATCAAACCCCAGCAGCCAGCCTTTCTTTTGGTCGCGATTATCTTGCAGGAAACCCATGATGCCGCCTTCAGGCTGGGTATCATCCATCAGCACCCAGGCCGTTACGGAAAACGCTTTCTTCGGCAGGGCGGGTTGGGCGGAGGCCAGATCGGCGGCCGCTTCCAACCAGTCGGTCACGCCATTAAACACCAAGCCTTGGGCGGGACCGAGCGTGGTCAATTTGGGTTCGCCATGCACTTGGGCGGTCAAGGTATGGGTCAAGTCGGGCCATTGTCCATTTTCAATGGCATGAGCGCCGGTGGCAAAATGTAGCAACAAACCCTGCTCCACCTTGTCCGGGTGCGCCAGCACCGCCGACCACGGGATAGCGTATAGAACGGCTAGGAAAAGCCATCGTTTTAAATAGTAAAAAACTTGGCGTAAGCCGCCTGTAGGCGCGGATGGGGCGAAGGCGAAAAATTTCATGAGCGTACCTTAGATGCCGGGTACTCAGGCGACAAGTGACAACTCGGAAACGATTTACGGCGAGCGACCTCTGTTTCCGACTATGCTAAGATAGACTCGCTCGCTCGCGGCGGCGCGGGGATTTCGCGCGTCCAGATCGCCGGTCTGCTTTTAACGAGGAGTCCACCCCCTAGTTCGCCCGCTTTATTTTGATTGTCACCCGTTTATGTGGCTTGTCTGGCGAGCGGGGTTCTGTCTATCTTGGCTATTGGTAACCAATGAAAAACCATTCATGCTTATGATACGTCGAATAATTCTTTGTTGTCTGCTGGCGTTCGGCTTGGACGCCGCGCGCGCGCAAGCCGAATGGCAGCCCGCCAAAGGCCCGCTCGCCACGCGCTGGGCCGCCGAAGTTCGCCCCGGCAATGCGCTTCCCGAGTATCCCCGGCCCCAATTGACCCGGCCGGATTGGCTTAATTTGAATGGCTTGTGGGATTACGCCATCGCCGCCAAGGAGGCGGCTCAACCCGGCAAGTTCGATGGCCAAATTCTCGTCCCTTACCCGGTGGAATCCGCGCTTTCCGGCGTGATGAAACCGCTGAGCGAAACCCAAAAGCTTTGGTATCGCCGTAACTTCGCCATCCCCTCCAGTTGGCAAGGCCGCCGGGTGTTGCTGCATTTCGGCGCGGTGGACTGGGAAACCAAGGTCTGGGTCAACGGTCGCGAACTGGGTAGCCACCAAGGCGGATACGATGGTTTCAGCTTTGACGTGACCGAAGCCCTGAAAGCCTCGGGCGACCAGGAAGTGGTCGTCGCGGTCACCGACCCCACGGACACGGGCACGCAACCGCGCGGTAAACAAGTGCTCAAGCCGAACGGCATCTGGTACACCCCGGTGAGTGGCATTTGGCAAACCGTGTGGCTGGAGCCGGTAAGTTTGGTTTCCATTGCCGAAGCTAAACTCGCGCCCAATATCGACCGCAAGGAATTGGCGATCACGGTGGCGACCTATGGCGATGCCGATGGCATGCGCGTGGAAGCCGTAGCCATCGAGGGCGGCAAACCCGTGGCAAAAGCCACCGGCAAACCGGGCGCCACCTTCCAGTTAGCCATTCCCAACCCGAAATTATGGTCGCCGAGCCAGCCGAAATTATACGATTTAAAAATTAAACTTACAAAAAACGGGCGCACGGTGGATGAAGTCGCCTCCTATTTCGGCATGCGTAAAATCGCCCTAGGCAAAGACAGCCGAGGCGTGACGCGATTATTTCTGAACAACGAGCCGCTGTTCCAATTCGGCCCCTTGGATCAAGGTTTCTGGCCGGATGGCATCTACACCGCGCCCACCGACGCCGCTTTGCGCTACGACATCGAGATCACCAAGAAACTCGGGTTTAACCTGGCGCGCAAGCACGTGAAGATCGAACCGGACCGTTGGTATTATTGGTGTGACCGCTTGGGCTTGCTCGTATGGCAGGACATGCCGAGCGGCGACCGTTACATCGGCCCGAAAGAGGCCGACATCACCCGTTCGGAAGAATCGACCCGCCAATATTACCAAGAGCTGGGTCGCCTGATCGATGGCCGTGGCAATCACCCCAGCATCGTCATGTGGGTGCCCTTCAATGAAGGCTGGGGCCAGTTCGACACCCGCCAGGTGGCTGATTGGGTCGCCCATCGCGATCCTTCCCGGCTGGTCAACAGCGTCAGCGGCTGGGCCGATCGGGGCGCGGGCGACGTTTACGATTTGCATGATTATCCCGGCCCTGGAGCGCCGCCGATGGAAGCCAAACGCGCCGCCGTGCTGGGTGAATACGGCGGACTGGGCCTGCCGGTGGGCGGCCATACATGGCAGGATCAAAAAAACTGGGGTTACCGCAGTTTCACCAACGCCGTCCAACTCATGGAAGCGTATTTGGAACTCGACAAAAAACTAGGTCCGCTCGTTGAAGACAAAGGCTTGGCCGCCGCCGTTTACACGCAGACCACCGACGTGGAAATCGAAGTCAACGGCTTGATGACTTATGACCGCGCCCAAATCAAGATGGACGCCGACATCGTGGCCGCAGCCAACCGTCAAGTATATCTGGCCTCGCCGGAAAACACCAAACCGCTGACGCCGGAGAAACCCAAGACCGGCGCCGAACTGCGTCCGCCGGCGGTCCCCCTGGTCGCGTGCGATCCTTACTTCAGCGTGTGGTCCTGCGCCGACAAGCTCACGGACGACATCACCCGTCATTGGACCGGCAAAGCGAACTCGATGTCCAGCCTGATCCGGATTGACGGCAAAACGTATCGTCTGATGGGGCCCGAACCCAAAAACGTCCCCGCGCTCACCCAATTAGGGGTCGAAGTCCTACCCACGCGCACGATCTATACCTTCGGTGGCGCTGGCGTTCAGCTCACCCTCACGTTCATGACCCCGGCGTTGCCGGAA
This sequence comes from Verrucomicrobia bacterium UBA1319, assembly GCA_002306985.1. Lineage (GTDB taxonomy): Bacteria > Verrucomicrobiota > Verrucomicrobiia > Limisphaerales > UBA1319 > UBA1319. The sequence goes on from DBTJ01000022.1 coordinate 48,044, forward strand.
GATTTGGATGTGCTGGCCCGCCCGGTAACCTACCTGACCTGGGAATGTTGGTCGGGGGATAACAAAAACCACGCCGTCTCCCTCTACTTCGACAATTCCGCCGAATGGGTCGTCAACGATCCCCAACAAAACGTCGTTTGGTCCCCGGAAACCGTGACCGGCCTGGACGTGTTGCGCTTCGGTTCCAAAGACCAACCGGTGCTCGCCAAACGCGGCGATGACCTGCGCATCGACTGGGGCTATCTTTACACCGCCGCGCCGAAATCGGCCAAGTCTAGCCACGTCATTGCTGCGGGCGAAAATTGCCGCGGCCAGTTTGCCACCTCGGGCCAATTGCCCCCAACGATGGATGCGGAACAACCCCGGGCGGCCTCCGATCGCGCGCCGGTAGCCGCCTTCGCCTTCGACCTGGGCCGCGTTAGCTCCCGCCCCGTGTCGCGCTGGTTGATGCTGGCTTACGACGATGGGTATTCGATCCAATATTTCCACCAGAACTTGCGTCCCTATTGGCGGCGCAACGGCATGGATGCCACCGGCTTGTTGCTGCACTCTTCGGCCGAATACGCGGCGCTAACCAGTCGTTGCGTGGATTTCGACTCCCGGCTCATGGCGAGTCTTTCCCAAAGCGGCGGCGAACGTTACGCCCGGCTCTGTTCGCTGGCCTATCGCCAGTGCTTGGCCGCCAACAAACTGGCGGCGGATGCCAATGGCCAGCCGCTCATGTTCCCGAAGGAAAACTTCAGCAACGGCTGCATCAACACCGTGGACGTCATCTACCCGATGGCGCCTATGTACTTATTCCTCGGCCCGAGTCTCACCAAAGCCATGCTGGTGCCGATCATGGATTACGCCGCGTCGCCGCGCTGGAAATTCCCCTTCGCGCCCCATGATTTGGGCACGTATCCGATAGCCAACGGCCAAGTCTATGGCGGCGGGGAGCGCACGGAAGAAAACCAAATGCCCGTCGAAGAGACCGGCAACATGCTCATCCTGATCACGGCTCTGGCGCAAATGGAAGGCAACGCCCAGTTCGCCGCCCAATATTGGCGCACGCTCGACGCTTGGGCCGACTACCTCAAGGACAAAGGGTTCGATCCGGAAAATCAACTCTGCACCGATGACTTCGCCGGCCACCTGGCGCATAACGTGAATCTCTCGGCCAAAGCGATCGTGGCCTTGGGTTGTTACGCCCGCTTGTGCGAAATGCGCGATGACACCGTCAAAGCCAAAGCCTACTTCCAACTGGCCCGCGAATTCGCCGCCAAGTGGGTGGAGACCGCCGACGATCAAGATCACTTCCGCTTGGCCTTCGATAGCGCCAACACCTGGAGCCAAAAATACAACCTGGTGTGGGACCGAATCCTCAGTCTCAACCTGTTCCCCGCTTCGGTCCTACGCAAAGAACTGGACTTCTACCGGCGCATCCAGAACCCCTACGGATTATCCCTCGATAACCGCCAGCCCTATACCAAGCTCGATTGGACCATCTGGACCGCCACGCTCACGGGCGACCGCGAAGACTTCAACGCCTTGCTGAACCCGGTGTATCGGTTCCTGAACGAAACCCCATCCCGCGTCCCCATGTCGGATTGGTACTGGACGAAATCGGCCAAGCAAACCGGATTCCAAGCCCGTTCCGTGGTGGGGGGCGTATTCATCAAAATGCTCTACAACCCGGTGGTCTGGAACCAATGGGCCAGCCGCGACCAAGCCAAATCGGCCCATTGGGCGCCTCAACCTACGCCGCCGGTGACTATCCCGGTGCTGCCGACCGCGGAAACCGCCCAGGCCACCTGGCGCTATACCACCGATAAACCGGCCGATGGCTGGCAGAAACCGGGCTTTGACACCAGCGCGTGGAAGACGGGCAAATCCGGCTTCGGCAGCGACGGCACCCCCAGTTCCATTATCGGCACCACCTGGAAAACGGAAAACATTTGGCTGGCGCGGGAGTTTACTCTGGAATCCGATCCAGCCAAAACCACGTTACTGCGGATTCACCATGATGAAGACGCGGAAGTTTACCTCAATGGCGTCCTCGCCGCTCAAGTGAAGGGTTACACTTCGGAGTATGAGGACATCGCCCTGGCACCCGCCGCGCAAGCGGCCTTGAAAAAAGGCGCCAATACCATCGCCATCCACTGCAAACAAACGGATGGCGGCCAATATATCGACGCCGGGTTGGTGAGCTGGGCGAAGTAATTCACAGCGATCATTCACCGGGTGCATGCGGCGAACGCATGCACCCTTTTTCTATCCGGTCCGGCCTCTTTACTTCGATTTTTTATGACTCAACACGTCAAACATACTCCCGCTGAATCCGAGCAATTTAACCCCGAGTTGCACCCCCACCGGCGTTATAATCCCCTCGCCGGGGAATGGGTACTGGTGTCGCCGCACCGCACCAAGCGCCCCTGGTTGGGGCAGCAAGAAAGCGGCGCCGCCGATCAGCGCCCGAGCCACGACCCGCGCTGCTATCTCTGCCCGGGCAACTCGCGTTCGGAGGGCGCCGTCAATCCGCCTTACACAGGCGTCCACGTCTTCGACAATGATTTCGCCGCGCTGTTGCCGAACACCCCCGGGGGCGGCGGCCCCGCCGATTCCTTTCTCCGCACCCAAGCCGTGCGCGGTTGTTGCCGGGTTATCTGCTTTTCGCCGCGCCATGACTTGACCCTTCCCGAAATGACGCTGGAAAACATCGGCCAGGTCATCGACACTTGGGCGGCGCAAACCGCCGAGCTGGGCGCCCAATTCCGTTGGGTGCAAGTTTTCGAAAACAAAGGGGCGACCATGGGTTGCTCCAATCCGCACCCGCACGGTCAAATCTGGGCGGGCGACTGGCTCCCGAAATTGCCCGAGCAAGAGGAGCTGAACCAAAAGAACCATCTGCACACCCACGACCGGCCGTTGTTGCTGGATTATCTGGCGGTGGAATTAAAAGAGAAAACCCGCGTGGTGGACGAAAACGAGCATTGGGTGCTGCTAACGCCGTTCTGGGCCGTCTGGCCTTTTGAATTGCTCTTGTTGCCCCGCCGCCATGTGTTGCGCCTGCCCGATCTCACCGCTCCGGAACGCGCTTCGCTGGCGAAAATCCTGCGCCACGGCCTATCGCGTTGCGACAACTTATTTCACGCCAGCTTCCCCTACTCCATGGGCTGGCACGGGGCGCCGACCGATGACGGCAACTATGCGCATTGGCAATTGCACGCCCACTTCTTCCCGCCGCTGCTTCGCTCGGCCACGGTGCGCAAATTCATGGTGGGCTACGAAATGATGGCCGAACCCCAACGCGACATCACTCCGGAGCAAGCCGCCCGGCGATTGCGCGAACAATCCGAAAAGCATTACCGTCACGCCTGAGTTCGCGTGGCGAGACCTAGGCCCTCGATTTACGGGGCGATTTCGGCAAACCCGCCGGAATCGCCCCGTTGTTTTGCGCCCGACGGTTCGACGGCTTGAAATCCGTTTTCCCAGGGTTGCATCATGGCCATGCCGATGTATGCTGAGGCAGGAGTTTTTGCTCAACACGGAATTGACTTAATACATGAATAGTTGGATGGCGGGATTTTTGGGTTTCTTAAGCGCCTTAACTTCAGGGCAAGGGGATGTCCTCAAAGCGAGCGATATCAGCCAGGTCGCCTCAAATTTTGCGCAGCGCTCTTTTTTCCCTAAGCAAACTTCGGTAGCGGCGTTGCAGCCCCCCACGGAACCAGCTCCCTATTGGGTCGCCCAGCTTAATCCCGTCGGTTTTATCATCATCAGCCCTGATAACCGGGAAGCTCCGATTATTGGTTTTGCGACCGACGGCCATTTCAACACCGAAGATCGCCCTGATAATGTCCTGCGCCAGTTGCTTAAAAATCGCGAGCCAGGCGCCGCCACGGATGCGCGGGCGGGCATTCAATGGGCGTGTTTGCTGGCGCATCTGCGGCGCGACTCGGCCAGCTCACCCAGCCAAGTGTCGGTGCCACCCTTGCTGTCCACCCATTGGTCGCAATGGTACCCGTACAACTCCGAATGCCCCGCGGTCACCAACGCTTTGGACGGCTACGCCGGACGAGTCCCAACTGGTTGCGTACCGGTCGCCATGGGCCAAGTCCTGCGCTATTACAGTTGGCCGCAAGCGGGAACCGGCACGGTGTCATGGACGGATACCAATGGCGCCAGCCAGGGCAGTTATTCGGGCGATTGGCGGAATGACATCGATTGGTGCGACATGAAGGATAGCTATGACTTTGGCTGCGAGGATAGCGACGCATCCCGGCGTCCCATCCCCGAGCTCATGCTGCTCCTGGGCGTGTCGGCCGACATGGACTATGAAGCCTTGGGCAGTTCGTCGGATATCATGGTGCTGGGGCGTTCGTTGGGAACGCACTTAGGCTATAGCCTTGGGGGGATAACCCAGGCGGGCACCTCCGCGTTCGGCAAGATCCTCGAGCAAGAAATCGGGGCCCGGCGCCCGGTGTTTATCAACCTGCCATTCAATCTCCAAGGTCACACCGCGGTAGGGGACGGTCTGGCCACGGATGGCGACGTCCATTATGTGCATGTTAATTTTGGGTTCGGTGGCCAAAGCGACGCCTGGCTCGCGTATGGCGACGCGCAGGAGACGAATACGTTCACGGCCGCGGTCAACACCTTTCACCCCAACGTCAGCGGCGCTTTACTGGCCTGCAATCCGAGTTACCTCGAACAAATCGCGACCAATGGCGTGGTGGCCGATCAAACCCTAACCCTGATCAATTGTGGCGCGGGCATCGGCAATTATGCGGTAACCAGTTCCGAACCGTGGGCGCAAATAACTCCGGCCGCAAATGTTCCCGGGAGCACCGTCAATGTCCACACCATCAAGTTCGATACCGCCGATTTAACCCCGGGCGAACACGCGGCCACCTTGCTCATTTCCGGCACGGCGGCCAATTTGCCGCGCCGCGTGCAGGTGCGCATTTACCGGCCCGACGCTCCCCAAATCAAAACGCAGCCCGCCGATATCGCCACCTTACATCCCACCAACGTCTACTTGGAGATCTTGGCTTTACCGGGGGAGACGCATTCCCCGTGCTCGGTAAGCAACCCGCCGCAATACCAGTGGTATTTCAATGACCAACCGCTCCCCGGCGCGAATAATTACTGGTGCCAGCCCGTGGCATATGGCTCGTATCAATGCGCCGTGACCAGTCTTGGCGGCACCGTGACTTCGCGCGTCGCCACCGTGGCCGTTCCCGCCCAAGGCAGCCAGCTTTCCGTCGCCAGTTACACCAATGGCAAAATAATCCTGCGCATCGAAAACATCCAAAAAGGCGCCGCCACTTTACAAACTTCGACCGATGCCAAACAATGGGACGATCTGAAAACCTTCTCCATTACGCCCGGCGTGATCGCGCAAATCCAACTTACCGTCTACAAGGATGATCTCGCTCGTTTCTACCGGATCAAAGAATAAACGCGCGTTTTTTCGCGGTTCGGAGTGACTTTACCGGAAAAGGCGATAGAGTTCGAGAAAACGCCGTCTACCCGGTTATGAATGCCTATTCTTTGTTAATCGCTTTTTGCCTGGCTTGGCCGGTCTGGCTGGCCACCGCCGCGGATACTTCACCTAGTTCACCGCCAGTAGCCGAGGCGACCCGCGCTGCTTTCACCCGGGTGGAAGATGTGGTTTACGGACGCAAATTCGGCACCGCGCTGACGCTGGATGTCTTCAAACCCGCCACCCCAAACGGAGCGGGCCTGCTGTTCATGGTCAGTGGCGGGTTCTTTTCCAGCCATGAGGCCATTAACGCGGGCTACTTCAAGGAGTTCCTTAATCGTGGCTACACCGTGTTTGCGGTCGTGCATGGCTCCCAACCGCGTTTCATCATACCGGAGATCGTGGAGGACATTCACCGCGCGGTGCGCTTCGCGCGATATCACGCCAAAGAATATGGCGTCGATCCCCAGCGGTTGGGCATTTTGGGCGGCAGCGCCGGAGGGCATTTGAGCCTGACCATTGCCACCCAAGGCAAACCGGGGGCGCCGGAAGCGAAGGACCCGGTGGATCGTGTCAGCAGTTCCGTCCAAGCCGTGGCTTGTTTGTTTCCACCCACGGACCTGCTAAACTATGGCGCGCCGGGCGTGGACGGCGTCGGCGTCGGCATCCTCGCGTATTTTAAACCCGCGTTCGGACCCCGTTCGGACACGGCCGAAAGCCGGCAAGTTTACGGCAAGGAAATCTCGCCCATTTATTTCATCCATACGAATCTGCCACCCATCCTCATCATTCACGGAGACGCCGATAAATTAGTCCCCGTGCAGCAAGCGCGCCTTTTCATCGAGGCCGCCCGAAAAGCCAATGCGGCGGAGATGAAACTCGTCGAACGTCCCGGCAAAGATCACGGCTGGCCCGACATGCAACCGGATATCCAGCTCATGGCCGATTGGTTCGACGCGCATTTGAAACCGGTCGCCAAAGCCCCGTGAGCCGCGCGACCGTCGCTTCCCTCCCCGTCCCACGAGACCATAGGCTCGCGCGCTACCGCATGCCCCAGGAGCGACAGGAATAGACGCGCCTCGCTCGGGGGAAACCAAATAAAAATGCGATTTCCGTTTGACAACCTTTCCCGCTCGGCGTAATGATTACTTATATACGATCTTATTAGTAGTATATAAGCAAAAATATCGTCTCAAGCTTTTAGTTCGCCAGCCGATATTACTAGAAAGATGGCGCTAAGCGCGTATGACTCACGGATCGAAGTAATCGAGTCACTCTGTCATAGGCAACCGAGCCGACCAACGCGGATCAACGCGCCCACACGATAGACGCGGACCGGAAACCTTGCTTAAACGGCGGTTTTATTTTAATTTTATATACGACTATATTAGACGTGTTTTAACTATCTTGAATGGCTTATGAGTAACCCCGCGCAATCGCGATCGCGAATTTCACATGAGGACATCGCCAGCCTAGCCTACGAGGCTTGGGTTAAAGCGGGCCAGCCCGCCAACCGCGATTTAGAGTTTTGGTTCTTGGCCGAACGCCAACTTCAAACCGCAGCGCCCCCAACCGAGGCACCCCGGTCCCTCCGCCAAACCTTGGAAGCCGCGGCGCAACGCAACGTTTCGGTTCCCCCTACCAACCCAATTTACCCCGATCGGCAACCCGCAAAACTTCCTTCCAAATCTATAACCAAGAAAAGGAACGCATCGTGATAGCGTAAACCCGCCCGAAGCCGCCATTTTCATCGCCCGTGGCGATGGACAGCCAACCCACAATCCTATGAGCAACATCATTATTCCCGAGGAGATCGCCCCCGTGTCCCAAACGGGCCGGGTCGATTTTTCCACCCGCCTTCACCCCGAACACGCAGGTTCCCAAGCTTGCCGCTTGGCCGTGATTTATGACGACCAAGAAGCGCGGAATCGGGTGGCTTGCCTCGTGGATAATTTGCGCCGCTCGCTGGGCAGGGACATCGAATTAGCGGAATCCTGGTGGAAATTCTCCCTCTTGCGCCAACATGGCCTGGGGGAACTGGCCGCGGATGACGCGGCCCGGGCGGATCTGGTGCTATTCTCCTTTGGCGAGGGCAACGATTTGCCGAACGATATCGCGGTCTTTAATGATCTCTGGGTAAAACGCCGTGAAACCCAGGAAGGTCTGCTGGGGATTCTGTTAAATCATTCCACCGTCTCGATTCCCCGCATTGAGAGCTTGCGAGAATACTTTGCCGGCTTAGCGCGGAAAGCGGGCTTGGATTTTGTCACCAATCTAGATTCCCCTCAGGATCACGCACCGCACTCGGAACACAACCCGCGCTTGGATCGTGAACGCATTCTAAAACCCTTGATCGACGAGTACTATTGCCCCACGGATGCCTTCGCTTCGTAAGCGAGGCCAAGGCGGGCCTAAAACTCGCGTCACCGCATGGCTTCGGCCAGCGCTTGTCGCATCACTTCCACGGGCGCCGGGCGTTCGGTCCATATTTCCAACGCCTGGGCACCCTGATAAAGCAGCATGCCCAATCCGTTAGCCGTGCGGCAACCCGCCGCGCGGGCCTGTTGCAACAAAGGCGTGGTGGCGGGCCGGTAAATCATATCGTAAACCGCCGCCGCTTGACGGAGCGGAAACCGGGTTTCATCCCAGGGCAAGGGATCCCCCGGCTTGAGCCCAAGCGAGGTGGCATTGAGCAGAAAATCCACTTTCCCCGCGGGATAGCCCACCGTGGCCTGGGTTTCTGGATATAGCCGTTGGATCTCGCGCGCAATCGCCTCCGCTTTGGCGGCGGTGCGGTTCACTAAATGCAGCCGCGCCAGGCCTTCCGCAGCCAGCTTCAGCGCGGCGGTGCGCCCCGCCCCGCCCGCGCCCAGCAACACGCCGGTGGCCCCCCGGAGTTCAACCCCTAAATCTTCGCGCAACGCGCGCGAAATCGCGCCGGCGTCGGTATTGAAACCCTGGGCGCGAACCTCCCCAATCGCCTCCGCGCGACCCACGGGCACCCATTCGCCGGAGGGCAATTTCGTCTCGAATCGAATGGTGTTAACCGCGCCCCAGACGCGGGCCGATTCATCCAACACCTCCACCATGTCCACCGCGAGCAACTTATGCGGCACCGTCAGATTCAACCCGATAAACCCCATGGTTTTGGCGCCTTCGATCGCCTGGCGCAATCGTTCCGGGCGCACTTCAAAAGCCAGGTAACGCCAATCCAGCCCCAATGCCCGCATGCCCGCGTTCTGCATGGGCGGCGAAGCCGAGTGCCGGATCGGGAACCCATAGACGGCGCCATACCGAGTCGAAGCGCTAATCGGTTTCTGACAATCGCTCATGGCTCATTTATACCGACGGAGGCGCGCGGAGTCCAATGCGGAGCAAACGGAAAACAGGTGTTAACGGGTTCTGCTTGGAACTTCGGGGAAAACCTGCCAATATTCCCCGCCAGCTTGGCAATCCACTAACGAACCGCCTATTTGTTTATGGCCGAAACCATCATGCCGGAAGGATGGAGTGAAAATGCGCAATGGCTTCGGGTGCGAGCGAAACTCCGCCGCCGCGTGGCGGGCCTGCTCGCGCGCCACGCCGGGTTCACGCGCTGGCTCATTAATCGGCGCTGCGGACGGATATGCCAGCGACTAATTCCAATGAGCGATCAAGTTGAGACTAAGACACGCCGGATGCCGGGCCTCTGGCTAGGCATGAGGAAGGCGCATATCTAAAGTGATCTGCAACTGACGAATAACGACGCCAGAGGCCCGGAAGACAAGTGGATTAGTCTTAACTTGACAGCGATTTGGAATAAGAGAACGCATCCTCAAAAAACACCTGGGCGAAAAATACGAGGCGCATCAAGCTGAAGCGAAAATGCGCCGGTCCTTTGGCGCTGGCCCCCTCTGCCAGGCACAGGAAACACGCGGTGGCGCCTCGCCCCGAATCTGAATTCAAACGGGATCGCTCATTTTTAGCCCAGGCAAACGCATGAGCCGGCTTTCCCAATGGCGGACCGAGGGCGCGGGACGGCGGGGCCTGGCTGAGCGGGTTGATGCTCCCATTCATTCTGGGAGGTTGCGTGTCCGCCATGCAAACCAGCAACTCGCCTACGCAACAAAAGCTCCACCTTATCGCAGCCCATCCGGAAAAATACACCCTGCGTGTCGCGGACCGAACCAATTATGGCCTACCCAACGATGGCCGGGTGATTTCGCAAATCCCCGCCCTACCTCCTCATAGTTCGCTTTATCTCTTCGGGACGGTAAAAATCAAAGATGGCTCGGCCCACCGCGCGTCCGCCAGACCCTATTGAACGATCTGGCCAAACTTTCGAGCGATCCAGACGGCTACTCCGAATTGAAAGCCAACTAAACCGCCGTCCGCGCCTCCCCCCAACAAACCCCTAGCCGTCAGGATTTCCCGGCGGCTTTATCGGCGCGGCGATAGGCTTCGGCCAGCAAGGTCATCGGATGCGCGACCCGGGTTGGTTGGTGCGTTTGCTTGGCGCCATTGACGAGTTGGAGTAAGCAACCGGAATTACCATTGGCCACCACGCTCGCGCCGGTGGCTTTGATATGTTCCATTTTACGAACCAGTAATTTGCCCGCCATCTCGGGCTGGGTGATATTGTAAATACCCGCGCTGCCGCAACACCAATTACTTTCCGGCAGTTCGACAAAATCCAGCCCGGGGATGGCTTTGAGCAATTGCCGGGGCTGCGCGGTGATTTTCTGGCCGTGGCACAAATGGCAAGACTCGTGGTAAGTGACCTTTTGCTTGGGTGCCTGGAGATCCTTGATGGGCGCCAGGCCAATGAACGCCAACCATTCATGGACGTCTTTGAGCTTGGCATCCCATTGATGGGCGCGGTCGTGATACTTGGGATCGTGCTCCAGCAATTGGGCGTAGTGCTTCAGATGCGAGCCGCAGCCGCCGGCGTTGCTGATGATGGCGTCGAACTGGTCCGGAGGAAATTGGTCGATATTGCGGCGGGCCAATTCCTGCGCCAAGGCGTATTCGCCGTTATGGCCGTGCAAGGAGCCGCAGCAAGATTGGCGGGGCGGCGTGTAGACCTCGCAGCCATTGCGCGCGAGCACTTCCACCGTGTCCCGATTCACCTCGCTGAAAATCAAATCCTGGGCGCAACCGGTGAGCATGGCCACGCGGTATCGGCGGGTGCCCTGAGCGGGCGTCACCGGCGCGATGAGTTGCGCCGAGAATTTCGCGGGAATATCCGGCGCCATCGCCTCCAGTTCCTGGAGCCGCTTGGGGAACAGCTTCATGACGCCGGACCCCCGGATCAATCGCTGCAAGCCGATGGCTTGATAGAACCGCAGCAACCGCCCCACAAAGAGGAGCCGGCGCAAATCCATGAACAGCCATTTGACGGTGAACCAGCGGATGAGCCGGCGCAGGGGGGAATTGAGCAGCCGGGCTTCCTCGGCCGCCGCCCGGGCGTGCTCGAAGATTTCCGCGTAATTCACGCCCGCCGGGCACGCGCTGGTGCATGCCAAGCAGCCCAAACAAAAGTACATTTCCCGCGCGTATTCCGGGGTCAAATCCAGGCGGCCATCGGCGATGGCTCGCGCCAGGGAGATGCGCCCGCGCGGGCTGTTACGCTCCATTTTGGTATCATTGTAAGTGGGGCAGACCGGCAGGCAAAGGCCGCAATGCATGCATTGCTGGAGGACTCGGTAGTCCAATCCTTTTAGCCGTGAAACGGCGGATGTATTGGTTGAATCCATAGGGGGTGTGCGGCGCGCCAGGCCGGTTTAATCGAACATCTTTCCCGGATTCAGCACCCCCGCCGGGTCCAGCACCCGCCGCAATTCGCGCATGACCCGCAATTGCGTCTCGCCTAATTGCCGGGGCAAAAACCGTTTCTTAGCCAAGCCCACGCCGTGCTCGCCGGTGATCGTCCCGCCCAGCCGGATGGTTTCCTCGATGATTTTGTGCAACGCCTTTTCAACTTTCTCCATCTCGGCGTGATTCCGCTCGTCGGTCAGGAAAGTCGGATGCAAATTGCCATCGCCCATGTGGCCAAAAACCCCGACGCGCAACTGGTCCGTTTTGGCCACGTTTTGAATGAAACGAATCATTTGCGCCAGCTCGCTGCGCGGCACGGTGACGTCCTCCAAAATGGTCGTCGGCGCCACTCGGGCCAGCGCCGAAAAGGCCGCGCGGCGCGCGCTCGCCAATTGCACCGCCTCGGTGTCGTCCTTGGCCACATGCACCGAGGTGCAGCCGTGCGCGCGGCAGATTTGCTCCATGCGCGCGGATTCCTCGGCCACCACCGCCGCGTGGCCGTCGGTTTCCATCAGCACGATCGCATCGCAATCCAGCGGCAAGCCAATGTGCGCGAAATCCTCCACGCATTTAATGGTGGTACGATCCAAAAATTCGAGCGTGCAGGGAATGATTTGCGCCGCGATGATCGCGGAAATCGTTTCGGCCGCCTTCTCCATCTCCGCAAACGTGGCGAGCATGGTTTTCTTGGCGGCGGGCTTGGGAATCAGTTTAAGCAGCACCCGGGTGATTACCCCCAGCGTGCCTTCGGACCCGATGAAGACATCTTTCAAATTATACCCGGCCACGTCTTTCACGCACTTGTTGCCCATCCAGACAATCTCGCCTTGGGGCAAGACCACTTCCATGCCCATGACGTAATTGCGAGTGACGCCATATTTGAGTCCGCGCAGGCCGCCTGAATTCTCCGCCACATTACCGCCGATGGTCGAAATCTTCATCGACCCCGGGTCCGGGGGATAAAACAGGTTCGCGGCGCCGACGGCGGTGGCCACGGCTTCCGTGGTGGCGCCCGTCTCGACCATGACGGTCAAATTCTTGCGATCCACCTCGAGCACGCGATCCAGCTTGACCAGGCACATCACCACCGAGCCGGGGGTGGGCACGCTGCCACCGCTCAATCCGCTGCCCGAGCCGCGCGGAATAATCGGCACCCGCTCACGATTCGCCCATTGGAGCAGCCGGGAGACTTGCTCCGCGTCGCGGGGGAACACCACCGCGCCGGGCATTTGTGAAAGGGCGGCGGTACCATCGAAGGCGTATGGGATCAAGTCCTCTTTCGAGGTTAAAACCGGCTCGGGCGCCATCATCGCCCGTAGCTCGGCCAGATGTTTCGGTTCCAAAACGGTAATCAAAGCTGTCACAGCGCAAAACGATGGCGCAACGCCGGGACAGGGTCAAGGCAATAGGTCCGGTTCGAAAACCGGGCTTACTGATCCATCCGCGGGATAGATCAGTATTAGATCCGCCAACCCGGGCGATATTCGCGATGCGCGAGCCGGCTCGCCGGGCCGGACCCCACGATTTTCCCGCTCACGACATCGTATGCCACCGGGCCTTCGACTAAAGCGGAGAGATTGGCCAACTGCATCAATTCAGTGAGCGGCCCGCCGATTTCAAAACTGGAAAACGTTTTGCCGAGCCCCTTGCACGCGTCAATCCATTCACGATGGTGCCCCTGGCTGCGTGGCAAGCTCTCCGGAATGTTGCTCTTGTAATCGTCAAACTGTTTTTCCGGCAGCAAGGCATAGTTGGTATTCCACGGATCGCTGGAGTAAAGCGAGCCTTTGGCGCCCACCAAAAGATCGCCCCAGCCGCCCCGGGCGTATCCTAGCATCAAACTTTCGGCCGGTTTCTCCTTGGCGTAGAGCGTGAGTTTGACGGGCGGCATTTCACCGCGGGCGGGTAAATCGATGACCGTGCGCGAACCGGTGGGATAGCCCTCCAGGTCCCGCTCCGAAGGCTGGCATTCCACCTTAATAATCACGCTTTTCGCGTCGCCAGGGGCGTTCCAAAGCTGTTCCAATTTGAGAGCTCGGAACATGGTGTTGGCGGTGTGACAGCCAAAATCGCCGATAATGCCGCTGCCAAAGTCACGCCAACCGCGCCATTTGCCCTCGATGTAACAAGGGTTGAAAGGTCGCTCCGGCGCGGGGCCTAGCCAGAGATCCCAAGCTAGCGTATCGGGAATGGGCGGCTGTTCGGTCGGACGCTTCATGGGGGCGTTGCCACCATCGAACCACACATGCGCCTCGCGCACCTCGCCGATTGCGCCACCCCAGACCAATTCCACCGCCCGGCGCAGTTCCTTGGACGACGAACCTTGATTGCCCATCTGGGTAACCACTTTGGCTTCCCGGGCCACCAACCGCATCGCCCGCGCTTCCTGAACCGTGCGGGTCAGCGGTTTCTCGCAATACACGTGTTTGCCCAAGCGCATGGCGGCGATGGCCGCCACCGCGTGCGTATGGTCCGGCGTGCAGACCAGCACCGCGTCGATCTGTTTGCCTTGCTCATCGAGCATGACGCGAAAATCTTTATACACTTTGGCTTGTGGATATTTCTTGAACGTGTCGGCCGCGTAATGATGATCCACATCGCTGAAGGCCACCAAATTCTGGTTCAGTCCGGCCACGTTGTCGATATTGCTCCGGCCTTGGCCGGCCACGCCGATGGCGGCGATGTTGAGCTTGTCATTGGCGGTCGCCGCCGTAGCCAGGCAACGGTCGCGCAAAATTACGAGGCCCGCGCCGGCGATCATCGAGCGTTGGATAAAATTGCGCCGGGTAAACATGGTTTTCATATATGCATGGAGATTGTGTCGAGGTTTACTCTCGAGGCCGCCCGCGCCGGCGTCAAGTCCTCTCTTTCAATTCCATTTTCTATTGACACCCCCCAGTACGAGCCGGAATAAAAGCCGTCCTAATCCGCACAAGAAGGTTGCGACCATCCGGTGGCTGGTGCTACATTGGGGAGGTTCAAAACCAATATGAAACTCCAAATATCCACACTTTCCGGAATCGGACTGGCTTTGCTAGGGATGGTGTCCAGCTGGGTAACTCTTGCCAATGCTCAAACCCATTATGAACCTAAATGGGAATCGCTGGATCAACGCCCCGCTCCGCAATGGTATTTGGACGCCAAGTTCGGCATTTTCATCCACTGGGGCGTTTACGCCGTCCCCGCCTGGGGCACGCCTAAGAGCTACTCCGAGTGGTATTGGAATTATATGCACGATCGCAAGCCCGACAGCGCGTGGTGGCAATTCCACAAAAAGAATTATGGCGAGAATTTCGATTACCCGGACTTTGCGCCCCGGTTTCGCGCCGAGCTATACCACCCGGAGGAATGGGCGGATCTTTTCTATCGCTCGGGCGCCAAATACATCGTGCCCACTTCCAAACACCATGACGGCTTCTGCATGTGGCCCAGCGATCAGGCTAGCAAATCCTGGGGTCGCCCGTGGAACAGCGTGGAAGTTGGCCCTAAACGGGATCTATTGGGCGAACTGGCCACCGCCGTGCGCAAGCGTGGGGGCATGAAGTTCGGTTTCTATTACTCCCTTTACGAGTGGTACAATCCCCTTTGGCTTAAAGATCCCAAGCGCTACGCCACCGAGCATATGCACCCGCAATTCAAAGATGTGGTGACGCGCTACAGCCCGGACATCATATTCAGCGACGGTGAATGGGATATGCCGAGCGCCGATTGGAAAAGCGAGGAACTGCTGGCTTGGCTTTACAACGACTCTCCATGCAAGGACACCGTGATTGTCAACGATCGCTGGGGCAAGGAAACCCGCCACCATCATGGCGGCTATTACACCACCGAATACGGCGCGGGCATGAAGGATGACAGCCATCCCTGGGAAGAAAATCGCGGCATGGGCTACTCATACGGCTATAACCGCGCGGAAAACATCGACGATTACCGCACGCCCCGCGAATTGATTCTCATGTTTTGCGACCTCGTTAGCCGGGGTGGCAATCTCCTGCTCGACATCGGCCCCAGCTCGGATGGCCGCATCCCGGTCATCATGCAGGACCGCTTGTTGCGCATGGGCGAATGGCTCAAGGTCAATGGCGAGGCCATCTACGGGTCCCGCGCCGCCGCGCGCCAGTGCCAATGGAGCGCAGGGGAACGCCCGAACCAGGGTTTTAAGGAATTCCAACAGGAATACAACCTAATGGCTCAAGTGGGCCAACTGCCTAGGGATAAACACGCGGTGAAACAAGCCTTCTTCACTCGCAAGCCCGACGCGCTTTATGCCATCACCGTTGGCTGGCCCGGCGCCGAACTCGTACTCCGCAATCTCAAGGCCGGTGGCCCGATCACGCTGCTGGGCGTGCCCGGGGAGTTAAAATATGAAACCCGAGGCAACGATGTGGTCATCCAGATGCCGTCCCTAAACGGCGACCAACTCCCCTGCCTTTACGCCTACACGATCAAACTCCCCGGCGCGGAATTATTGCCGGAGTAATTGGCTTTTTTCCTGATTTGCCGGCCCATGGCGGTTCTGCTGGAAAAGGGCTAAGTTAAGCTGGCCGCCGACTTGATATTCGGTGGCGGAAAAAACTCGAACCAAAATAATTGAACCGGCGCCTGATTCCCGGTTTGATCCCGCAAATCCAGACGGTTTTTATAAGCAACGTATGTCGAAACTATTTGAACCCCTAAAAATCCGCGATGTCAGTTTCCGCAACCGCATCGCCGTATCACCCATGTGCCAGTATTCGTCGGTGGATGGCTTGGCGAATGACTGGCATTTGGTGCATTTGGGCGCGCGCGCGTCGGGCGGCGCGGGGTTGGTGCTCACCGAGGCCGCCGCGGTGGAAGCCCGGGGCCGCATCAGTCCGGCGGATCTCGGCTTGTGGTCGGATGACCACATCCCCATGTTGAAACGGATCAACGAGTTTATTGAAACCCAGGGAGCGGCCGCCGGAGTGCAATTGGCCCATGCCGGGCGCAAGGCGTCCGTAAACGTCCCCTGGAAAGGCGTCAAACCATTGGCGGTCGGCCAAGGCGGTTGGCGACCGATCATGGCGCCCAGCGCCTTTTCCTTCGACCCAGATTCACCCATTCCCGAGGCCCTCACGCTTCAAGGCATCAGCGGCATTGTGTCGGCCTTTGGCAAAGCGGCGGAACGAGCCCTAGCGGCGGGGTTCAAAGTGGTGGAAATCCACGCCGCCCACGGTTATTTAATCGATCAATTTCTCACGCCGATGGCCAACCAGCGCCAGGATGAGTATGGCGGCTCATTTGAAAACCGCATCCGTTTGCTGCGCGATGTGGCGGCCGCGATCCGGCGTGTCTGGCCGGAAAAGTATCCGCTCTTCACCCGGTTATCGGTGACTCATTGGATGAATTCCGGCTGGGATTTAGAACAATCCATTGCGCTGGCGAAGACGCTTAAGGAGGACGGGGTTGATTTGATCGATTGTTCCTCGGGCGGCGCCTCGGCGACCGCGAAAATCGAAATCGGCGCGGGCTATCAAGTCGCCTTTTCCGAAAGAATTCGCCGCGAAGCGGGCATTGCCACGGGGGCCGTCGGCCTCATCACCTCAGCCGAACAAGCGGAAACCATCGTGCGTTCAGGCCAAGCCGATCTCGTCTTGCTAGGACGACACTTATTGCGCGATCCCTATTTTCCATTTCAGGCCGCCCGCGCGCTACGCGCGGATATCCCCTGCCCTATCCAGTACAAACGCGCCTTGTAGCCGGAAGCATTAGTGGGGTGCGGCGTCCTATCCACTCCGCGCGCCGCCGAAGCGGGTAGCGGGAGCGAGCGGATACTGATCTATCCGGAGGATAGAATACACTTTATGCCGAGCAATTTGGTTGTCCGGCAAGGCGCGAGCGAGGAAAGCTGCCCCAGCGGGGCCTCTGACCGAGAGAGCAACGCCGCCGGACAACCAAAGGGCCGTCAGAAAATGGAGGGTATCCAACGGATGGATCAGTAAGACGAGTTTTTCACCGACGTTCAAAGCTCAGCGCGCCCCATACGGTTCGATTGCCGGTATAAATTAACCTAGACTAACATTGCCTTTTGGGTAGGATAAAAGCATGAGCGCTCCTCTCATCCCCTCGACCTTTCGAGCCTGGCGGCGGTTCGGATGGATTTGCTGGCTATTGGGTTTATGGCTGTCGCCTTTCCTGGCGGACGCAGCGGAAAACGCCACCGATGCCGCCTCAAAATCCGCCACGGAGGAAATATTTGGGCTCACTAATATCCACCACTTTCACCTGCAAATCGCCGCCCAGGATTACGCGGCCATGGAGGCCATTCCTTACCAGCAAGCGGGCATGGCTCCCAACACGTTGCCAGGGAAAAAAGATGCAGACCGCCATTTGGGGGAAGCATTTCTGTTTCCTTGGGTGCGCGCCAGCCTCGTCGCCAATGGCTCCGCGTATCCCACTGTGGGGGTTCGCTACAAAGGTCAATTCACGTATAAAGCCTCTCGGCCATTGCTGAAACGCTCCTTAAAAATCGACCTGCAACATTTTGAAAATGGCCGCAAATTTGGCCCGTTAAAAAAAATCACGTTAAACGCGGGCGTACTCGACCCGAATAAATGCCGGGAAGCGCTGGCCTACGCCGCCTTTCGCGAGGCGGGGGTGCCCGTTCCGCGCACCGCGTTTGCGGAAGTCACCCTGACGGTTCCGGGCAAATACGACCGTGAATATCTGGGGTTATTCACCCTTGTGGAAGATTATGACAAGGGCTTTCTAGACACGCATTTGCACGACGCGAAAGGCGTCCTGATGAAACCGGCGGGCGGGCGCGGCACGGACTACTTGGGGGAGAACTGGCAACCCTATAAGCGGCGCTACAATCCAAACCGTGAACTCACGGCCGCGGAAACCAAGTTTTTTATCGATTATACGCGCGCGGCCAGCCAGTCGGAAACGGATGAATATAGACAAAATATCGACGCGTACTTGGACCTAGATAAATTTTTAAGGTACGTGGCGGTTTCCGCCATGATCGTGAACTTGGACGGCCCGCTGGCCATGCCCCAAAACTTTTTCATGTACGTCCCCTCCCAGCCTGGAAAAAAGATTATCTTCATGCCTTGGGATCTCGATCTAGCCTTTGCCGCCTGGCCGTTGGGCGGGGCAGTCGCCCAGCAGTTAAATTGGAACCTACTGCATCCTCAATCGGGCGAGAACCTATTGATCGAGCGTCTATTAGCCGATCCGGTCGCGCGGGAACGCTACTTGACGATCCTTAAAGAGCTAGCCGACACCTCACTTTCCGAGCAAGCGTTACTCAAACAAATCGACGCGGTGGAGAGCGCGATCAAGAAATCCGTGGCCAAGGAAGCCCAAGCGGTCGCCGCGCGTCAAGAGACAGAATTAACGTTCAAAGCGGGCCGGATTACCTCGTCAGCCCCCACACTCCACGAATTTGCGACCCAACGTTGCGCCTCGATCCGCGCCCAACTCTCCAAACTCAGCGTTTCCGCCGCCTCGGGCGGAGAAACGGGGAAATAGCCATAAGACGCAACCCGCGGCGGCTTACCACGGGGATGGCCGCCGTCCCGGTTGGAAGCGAGGCGCCGGATTCACTGCCGAACTTCAAGTGGATCACGGCCACCCACCCATCGATTCTTCAAATGAACGATCGCCGGGGAACACTCGACTTTTATATCGGTCAACGGCCATTGGTAGGTCAAAGTCCGGTTTGCGCCCGTAAATGTTTTCAAGCGGTCAGGCATCCACACCCGCAAGCTATCCTGAACCCCATGGTTTTTCGGATT
Source organism: Verrucomicrobia bacterium UBA1319 (assembly GCA_002306985.1). GTDB lineage: Bacteria > Verrucomicrobiota > Verrucomicrobiia > Limisphaerales > UBA1319 > UBA1319. The sequence goes on from DBTJ01000022.1 coordinate 67,067, forward strand.
GCCACCCAGTAGGTGGGCGATGAAGGACAGCGTGTAACTGATATTTTTCAAGCCCAGCGAAAGGTCCGCGCCCGGGGGAGCATCCGCGTCCGTCCAATAATACTTGGCGAGCTCGGCCACCTGGTCGATGACGTCGTGGTGCGCGATCCAGAATCCACTATCGACCAAGTAATACGGGGCATTGGGCGTGTCTTTGTAGCGCAAGCGGTCCCGCCACGCGCCCAGGCGCACGCCTTCCCAAACCGCGTCCGCTGGAATTTGCGCGGTGGAAGTTTCAAAGGGAATGTGAAAAGGCGCATGCCGCGGCAATTCTAGCAAGCCCTCAGGCTGGCGCAGAAACAGCGTGTCGCTATCGACATAGATGAAAAAATCGTAATCCAGCCGGGCGACAAATTGCTTAAGATATAACAATGAATAGACGCCGTGAAAATTCGGGAAAGGCGGCGTTTCATGGCCAATGGCCCCGGCGATTGGCGCATCGCAAAACACGTGAAAATCCCGAACTTCTCCAACCGCGCGCGCCGAGGCGACGCACCGTTGCATGGCCGCTCGACAGCGAGGACCGGTGGCGATCGTCCAAAAACAACTCGTGGCTGGCTGGCGTTGGCGCAACATGGATTGGGTGATTAAAAAGTCAAGGCGGCGCGCCAAAGCGCCCGGTGCGCGGCGCGGTCGCAGAGCGCCGTTTCCGCATGTCGCCGCGCCTGGCGGGCCACGCGCGCCCGCAGGGTGGCGTCCGCCCGCAATTGGCGGATATAATCGGCGTATTGATCCGCATTTTCACAGATGAAACCGCTTTCCTCATGCACCAACAACTGGTCAAAAAAGTGCCCGGCGGGCACCAGCGGGGGAACCCCGGAAAGCATTGCTTCGACCACCGCCCGGCCCCAAGACTCGCGAAACAAGGGGCCGAGTGAATACACGAAGAGATCCAAATGCCCAAGAAATTCGGCGGCGCCGACTTGGTTGGGTTTGAAGAGATGCCAGCGTTGATCAAACACGTGCCAGCGATACTTGCGGCCTAATATTTCGTCCCAAGCCATGACCCAGAAACGCGTTTCGGGAGGACTGATGCATTCGTAAAACACGGGGAAATCCTCCGGATATTTGCGCGCGTCCGCGCGGGAGAGACGCCCGATATTCAGCGGACCGGCGGGCTTCTCGCGGAAGGGAAATAAATCCGGACAGATATAATTCCCCACCACCGCCCAGGGCAATTCACCGTATAAATGCCGCAAATGATTTCGTTGAAATTCCGAGACGAACAACACTCGATCGATCAATCCAGCCGCCGCGCCAGCCCGCTCGCCCGTGAATTCCCACATCATATCGTTGGACCAAACCACCTTGAGGCCGCGGCGTTTGATTTCCCGCGCGAGACCGGAAGCGAAATACTCGGTCTGGCAGCAAACGAAGGCCACCCCCGAAAGGTTCCGGTCTAAATCATCCAACAAAGCGTGTTTGACCCCGTATCGAGCTAAGAACCGCAGTGTGTCCGGATCGTTCCCCTCCCCGGCGGCGCGAATAAAAGTAAGGTCGTAATCCTCGCGCAATAAGAGCGCCAAGTGGAGCAAGCGGGTGGAGGCGCCGCCGAGCGGGCCGGGAAAACCTATAATATAGAGGGGCGCTTTCATTGGCCGGCGAAACCCAACGGCTCATCGTAAGATGGCGCAATTGCCCAGCCTAAGGAGTTTCCGCGTCCACGGTGGCACGCGGACCAAAGAGCGCCGTGCCCACGCGAATCAAGGTCGCGCCCTCCTCGATAGCGATTTCATAATCGCCGCTCATGCCCATGCTCAGGTGTGGCAACGGCGCGCCGAGGATTTGCTCGCACTGGGTTTTCAATTCGCGCAACCGGCGGAAAACCGGCCGCACTTTTTCCGGCTCCGGCGTCCAAGGCGCAACGGTCATCAGGCCATGGATTTCAATTTTCTTCAGGTCATTGATGGCGGCCAATTCCGCCAGCAAGGCCTCCGGTTTATAACCGAACTTGGAGGCTTCGCCCGCCACATTCACCTCGAGCAAGATCGGGATGGTTTTCGCCGCTTTCAACGCCCATTTGTCGATTTCGCGAGCGAGGTCCAGGCTATCCACGCTTTCGATCATCTCGAAAAAATGCACGGCGTCGCGGCATTTGTTGGATTGGAGATGGCCGATGAGGCGCCAGCGCAAATGCCCGGGGCATTGGCCGATCTTGGCTTTGGCCTCTTGCACGCGGTTTTCCGAGAACAGTGAAAGACCGGCCTGCGCGGCGGCGGCGATAACCGCCGGCGGCTGTTTTTTGCTGACGGCCTCAAGGGTGATTTCCCGCGAGTCCCGCCCCGCCCGCTGGCAGGCGCGCGCCACCCCTTGCTGTATTTTTTCCAAATTCGCTGCGATATCGGCGGTTGTCATAAAAAAATCCCCGGCGGGGATGCGATCCCTCGCCGGGGAATGATCATACTCGAATCCGTTTCCGGCGGCAATTGCCGTAACCGCCGGATTTTAAACGCCCCAGCCTTGGCGATACTCGCGGCGCAAGAATTGATTCGCTTCCGGCAGGTTGGTGAATTTGAAATTAGCGCCGTCCCATTGCAGTTTCGCCTGGGTGAGATCGATACGCAAAGCGGAACGGAGGGCGATATTGCCCAGCAAGACCACTTCGGTGAGCGGTCCGGCAAAATCGAAATTGGAGCCGGCCGCCTGGCCGCCCTTGCACGCCTCGATCCATTCCTTGTAATGCCCGAGTGAACGAGGCAGGGTTTTGGGTGGCTGGGTATAAGCCTTGTTTTTAGCTTCCGGGATTAATTTCTGACCCAGCAATTTGCCTTTATCGCCAATTAAGAGGCAGCCGTTATCCCCCATGAATTGGCCATCCTCCAATTCTTCGGGCCGGGCGGGCCGGATGTTGCCATCGTACCAGACCAACTTGCAGGCCGGCATGTCCCCGCGCGCGGGAAATTCGTACGTCACCATCGAGCCGAGCGGATAAGTCTCGGCGTTCACCCGGGTGGAGCTGGCTTGCACACTGGTGGGATGGCCGAGCTTTAACGCGCGAAACACCGAGTCCATGGCATGACAGCCGATATCGCCCAGCGCGCCGGTGCCGAAATCCCACCAACCACGCCATTTGAAGGGCGTGTAAGCCGGGTGATACGGACGGGCGGGCGCGGGGCCGAGCCAGAGATCCCAATCAAGTTCTTCATGGGGTTTCGGCGTGTCCGTGGGGCGGTTGACCCCTTGCGGCCAGTATTCATTAAACAAGCCATTGGAGGGGCGATCCGTCCAGATATGCACTTCGCGCACCGGTCCAATGGCGCCATCCCAAACCATCTCGCACAACCGCCGGGTTTCCTCGGAAGCCTGGCCTTGGTTGCCCATTTGCGTGGCGACCTTCTGTTTGCGCGCGGCAGCGGCCAGCGTGCGGGCTTCCCACACCGAATGAGTCAGGGGTTTTTCGCAATAGACGTGTTTGCCCTGCTTGATGGCGGCCATGCTGGCGAAGAAATGAGAATGATCCGGCGTGCCCACGACCACCCCGTCAATGTCCTTCTGCTCCTCGAGCATCTTTCGATAGTCCTTGTGCTGTTTAGCCTGGGGATACTTTTTAAACATACCCGCCGCTAAACGCCAATCGACGTCGCAGAGGGCGACGATGTTTTCGCTGTTCAGATTATCGATGTCCACGCCTCCTTGGCCGCCGATGCCAATGCCCGCGAGGTTGAGTTTTTCATTGGGCGAAGTTGCGCCATTCAAGCCTAACACATGGCCGGGAACAAAAGTAAACGCGGTCGCGGCCATGGCGGCGCCACGCAGGAAATGCCGGCGTGAAAGCCGGGATTCCCGCGGTTGATTCCGTAAGCTCATAATTTATGCGATTAATGGTTCTTGGGTTTGCTTTTCGCATTAACTTTGACGTCCAACGCGCCTTCCGTATTCGTTCCCGGAGCAAAAACTCCATTCCCATCAACCATGAAAAAGCCGCCAGGTTTAACCCGGCGGCTTTGAATGGAAAGAGCTATAAAGGACCGGCTTACTCGCCGCCGCCTTTTTTCTTTTCCTCACCTTCACTGCCCAAGCTATCCATCATAGCGATTAGCGGCAGGAACAAAGCGATGACGATACTACCGACCACCACGGCCAGAAAGATAATCATCACCGGTTCGAGCAAGGAGGTCATGGCGGTCACCGCGTTATCGACTTCTTCGTCGTAGTTATCGGCGATTTTCATTAACATTTCCGGCAAGGCGCCGGTTTGTTCGCCGACATCCACCATGCTGATCACCATGGGCGGGAAAACTTTGGAGGCCTCCAGCGGCACCGTGATCGTTTCCCCTTCCTTAACACTTTCATGAATGGCGGTGACGGCGTCGGCGATAACCACATTGCCGGCGGTTTCCCGCACAATCGTGAGCGCTTGCAAAATCGGCACACCGCTGGAAACCAGGGTGCCGAGCGTACGAGTGAAACGGCCAATGGCCACCTTGCTTAACACCGGTCCGATGCCCGGCATGAGAAGCATGAGCCGATCAATCGTGCGGCGCCCAAATTTGGTCCGCCCGAAAAGTTTGAACAATATATACACGCCAAACATGCAACCCAAAGTGGCGATGATGTTGTTTTTAATCAGGCGGCTGATGCCTAACACCAAATTGGTGAAGTCAGGCAACGAGGAGCCCCCCAACATGTCCTTGAAAATTTCCTCGAATTTAGGCACCACGAACACCATGAGGACGCCCAAAATAACCACAGCCACCGTCATGACCGCGGCGGGATAAAACATGGCCGCAATGACTTTACCTTTGATTTTCTGGGCTTTTTCCATGAACTCGGACAACCGGTTCAAGACGACTTCGAGCACGCCGCCCATCTCGCCGGCTTTCACCATGGAGATATAGAGGCGGTTGAAAATCTTGGGATGCTGGGCCAGCGATTCGGAGAACGTGGAGCCGCCTTCCACACTGGCGGACATTTTGGCGATCGCCGCCTTCAAAGTGGGGTTTTTCTCCTGGCGCTCCAGCACGCGCAGCCCGCGCAATAGCGGCAAGCCCGCGTCCACCAGCGTGGCTAGCTGGCGGGTGAAAGTACACATGACTTTCGTTTTGACCCGGCCGCCTAAGCCGGGAATCCTGATATTGATACTACCTTTAGGCTTCTTGGCCCCGCCTTTTTCCGGCGCTTTGCCTTTTTTGCCACCAGCGGCTTTTTCGGCCTTGTCGGACTCCATGACTTTGGTCGGGAAATAGCCCATTTCCTTCAGCCGGGTGATCGCCTCGCTTTGACTGGCGACATCCAGAGTGCCCTTGGTTTCCTTGCCGCGTGAATCCATCGCGACGTAACTAAATTTTGGCATATCGAACCTTTTCGCTCGGGTTTTCGGAATCTGGAATCAAGTGTACTTCAACACTTCCTCAATGGTGGTTTCCCCGTCAAAGATGCTGCGCAAACCGTCTTCGCGCAAGGTAACCATGCCTAATTCGATGGCTTTTTGCCGCAGAACCAGGGTGGGCGCGCGTTCGTTGATCATGATGCGCAACACATCGTTGATACCCATTAACTCGTAGATGCCTTTCCGGCCTTTGTAGCCGGTGTCATTGCAGAAGGAGCAGCCGCGACCGTAGTAAAACACCTTGTCGCCCACATCGTGCGGCGAAAGGTTAAGGAGGGACAACTGATGCTCGGTCGGCTCGAACGGAGTGCGGCATTTCTTGCAGATGGTGCGGACCAACCGTTGGGCCAGCACGCACATCAGGGTCGAAGACACCAAGAAAGGCTCCACCCCCATATCCACCAACCGCGTGACCGCGCCGGCGGAATCGTTCGTGTGCAGCGTGCTCAGCACTAAATGGCCGGTGAGCGACGCTTGAATGGCAATTTGCGAAGTTTCCAAATCGCGCATTTCTCCCACCATGATCACGTCGGGGTCTTGGCGGAGGAAGGAGCGCAACGCTTTGCCGAAAGTCATGCCGACGGCCTCATGCACCGCGACCTGCATGATGCCTTCGATGTCATACTCAACCGGGTCCTCGGCGGTTAACAACTTTGAATCGATCGAGTTGATGCGCCGCAAACAAGCGTAGAGGGTGGTGGTTTTACCGCAACCGGTGGGCCCGGTTACCACCATGATGCCATTGGGTTGCTGAATGGCTTCCGCCACATAATCGAACACGGCTTTGGGAAACCCAAGGTGTTCCATTTCCAAGTTCACGGAGGATTGATCGAGCACGCGCAACACGACGGACTCGCCAAATTGGGTGGGCAGGGTCGAAACGCGCAAGTCGATCCGCTTACCGGCAATCGTGGTGGCAATGCGCCCGTCCTGCGGCAGACGCCGCTCGGCGATATCCAAATTCGCCATGACTTTGATGCGCGAAGTCACCGGCAAAGCCAAGTGCTTGGGCGGAGGCGCCATTTCATAGAGCGCGCCGTCCACGCGGTAACGAATCTTGAATTCGTCCTCGAAGGGTTCGAAGTGAATATCGCTCGCCCGATCCTGAATGGCCTGTTGCAGCACCAAACTGACGAATTTGACGATGGGCGTTTCGTTGGCGACTTCCTCCAGTTTCCCCGCGCCCCCCTTGCCGACATCCTCGATTTCCTTGAGAATATCCGCATCGGCTCCCAACTCTTTTAAAACATCGCTAACGCTTTCGCCTCCGGTATCCGTATAAGCTTTGCCAATGGCTTGTTCGATCTGGGCGGGATCGCAGACCACCACTTGGATTTCCTTGCCGACCACATAGCCCAACTCATCGATTACGGCGGGATTGGTGGGGTCCGCCAGCGCCAATTGCAGGGTGGTACCAAAGAGCGCGACGGGAAAGCATTGATAGGCTTTGGCGGTGGCGGCGGGAACTAATTTGATGAGTTCGGGCGGAAACTCCCGCCCCCGCAAATCGACCACCTCCGTCCCCAAATGCTCGGCCAGGACGGACAGTTGGGTGTCGATGTCCATGATGCCCGCGTCTTGGAGCAAGGGGCCGATCGGCTTGCCGGATCGCACGTGCTCCTGGACGATCTCGTCCAATTGCATGTCGTCGGCGAGACCGCGTTCCTTGATGATCGTAAGCAGGGGGAATGAGCTGATGTCCGGCATAAATAGTTACGACTGCTGCTGCGCGGCGGCGGCGGCCGCCTTGGCATCCTCCAATTCCTGGAGTTTCAGCAAGATGGTGCTGGGATCCTGGGCCTTGGTGATGACTTCTTCCTGGGCAATCAGGCCCATTTGATATTTCTCGAGCAGGAAGCTGTCCAAAGTGACCATGCCATATTTGGCGCCGGTTTGAATATCCGAGTTGATACGGAAGGTTTTATTATCACGGATCAGCGCGCCGATGGACGGGGTATTGATCATGATTTCAAACACCGCCACGCGGCCAGGCTTGTCGCAACGCGGAATGAGCAATTGGGAGATCACCGCCTGCATGACGGTGGATAGCTGGATGCGGATTTGCTCCTGCTGGGTAACCGGGAAGGCGTTGACAATACGGTCGATGGTTTTGGCGGCGCCGGTGGTGTGCAAAGTGCCAAACACCAAGTGACCCGTTTCGGCGGCGGCAATGGCCGCTTCCATCGTTTCCAAGTCGCGCAACTCGCCGACCAGAATCACGTCCGGATCTTGACGCAAGGCGCGCCGCAGAGCTTCCGCGAACGACGGCACGTCCACGTTAACTTCGCGCTGGGTGATCAGGGCCTTCTTATGCGTGTGGTAATATTCGATCGGGTCCTCGATCGTGATAATGTGCGCGTCCTCGCGTTCGATATTGATGATATCGATCATCGAGGCGAGCGTCGTGCTTTTGCCGGAACCGGTCGGTCCGGTGACCAACACCAAACCACGAGGCTTGTAGAGCAACTCGCGCACCGAAGGCGGCAACCCAATTTGCTCCATCGTGAGCAATTTGCTGGGAATCTGGCGGGCGACAATGCCGAAATTGCCCTTTTCCTTGAACACGCTCACACGGAAACGGGCCATGTCACCGAAGGCGAAACCCAAATCGGCGCCGCCGCGTTCGCGCACTTGCTGAATATGATCTTCCGAGGTGATGCTCCGCATGAGCTCCTCGGTGTCTTCGGCCTTGAGCGGCGGCCCCTCGACACGATGCAGCACCCCATGCACCCGGATTACCGGCGGGGCGTTAACGCGGATATGCAAGTCGGAGGCTCCTTCGGAAACCACCAACTGCAGAAGATCGGACATTGAGTAAGACATAACTTAAAGCATCGAGCCGCTAACCTAATATCGTTTCAAAACTTGATCGCGCCGATGGCCTTTAACGGGCCGCTCATTAATCAAAATCTCCCACGGTGGCGCGAATAACTTCCTCAAAAGTCGTCAGGCCGGCCACCACTTTCCGGGTGCCATCTTCGCGCAACGTGCGCATGCCCATTTCCCGGGCGCGCGCCCGCAGCACGGCGGAGGTGACTTTGTCGTAAATGAGTTTGCGGGCCTGATCGTCGATCACAAAGATTTCAAAAATACCAAAACGGCCGCGGCAACCGGTGTTTTTACAATCGTTGCAGCCTTTGCCCTTGAGGAAATTGGCCCCTTTCATATTGACGGGATCGAGGTGCAGGGCTTTGAGCTCGTGGTCCGAAGGGCTATAGGCGGCGCCGCAGCGTTTGCACACTTTGCGCACCAACCGTTGCGCGATCAGCGCGCGGGTGGACGAAGCCACCAAGAAGGGCTTCACCCCAATGTCGATCAAACGGGTTACCGCGCTAGGCGCATCGTTCGTGTGCAACGTGGAAAACACCAAGTGACCGGTTAAGGAAGCGTTGATGGCGATGGAAGCGGTTTCCAAATCGCGAATTTCACCCACCATGATCACGTTGGGTGCCTGACGCAGAATCGCGCGCAACGCGGCGGCGAAAGTTAACCCCACCGTCTCGCTCACATGCACCTGGTTAATGCCGGACATGACGTACTCGACGGGGTCTTCCACCGTAATGATCTTGCGATCAGGGCGGTTGATGTAATTCAAAACCGCGTAAAGCGTAGTCGTTTTGCCGGAACCGGTAGGCCCAGTGACAAGCAGAATGCCATCGGGCAACCCAATGAGCCGTTCAAAAGTTTGCTGGTCATCCGTGAAAAAGCCCAACTCCGGCAACCCCAACTTCAAACCCTCTTTATCCAAGATACGCATGACGATACTTTCGCCATGGTTGGTCGGAAGGCAGGAAACGCGCAAATCGATCGACTTGCCGCCGACATTCATGTTGATGCGCCCGTCTTGCGGAATGCGCCGTTCGGCGATCGACATGTTGGATTGGATTTTGAGCCGGCTAATAATCGGCGCCTGCAAGCGCTTGGGCGGGCTCTTAATCTCGTGAAGCATGCCGTCAATGCGATACCGAACGCGAAAACGCTTTTCCAGCGGTTCCAAGTGAATATCCGAAGCGCGCGATTTAAATGCTTCAACAATAATGGTATTAACCAGCTTAATGATCGGCGCGTCGGCGTCGACGGTGGAACCGTCATCGCTATCCATGGCACCGATAGTTACTCCCCCTAAGTCGACTTCACCTTCGGTGATGTCTTGAATCATCTTGCCAACGGAATCTTCCTTAGCGCCGCCGTAATAGCGCTCGATCGCGTTGTCGATGTCCTCTTCCGTGGCGACCTGTACTTGAATCTCCGCATTTAGGAGATGGTTTAAGCTATCGATCGTGTCTAAATCGGCCGGATCGGAAAGCGCCACCGTAACGCTGCCTTCACTGCGATAGATGGGAATAACTTTATAACGCTTGGCAATGTGACGGGGGATCGCGGAAATCACGTCATCCGCCAGCCGCAATTCGGAAAGGTTAACCATTTCCGAGCCGAACTGCGCCGCTTTGGCGCGAGTCACATCCGCGGGTTTGATGGTTTTACGGGCCAGCAGGGTATCCACCACGCCCTGGCCGGTCGTGTCAGCCTCAGCCCGCGCGGAGCTTAACTCTTCGGCGGGCACAACGCCCATATCCACCAAAAAGTCTATTAAGTAATCGTCTTTTGTTGCCACAGCTTAATTATTTTCCTCGCGTGATCTCACGCCGCGGGAGTCGGGGTGGGATATTAGCCTGCCCAACCGCATTGTCAACGCTCTCAAAACCACCGTTTCGGGCCGGCGATATCGAATCAGTGATTTTGCAGCATTTTCACGGCCAACCCCGGTCCAAATCTGGTTTTTTTCAGGTCTTTCACGGCAATCCTATGATTCTGATTTTGAAGCCTTTAATCCTTCGACATTTCTCCCCGCAAGAGGTCACGTTTTTTTGATTTTCATGGGAAACAATGGCCCCTTTCGCCTCTTTTAAAAACGGCATGGCTGCCTTTTTATCATAAAACAGGCAAGCGTTAACGTTATTTATTTCAAATAGCAATCCCCAACCAACTTCGGTTTGGTTTTTTGAATAATTACTGGAATAAACGCGTTGATTCTTTCACACAATAGCTACAGAATCTTTGATCTAAGCCGATAGTCTTAACCAAAGGGTGCCCCAGACGCATCCCAACCATAAGGGGATAATGAAAAAGACGCAGCCACCGAAAACGAATACAGACACCCTGCGTGATCGGAGGAATTTTATTAAAATGGTCTGCGCGGGAAGCTTTGCGGCGGCCAGCTTGCCCAGCGCTTTCAACGCGCAAGCGGTCGAGGAAACCCCAAAACCAGCCTCCGCACCCGGACCAATCCCCCAAGTGACTATCGCAGGCGTGAAAATCCCGCGTTTGATTGTCGGCAGCAATCCCATCGGGGGGTGGAGTCATTCCGTCCACAATCTGTCCCTGGCCATGCCGGATTATTTTACCCTGGAACGTACCGTTGAGTTTCTAAAGCGTTGCGAGCAATCGGGACTTGATGTCTGGCTCAGCTATTGGGGGGAAAAGCCGCTCAAGGCGCTGAAAACCTTATGGGAGCATGGCTCAAAAATCCGGCCCTACTTCATGGGAAATCTCAATAACAAAGGCAAACTCAGCGGCGCGGAATCCGGTCAAACGAGCGATTTTAAGGAATACAAACCAATCTGGTATGTTCACCATGGCAATGTAACGGATTTCCTCTTTAGCGCGGGCAAACACGAACTGGTCCATGATTTCGTGAAAAAGGTTCATGACGAACTCGGCATTCCGGCGGGTATTTCAGCCCATAACCCTGACAACATCAAATACATCGAAGATAAAGGATGGGAGGTCGATTTTTACCAAACCTGCCTTTACTATCTCACCCGGCCTAAGGAGGAAATTCGCGCGAAATTAGGCACCGCCATGCTCGGAGAACCTTTTTTAGAGAACGATCGCGACGCGATGCTGCAAGTCATCCAACAGGTCAAAAAACCCTGTCTCGCCTTCAAAATCCTGGGCGCCGGCTGGCATTGCGGGACGGATCAGAGCGTGGAAGAAGCTTTCGAGTACGCGCTGACGCGCATAAAAAAGACCGATGCGATCATCGTAGGATTCTGGCCGAAGTTTAAGGACGAGCTTGCCCAAGATCTGCAGTTTTTGTGCAAATACGGAACCTTGGACGCATGAACCGAGGACAAGCGAACCATTGGGCGCGGCGCGCCGCGCAAACTTGGGCCTGGCTATTACTAGTAGTTTGCGGATTGCGCGCGGAACCCCTCGCTCCAGACCCCGAACTGCTTTATCCACCAACCGGTGGCATTTTGACTAATGAATGGATCACGGTGACCGGCGTTTGCGCCAAAGATAGCGCCCCGGCTTCGCTCCTGCTCGATGGCCAACCCGTTTCTCTCCGCCAGCTGGAATTCGCGTCCGGCTGGCCTAAAAAGTTCAAAACCTCGACCCATCAGCCCATCCGGTTCGTAATGCCCTGGTTGGATGACAAATCGAAAATCGCCTTGGCGGTCGCAACTCTTCACTTAACCCCGGGCAACCATGAATTGGCCTTGGGCGCGAGGACCAACCGCTTAACCCGAGTAACCGCGTTCGGGGCGGATTCCGAGGCGAAGACGAACGATTATTTCCTCCCCCACCCATCCATGGACGCGGCGGGAAAACCCATGGAATGCACGACGTGCCATGAGTCTGGCGGGTCCGCGTCGGAAACCAAATTGGGGCGGGTCAAATTGCCGGATCGTTGCGGCCAATGCCATCAATCGGTCGATTTACGCCTGGCGCATTCGCACGTGATGGAACCGTTAGCCAAATGCTCGATGTGTCACGATCCCCATGGGACCCGCCATCCTAAGCTGTTAATCGCCGAACCTGCCAAGCTTTGCGTGCAATGCCACGAAGCCGGGCATTTTAAGAATTAGCCGGTTCAACCAGGCCCCGGAATGGGTGCGTCCAGGGATCGATGCGGCAGATCGCCTGGCATTCACAGCGATCACAGGCGCGTTCCCCCTGACATTGATAGGGTGCCACCCCGATCTCACCCTGAAAGATCGCTTCCCCCATGGCTTGAATTTGCCGTCGCGCTTGTTCCAATAATCGCTCGAAATCCGCTTCCGGCAGTGGGTCGCTTAATTTCGCCCGTAACGTGCCATCTTTGTTAATCTGATAAGCGAACTGGGTGCCTTTGACGGCCGCGGGACGACTATCTAACCAGGGCAAAGCTTCGGCATTAAACCGGCCCCGATGGCGATACGCTTCGTGCCGACTTTTATCGACGTCCGCCCGCGCGTCCCGGCGGGATTTCGCCGACTTGTAATGTCCCTGCAAATCCAGATAAAAAGCCCCCACGGGCCGAAGCTTGCGGCCACCAAACCATTGAGGCGATGCGGGCAGCTGGCGTAAAAAACATAGATAAGCCGGTAATTGCAATTGCAGGCCGTTGGCCAAACGGACGGGCTCCAGCTTTTGGTTGCCGGACTTATAATCCATAACGACACAGGCGGCTTCCTGGGGATTAAGCACGCGCAAGTCCACCCGGTCGATCTTGCCCCGGATCGCCAGCCGATTTCCGCCCGACAATTCCAAGGTCCAAAGGGGCAGCGCCCGCGGGTGGCGGTTGGGCCGGGCCGCAAACAAATCGATTTGCGTCAACCCTGGAGGCTGGCCGTTGGTTTCAACCGCCGGGCCCGGGCCGACATTGAACTCCAATTCCGCCGCCGCCGGATCGAATTGGTACTGGGCCATCCATTCGATCGTAATCGTGATGAATTCCTCCAGCGCCTCGATCAACGAGTACGTGGTTTGTTCGTTGGCCGGATTTTGGAGCAGCAAACCATCTTGGTAATGACCGGCTAAATCCAGGGCCACCTGGTGAATCCGGCTGCGGGCTTCGCCGGGAGCCAAGTCTCGCCAGCGCCGGCCCTCCTCCTGAATTCCCTCATGAAACGCCGCCAAGACTTCGTGTAAAAAACTGCCTTGCCGGCGGGGATCCAACTCATGTTCCCGCCGTTCGCTCGCGCGCAAAGCGGTTTTGACAAAAAACTGGAACGGGCAGGCGGCGTAGGTTTCCAAAGCAGTAATGCCTAACCGCAGTTCCGTACCGTATAAACGACCGGCCAATCCGGCAGACAAACGCGCCGGCCGCGTGGTGGCGCAATCCCAATCAGCGGCATAGGGCAATAAAGGCGCCAACTCAGGCCAATGTCGTTCCACCCCCTCGGGGTAAGTTTGACTTAGCGCGGCGATCGCTTCTCCGATATATTCAGATTGCTCCCACCCGGCTAAACTCGAGAAGGTTTCGCTGGCCGGCATCGGTAGGGCGCTGCCATCCGGCAACTCTTGCGGGCTAAACAGACGTTGCACCTGCCCAATCACCGGCGAGGGATTGAGCGTTTTGCCGTCCACATCCGCCACCGCCCAAGTCAGAACCAAACGTTGGCAAGCGCGGGTGCATGCGATATAAGCCAGGTACCGTTCCAAGCTCATTTGCGCGTGTTCGCCCGACGCCAAATCCAATCCCTGCAAGGCCAGATCGTCCCGTTCCTTGGAACCGAAGAGCCCGCCGGTTTTGGGCGTGGCGGGAAACAGGGATTCGTTCATGCCAAGCACGATTACCCGGTGCAAATCGGGATTGCGGGAACGATCCACCGCCCCAACGAGCACTTGGTCCAAGGCGGGCGGGATCACCCCCACCGTGAGTTCCGATAAACCGGCATCCACAATGGGCAGCCAATCTTTCAAACTTAAAGGATGCCCGGCAAAGGCCTGGATCACGTTCTCCAACCAATCGCGCATTTGTTGCCAGACCGCGACATGAATTTGCGCGGTGGCGGAGATTTTGGGCGGCGTCAGCGTCTCCGGCGTTGCCTCGGGCTGCGACCACTTTTCCAAGGTGTCTTTCACCTTCAGCGTTTGCCAAAGTCCTTCCAGGGCCGCCGCCAGACAGCGCCCGTCGGGCTGGGCTTCGCTCAAAGGGCGGAGACCGGACAGCGCCCGTAAAAAAGCCGCGAAAGGCGGCGCCACCAGGGCGCGAGTCCGTTCAAAAGGGTTCGTTTCTCCCGCGGCGGAAGGCAACGCATGGCGCCAGGCGGAGCCTTCCCAACCCCGAGCCAACGCCTCATTCTCCAGTCGGTCGAGGGCGGCTTCTTCCACCGGCACCAGCCCGGTTTTCAACGCGCCAAACCAATCCTCATGCCGCCAATCGAACGCCGCCAACCGCAAAGCGCAACGCGTCAATTCCGCCAGCGGATGGTGGGCGACGGATTCGCGGCGATCCAGGAAAAAGGGGATCTGGTAGCGCGGGAAGATGCGCCGCACGGCTTCGTAATAACGGTCGAGCGAGCGAGCCAGCACCGCGCACTCACGGTAGCGTCCGCCCTGCCGAACATGACCGCGAATCTCGCGCGCCGCCAGGATGACTTCTTCCTCCGGATGCGCGCAGGCGGCCAGACGTAGCGCCGTTTGGCCGGCCGGAAGTTCGCTCGGGCGGGGTGTCGTCCAATTTCGTTCCAATCCCGCCAAGATCGGATTGTGGGCAAACCGTCCTTGGGGATTGTCCCGGGGCAACACTTCATGCGCCACTTCGGCGGCGGACGGGGAAAGCTTTTGGAAGCACTTGCGGTAAGCCTGCGACACGGTCGACCACACCGAGAGCCAATGAGGATCCGTCCGCGGGGCGTTTTCCAAGCAAAAGGCGAGGGTCATGGTTTCGCAATAGGGCGCCAGCGCCTGCAGCAAGGCGATTTCCTGCGGCGATAATTCGGCAAATCCGTCCAGCCAGAGGCCGGCGACGCGCACCGGAGATCCCTCGGCCGGCCCCGGCCGCAACCAGGTGGCCGTGGCGGTATCGAGCAAGCTTTCCGGATCTTGGAGCCGCCGATTTTCCAGCCAGGCTTGATAATCGCGCTGCAACGCGGCGACGTCGCGCAATTTGGCGGCGACCGAAGGATGCCCGCGCCATTGCTGGGCATGCTTCAACACGGCCGCCGGCGAATGGCGGTGATATTGCAACTCGCGCAGCAGGCGGCTGAGCTCGCGGGCAAATCCCGGCAAACGCGCGCTGGCATGAAAAATTTCCAGCGGGCGGCCGCGCCCGTTCAAAAGCGCGCGCAGAACCATCACCCGGCCTTCCTCGGTGATGATCGGCGGCGGGGGCTCATGCCGCAGTTCGAGCAAAAACTCCGCCAAACGCTCGAAGGATAAAATGAACAGCCGCACGTAACCCGGCAAACGCGGATCGGATAATAACTGCCGTTCCAACTGGAAGGTAGCCTGCTTAGGCGCCAGCCAGATCAACGGCGCGCCTTCCGGAGTACGCGCCAACTCGGCCAGGATTTCCTGGCGGCAGCGGTAGGTCTTGCCGCTGCCCGCGGGGCCAAGCAAGAACCGCAATTTCATCACACCTCCAACGCCACGCCGGGCTGCGGCTCCATCACCTTGATTTTCGGATATCGGGCGCGAATGCTATCGGCAAACCATTTGCGCGAACTCGCTTCGCCATGCCCCAGCAACACCACCCGAGGCGATACTTGACCCACGAAATCCAACATATCCCCGCGGTTGGCGTGCGCCGTGAGATCAAAATGTTCCAGTTCGCAACGCCGGGTCAGCTGGCCGCCGGGTTTGCTAAATTCAAAGGTCTCGCCGAACGGGGCGTTGATTAAGCGCCCGCCCGGGCTGTCCGGATCGCAATAGCCGACGAAGAAAATCGCGTGACGCTCGTCTCCCGCCATCCGCAACGCCAGGTCATGAGCCGCGGTATTCTCGCTCATCATCCCCGCGGTCAGGACGAACAACCGCCCGCCACTGAGCTTGATGGCGTCAACTTGTTTTTTATCGAGGACCTGCAATTGCAACGCCTCGTTCAGTTTCAAGCCGGTATGCTGGCGATTGGCGCGGTGCGCTTCGAGATCGTAGATTTCCGTGAACCCCCGGGCCAGCCCGCCAATGTAAACCGCTTGCTTGGGCAATTTGCCGGCTTTCATTAAAAGCGCGAGCAACGCGAGGATTTCCTGGGATCGGCCCAGGGCGAACGCCGGGATGAGCACACAGCCTTTGCGTTTGAGCACCCGCTGAATGGAGGCGGTCAAACGCTCTAGTTCCGCTTCCCGAGTAAAGCCCACGGGCAATTGGCGATTGCCCCGCGTCGTCTCCATCAACAATACATCCGCTTTCACATCCTCAAACCGAGCGCCCCGCAGGATGGTTTGATCATGGAAACACACGTCGCCCGTGTAAAATAAAGTTTCCCGTTTTCCCCGCACCATGATGCCCGCCGATCCGAGGGCATGGCCGGCATCGTAAAATTCCAAGGTCGGCGAGAAATGGCCGCTCCGCAATTTCTGGAAAGACGCCCATTCGATCTCGCGATTATACTTAAAACCTTGGAAACGAGGCGCCAAATCATCCACCTCGTCGTGCGTGTACAAGGGATATTCCAGAATGCCGTCCTCATCGCGCTGGCGGGTCATGACGTTGACCGAGTTATGGAGCACGCGCTCAACCAGGAAATAGCTCAGCTCGGTCATCAACACATGCGCCTTGGGAAAATAGCTCAACGCCAAAGGCAGAGATCCAATATGGTCGTGATGACAGTGGCTAATGGCCACCGCGTCGATATCTTCCTTCTGGATCAATGAATAATTCGGCAGGCCCCTCCGGCCTTCCCATTTCGGATGAGTTCCCGCGTCCATCAACAGCCGATTCCCTTCGATCTCTAAAAACCATGAACTAGCCCCGATATCGGCGCTGGGATTTAAGTTAACAATGCGCATAATGACACACTGCCATAGGTTTGCCGGGAAGAACACCAGAAAAAACAATCTCGCGGAATAACGTATGCATCTTGGCCAATACCGAGGCATTCAAAGGGAACGGTTTAGCGAACCGACATGGGGCCGCAAGTATCCGCCAACCACCGAACCTCCCCCGAGAGCCCCCCGCCGATACAAACCTTGCGTTAGCGGCGGTTTTCCAGTTTAATGCCTTCAGCATGAAGGGCCGGAAAGCGCTAATCGAAAGAAATACGTCGGAAACACAGATTCGGCTAGCCCTGCAAATCGATGGGGCGGGTCGTTCCTCAATCCAGACGGGCATCCCCTTTTTCGACCATATGCTCACGCTCTTCGCCAAGCATGCGGTGATGGATTTAGACTTGGTGTGCCGTGGGGATATCCAGGTGGATGCCCACCACACGGTTGAAGATTGCGGCATCGCGTTGGGACAGGCTTTTATAGCGGCGTTAGGCGACAAAAAAGGCATTCGGCGGTACGGCGCGGGATTCGATCCTCGCAACCCCTTCACAGGTGAATCATATGTACCTATGGATGAATGTCTTGCGCGTTGCGTGATCGATTTTAGCGGGCGTCCCATCTTAGTTTGGCGAGGGTTGAACAAATATGCCGGCCGGTGTCTCTCGGCGGCGGAACGCCAACAGGACATGTCCTCGACGTTCCGCTTCGGATTGGCGCGCGAATTTTTCCAAGCCTTTGCAAACGAGGCGAAATGCAATTTGCATTTGGAACTTTTATACGGGGATGAGCCCCATCATATCGTGGAGGGATTATTCAAAGCTTTCGCCAAGGCGACCGATTTTGCCTGCGCGCGCGATCCGCGCATCGCCGGCCAATTGCCAAGTACCAAAGGCAAACTCTAATTGGTGAATAGTTGATTCGTGCTAGCCGTCAAACCCATGTCGAAAGAGAACGCCAACGAAAACGCCAGCGACGAAGCACTGGTCCGATTGGCGCAGCAAGGCCAAATGGACGCCTTCGAACTGCTGGTGGCGCGGCATCGTGACAAGATTTACGCGCGCGCGTTCAGCATGCTGCGCAACGAAGACGAGGCGGTGGATCTTTCTCAAGAAGCTTGGGTAAAAGCATGGCAGCGATTGAACCAGTTTCAGGGTGATTCGAGTTTTGTCACCTGGATCACGCGCATCGTGATCAATCTGTGTCTGGATCAATTGCGCCGCCAAAAGCGGCAGCGCACGGAATCCATCGAACGGATGGATGAGGACGCGGGAGGGGTGGAACGCCAAATGCCGGTGATCACTCCCAATCCCACCGAACAACTCGAACGGGCCGAGTTGCGCGAACGCATTGATCGCGGGTTAGCCCAGTTATCCAACGAGCACCGGACGGTGCTGGTATTGCACGAATTTGAACAAATGGAATATAAGGAAATAGCCAAAACCATGGATTGCTCCATCGGCACTGTCATGTCTCGCCTGTTCTACGCTCGCCGCCGCATGGCAACCTTGATGTCCGGGCTCAGGAAAGAGGAGGAATTATGAAAGAGGATGTATCATTAAAGCTGCAGGCTTTGCTCGATGGCGAGCTTTCCCGCGAAGCAACCGCGGAATTCCAACGCCTCTTAGCCGATGACGCCGAAGCGAAGGCTTTGACCGCCGAACTGAGCTGGACGCGCGACGCGCTTAAAGGCAACGAGCCGGCGCACCCCTTACCAGTCCGAGGCGATTTCTATTGGCAAGGCATTCAGCAAGCCATCCAAAAGGACACTCCGGTAAAGCATCCAGCCGCTCCGGCCCGGCCTTCTTGGATCTCTTTGTTCTATAAATTGCTAGCCCCGGCGGGGGCCGCTCTGGCCCTAGCCCTGATACTGCTACCGGTTTTGAACCGACCCGCTCCGGTGGCAGCCAATGCCTCGACCAGCGTAGCCTCCTTTAACGTGGAATCGATGATGCCCAACTCGAGTGTGGTGACATTTTGCTCCGAAAAAGAGGGTGTAACGGTGGTGTGGATCGATACCCAATAGAATTTACCACCCAACGGAAATCCGTTATAACGATTTTGTCCGCTCCGCGGAAAACTAAACAAGTCATGAGGAAATATCGAACATTGGGTGGATGGCCCCTGATAGCGGCTGGTTACTATCTTTGTTTTTGCCTGTGCCTCGCTTTCGGGGCTGAAACCCCGGAGCTATCCGCCCAGGAGCCAGCGGCTAAACAATCCGCGCCTAAAGACGCGGCCACTCCGAAGTCTGAATCTCCCCAAAAAGAAGTCAAAGACGGCATTAAGAACAAAGTTCAACTCATCTGGGGCACCGACCTGGAAAAACCGCTCGATTCCAAGGATAAAAAAATCAAGGAGCTGGACCCTAAATTCAAGGAGAAGTTGGGCCGTTGCTTCAAATGGAAACACTATTACCAAGTCGACCGCCAAAGCATC
>DBTJ01000163.1:0-214 GCA_002306985.1 Verrucomicrobia bacterium UBA1319
CGCTGCCGCCATGCACGCTGTTGTAAGCGCGGGCCACGCGGGTGAGCGAATCCAGCAGCACGAACACGTCGCGCCCGGATTCGACCATGCGCCGACAGCGCTCGATCATGAAGCGCGAGAGCCGCACGTGCGTCTCGATGTCCTGGTCGTTCGAGGAGGCGATCACGTCCGCTTTGACGGAGCGCTGGAAGTCGGTGACTTCCTCGGGGCGCTC
>DBTJ01000163.1:483-2052 GCA_002306985.1 Verrucomicrobia bacterium UBA1319
TCCTCGGGGCGCTCATCGATGAGCAACACCATCACGTACACTTCGGGATGGTTCGTGGTCACGGAATTGCAAATCTGTTTGAGAATCGTGGTTTTGCCCGTGCGCGGCGGGGCGACGATCAAGCCGCGGGTGCCTTTGCCGATGGGCGTGACCAAGTCGATGATGCGCGCCTCGATCTGGTCGGGCGTCGTCTCCAAGGTGAATTTTTCAATGGGATCGATGGTCGTGAGATTCTCGAACCGCATGGCCTTGGTATACTCGGCGTAGGGCCGGTCGTTCACCGTGACCACTTCTTTTAATTGCGGGCTGGTGCCGCGATGGGGCGGTTGCAGCGGGCCGCCGACCTGGCAACCTTCGCGCAGAAAATTCTTCTTGATGGTGTCGGGCGTGACGAAAATATCCGTCGGTTTGGGTTGGAAATGATTCTCCGCGGACCGGAGAAAGCCGAAGCCTTTTTCGGATATTTCCAAATAACCGGAACCGTAATCCGGAACCGTAACGGGCGGTTTGTTCATAATAATAAATTGCTTTCGTGTCAAAAGAGTCTCCGTGCAGACAGCATCCTGAAAACATGCAGGAATTCCGAATCTAGGGAAAACTGCCGCCCCGAGAATTTAAGAAATCGCCGGTTAGCCTCCGCGGCCACGCCTTGTAAACAATATCCAAGCCAGGCTGCTAAAAAGCAAATAAAAACTTCCGCGATCGTCAAAAACGGGAGCTCGAATCTCGATTTCACGCCGCCCGTGTCTCTTACTTTTCGACAATCGGGAGAATGATTTGTTCAATCGAGCGCTCCACCTGCTAAAGCGATGATCGGCATAGAAAACCGGGTCACCAGCGCGGATACTGGCAAAAGCCCGTCCCCGCGTCAACCCCCCTTTGACCCGGATTTTGAATTATTTTTACCGGCGCGAAAGCGGGTCTCCCAAGCCCTGGAAAGCAACCGCCCGCGCGCCTCCCCCGCTCCGCCATCGGGCGAATCCCGGCTCAAGCACACCGGCGCCCGGCGCGCCGTCCCGCCAGCGCGGTCAACCCCAGGCCCAACAGCGCGCCCGTGGCGACGGATGTGTCCGGCACGGCCGTCGCCGAAACTTGGGTAACGCTCCCCAAGGCCATCTCCTCGACGCTCAGGAAACCAAGCGAGGCATTGTAAGTAAGCGCCTCGGCGTTGCCCAGGTAGGTCTCTAAATCCGCCAAGGTCGCCCCGGTGGCAAGGGGCGTCGCGCTGCCCAGGGTGGCGATCATTTGGGCGTACGGATAATCGGTCGAGGAGAGCGTCAACTGAATCCCGTAAACGCCCGGCATCGAGAGGGCGTCGCTAAACACCGTCACCCCCAGAATCCCCGAGAACACGGCGCCGTTAAAAGTGCCGTCAACCGCGCCGAGGTAAGTCGCATAGCCGGGATCCACGACCGGCGCGGCCGCCGTCAGCGTGGCGGTGTCAAACGTATACGAAGCGGTAAAGGGCGCCCCGGAGGGAGCCGAGTAACTCACCGCCGAGCCGGACAGATTCACCGTGTACAGCACGGCTTGCGCGTCCCGCGCGGCGAGACAAAACAGTCCCCCGCA
>DBTJ01000163.1:2303-4822 GCA_002306985.1 Verrucomicrobia bacterium UBA1319
AAAACAGCCCTCCGAAGGCGAGCCACAAACCCGTCAATTGGGAAATAGGTTTCATAGATATAAGTTTGTTAAAAATGCCAAAACTCGGGAGGCCGACGCAAACAATTAATTTCAAACGATCCATTATAATATATATAATATTATCTAATTAACCGCGCGCGGCGAGCCATGCCCAGCGCGCCCCCAGCCAAGCCCAGCTCGCCGCGCTTCACTTAAGCGCCGCGGTGCGTTCCCGCAGCCAGATCACGTCGGGATTGTTGGGCGTGGCGTAGTTATGCCCGTGGTAGTCGGTCGTTTTGGGAATAAGCGTGCGCGCATCCCGCCAAGCGTGGGACTCGACATGTCCATCCGCGTAGCTAAACACCCCGGACCGGTTATGATAGGCGGCGGGGAGATGGTAAAAGCGGGTGGCGCCGCTCCCCATAAACGCGCCGAAAAACGGGCGGCAAATGCTATCGGGATTGACTTCCTCAAAGACGAACAGGGACGAGGGGGACGGCACGGTGAGCTGGGAACTTTTTTTGTAAACGCGATACGCGGCGGCGGGCAAGTTGCGGTACAAAGCGCCCTCCCAACCCACGTGCATATTCATCGCGTAACTCCGCACCCGCGCGTGGGCCGCGCCGCCGGAGGTGCCTTTGGCGCGGTCGGAGGGGCATTTGTAGATCGCGGCCGTTTTGAGGTAAGGCCCGAAGAGCGACCGCTTCGGATCGAACAGCAGAAACTCGTTCGTGGCATCCCGCGGCGTGCCCTCGAAACTCCCCGCCACCCAGGTGGCCCCGGTTTCGCCCGAGCCATTGTTCACCAGCCGTTCCTCATTGTCCCCGGAATACATCACCCAGATCAGGGAAAGCTGCTTGAGATTATTAACGCACTGAATTTTTCGCGCCTGTTCTTTGGCCTTGCCCAAGGTGGGCAGCAACAGCGCGGCGAGGATCGCGATGATGGCGATGACGACCAGCAACTCGATTAACGTGAAGGCGCGCGGGCCGCCGGCGCCAAGGCGCGCGGTTCGGCGAACAGGGGAATCGAAGTGCCGCATATTTCCATTTAATCCCCTCGGGCCGATCCTGGCGAACAAAAAGCGCCGCCAATATCGGTTCCGCGCGCCGGCGGACAAGCAAAAGCCCCCCCAAGCAGCCGGAGGCGTTAGCCGCCGGTCTTGGGAGGGCGTGGGGCCAGGAGTCGCGCGGCGGGTGCCTGCGTCGCCCCGCTGGGCGCGGCTCCGATTCGCTTAATTCTTAAGCCGGTAGAATTTGGCGCCCGCGTCCGCGCTCACGGCGTAAGGCGAAGCCGCGCCCGCAACGTCCGACCAAGCGCCATTGACGGTGTCGGCCGCCTGCAACGTGCCCGAGGTCCAGGTCAAGGTGGCTTGGCCGCCCGCGCGCTGGATCTTGATTTCCGAAGGTTCCGCCACCGCGGTGGCCGTGAAGCTCACGCCCTGGCTGCCCGCCGCGTAGATGGCTTCGATTTCCAGCACCGTAAGCGCCCGACGCCAGACGCCCAAGTCGTCCAAGTCCGCCTCGCCGGTTTCGCCATAAGCGCCGGTGGGGTCCTGGCCGATGTTAACGGTATGACCCGTGTCGATATCGCCGATGCGCCCCACGATGAGGCGGTTATCGACCAGCGCGCCGTCCAGATACGTGGTGGCGAAGCCGGCGCGGTCGAAAATGTGCGCCAGGTGATGCCATTCGCCGTCGTTGATGGAAGCGTCGGCGCCATAGACGCCGGTGCCATTCAAGGACCACGCCCAGCCGCCTTTTTGGTAAGAGGGGGCGAAGGTGAAACCGGTGTTGTAGGTCGAGTTGTTCGCGCTGGTGAAGAACGGCAGATCCCCGGGCAAAGCCCCGGCGGGCAACCGCACCCAGTACACGACCGAGAAGCTCGCGTTCGAGCTGAAGTTGAAGTCCGCGGGCTTGCCCAGGGACACGTAATTATAAGTTTGCGCGGAGGCATCCGTGGCCACATGCAGCGCTTTCGCGCCCACTTTGCCGGCGACGAAGGCGGGCGAATTCACCTTGGCCCCGTGGTTGCCCCGAGTCGACACATCTTGATAATCCCCGTCGAAGGCCAAATGCAAGATTTGCCCCGCGGAAATATCCACCGGGGTCGTGGGCGCGGGCAGGACGGTCAACGCGACGGCTTCGCTCGTGGCCGCGCCGGCGGCGTTCGTAACCTTTACGCGGTAATTGCCCGCCTGGGCGGCGGTCAAGGGCCCCACGGTCAGCGTGCTGAGGTTGGCGCCGTCCAGGTCCGCGCCGTTGTATTGCCATTGGTAGGCCAGCGTATCCGAGCCGCCCGCCTCCACGCTAAACGCGGCGGTGGCGTTGAGGTAATGAGTCGCCGCCACGGGCTGCGCGCGAATGATGGGCGCGGTGTTCGCGCCATAGCGCGCCAGGTAATGGGCCGTCACGCGTTCGGCGCTCAAGGCGGTGGCGTACACGGCCACCTCGTCGATGAACCCGTTGACGTTATAATCATAATCGCCCGAGCCGGATTGGCGGGCGCCGGTGCTAAAT
>DBTJ01000163.1:5098-12354 GCA_002306985.1 Verrucomicrobia bacterium UBA1319
GCGTAGAGCCCGCCGCTGGCGGTTTCCGTCGAGCCCACCACCTCGCCGTTGAGGTAGAGATAAATCTGCCCGCCCGTCGCGTCGTATACCACCGCCAGATGTTGCCATTGGCCGTCGGGCGAACCGGTGCTGGAGATCAATTTGGTGGCGCCGGTGGTGTCGCGCACGAAGAACCGGTAACTCCCGCCGTAAATGTCCAGGTCGAACTGCTCGCCGCCGCCGCCGGTGCCTTTGGCCAAAACGCCCACGTCACCGGACTGCGCGCCCACCACTTTCACCCAGGCTTCCAAGGAGAAGTTGGCGCCGCTGGAAAAGTCGAGGTCGGGCACCACCACGCGGCTGTTGATGGCCGGACCCACGCGGATCGCCGTGTCCGCGTCGAGCGCCGAATACCCCGGCTGACCGAGGGCGACGTTGAGGTATTGCGCGTCGTGCCGGCCCAGGGAATCCTGCGCCCAAGCGCCCGCGCTTTCATTCAGCCGCCAATAGCTCACCGGCGCGTCGGCCAGCACGGCTTGCGCGTAGCCCGTCGTGGGCGCGGCCTGAACCGTCAGCGCCACCGGGGCCGAGGTGACCGCGCCAAAAGCGTTGGTGATCACCACGCGATACTGGCCCGCGTCGGCCAACGCCACCGAGCTGATCTGGTAGCTCGCGCCGGTCGCGCCGGCGATCGTGTTGGTGTCATTGAACAGCCATTGGAAAGCCAACGGCGTGCTCCCGCTGGCGGCCGCGACGAAGTTCGCCTGGGCGCCCGCGTAACGCGTTTGGGCCCGGGGCGCGGTGGTGATGATCGGCGCGCTGGCGACCTGAATGCTCAAGTTGACCACCGCGCTGGTAATCGCGCCGTACCCGTTGGTGATCACCACGTCATAGGCGCCGGAATCGGCGACCGCCAGGGCGTTCGCCACCCAATTCGAGGCGGTGGCGCCGGCGATCGCGGCGCCGTCCTTGCGCCATTGATAGGCGATCGGACGGGTGCCCACGGCCGCCACAAACAGGCTGGCGTCGTTCCCCGCGTAAAGCGCGCCCGCCGGGGCTTGCGGCTGGGTCGTGATGAATGGCGGCACGTTGGCCGCTTCGTAGATCCCCGCGATCTGCGCCGCCGTCAGGGATTTGCCGAACACCGCCACCTCGTCGATCCGGCCGTCGAAATACCGCTCGGTGCCGTCGCCCTTCGCCCCGATGGCCCAATTGACGTCGTCGACCGTCACCGCGCCCACCGTGTCGGTCTTGGTCGCCACCAACGCGCCGTTGCGGTAGAGATTCCATTGCGCGCCATCGTAAGTCCCCGCCAGGAACACCCAGTTACCGACATCTTCCCCGGGAATGGCGTAGCTCGCGGCGTGGTCGCTGCCATCGTAGGAGAACGCCTGGTACGACCCGCTATTCAAGCGCAAGCCCACTTCGGACGACGCGCCGTAACCGTGGATAATAATATCCTGGAGGCCGGAGCTGGAAGTGGAGTTCGGATTCACCCAGGCCAGCAAAGTGATCTCGCCGGTGAAGTTTAATTCGGCGGGATTGCCCAAATCCACATAACCTTGGTAGCCGTTGAATTGGGCGGCGTAGTTGTCCGTCCCGAAACCGGTGAACGGCGCGCTGGCTTCCGCCACCGCCACGCCCGGATGGATGGCGCCGTTGGCGGCCGCGCCCGCGCCGCCCGCGTTTTTGGCCACGGGGTACGAGGTGGGTTCGGTATAAGCCGCTTCGTTGAGCCGGTAATAGGCCACCGGCTTCGAACTCAGCACGAGCTGATCGTAAGCCGTCGCGGGCGCCGAGCTCACGCCGTTTTTATAATGCGCCAACAGTTCGGCGGCCGATAGGGCGCTGGGATACAGGGCCACCTCATCCACCGAGCCGCCAAACGAATAGGCCGTCCCGTCATACCGGGTGCCAATGGTCAACGGCTGGGCTTCATTCGGCTGGTAAGCCCCGGAACCGGTGGCTTCCTGGACGCCGTTCACATACAGGTACGCGTTGGTGCCATCGTAAACACCCGCCACTTGATACCAGACCCCGGCCTGCACCGCCGTGGTGCCCGCCAAGGAAATGGTGTACCCGCCGGCGTCGCCGAGCCAAAAGTTCCAGGCTTGCCCGGCAATCGTGGACGCGTTGGCGCGCTCCCCCGCCTCGTAGAACAGCCAGCCCGAGCGGCCGTTCGCGCGATCGGCGTTGCTCAACGGCACGGAGCCGAAGGACGCCGTGTCGGTGTTCACCCAAAATTCGACCGTGAAGGGCGGCTTCAAATTCTGCACCCCGTCCGTCCACGGCACGGATACCTTCCCGGACGAGCCGTTCAACCACACCGCCGTGTCCGAGGAACCCGCCAAGGCGCCGGTCACCGAGTGGTTGACATTCGCGGTGCTGTAATATCCCGTGGCCGCCGCGCCGGCCGAGCCGCGATTGGCGGCGATATCCGCCGCCGCCGGCTGCGTGGTCTCGTTCAATCGCCAATAACCGAGCGGACTTAAGGCGCTAATCTGCTCGGGATACCCCGCCTGAGCCGCCCCAGCGCCGCCCAAGGCCAAGCCTAGCAGCAAGCCCGTCCGCGCTTGCCGATAGTTTCGTTGCCAATAATTCATACGTGTCCTGTTTTCGTTTTTAGGTTCAGTTTTTGATCCGATGGCCGCGAAGTCTTCCTGCTTCCCCCGCAGAACCCTGGGCCAGCCTTCCGACGTGCGTCGCCAGAAATTATATACCATCATTATGGTCGTTATTAAGCCCGCAAAGGAAAACCCGCGTTTTCCCCATCAAAAAAATATCCACCCCCGCCCGTCCCGCTTAAGGATGGCCTTCGAACCATTATGAGGCGCGAGGCGCGCCAAGCATTACTCTACGGGCGCCCGCGTGTAAGGGGAATCACAGGGATAACCCACCGGTTTTATTAACGATCATTTATATCGTTATTAAACACAGTCTACGTTTCTTCACCGACTTGTCAAATAATTTACGCCGCGGTGAAGATGGTTTTAATATTCGCTTATGCTGCGATTAAGCATAACTCACCCCCCGGGCGCGGCCGCGCCCCTTACGCGCCTTGCGTCCGGGCGTAGTGGAAGAGGTATTGCTGGGCGTAGCCAGCGTAAGGCCCGAAGTAACTGGCGGTAAAGCGCTCGATTTCCCTTGGCGTGGCGCGGCCCTTCGGGAAGTAGTGCGCCCGCAGCGTGCGCTCGATCCAGACGTCCACGGGGAACGCCTCCGGAAACAGGCCGGTGAAAAGGAGCGCGCAATCGGCGATCTTGCGGCCCACACCAGGAATGCGCATCAATTGTTCCCGCGCTTCGCCGAGGGTTCCCCTGCCCAATTGGTTCCAATCCAGCTTGCCTTCGGCCTGGAAGCGCGCCGCCGCGAGCAGATAGGGCGCGCGGAAGCCCAGCTTGCATGCCCGCAGTTCCGCCTCGGCGCACGCGGCCAACCGCTCCGCGCTCGGAAACGCCCAGGCGGGGGGCTCGCCCGACGGCACGGGCACCGGCTTGCCGAAGCGCGCGCGCAAGCGTTCCGAAACCTGCTCGATCTGCGCGATGCGTTTGGTGGAGGAAAGGATGAACGAGGCCAGGCATTCCCAGGGTTCCTGGCGTAAGAGCCGCAAGCCGGGACACGCGGCCATGGCGGCCTGCATCCACGGGTCCTTCGGGAACGTGGCGGTGATGCGTTCCAGGGGCGCGTCGAGCTGCAAATAATCGCGCAGCCACCGCCAATCGCCCGGCCGCCCCGGGGTGGCGACGGGAATGGCGCCGGGGACGCTGCGCAAGCGGACCCAGCGGCCCTGAACCACGCCGGTCCAAGAGTCGCCTTGGCGCTTCCAACCGAACGTCTGGCCGCTGGCGAGCGTGACGTCCAAATCGTAACGCGTCACCGGCCAAGCCACGGTGGCGAGGCGGTCGCTCATTTTAACCCCCGGCAGGCCCACAGCTGCATGCGCCGGTACACCAGGCCCTGACGCTTGATTTCCATCAATCCCAGGTCTTCCACGGAGGCGAACTCCCGCTCGATCCGCTCCGGCACGCGTTGCGGCGTGTCGTTTTCCTGGACGAAGATGGCGTTTTGCCCCTTGCGGTTCTGGTAGCCGGGCCAGAAATAAAATTGGTTTTCCGGCGCGTCGCTGGACCGGTAGAAAACCAGGGGCTCGCGGGTGACCGCCGCCCGCGCCTCGGGAATGTAAAAGGAAAAGTGGCCGGTGATGCCGTAGTGGTCCGCGATTATAAACGCCGGCTTGCCTTCGGCCAGCAGCTTCTGGCGGGCGACCTCGACCACCTGGGCGGTGTCGCTCCAAGCCCGCACGCGGCGCAACGGGTCCAACCGGGCGTCCTTGGGAAAGTACGGATTCTTGGTCATGAGCGCCGGAAATAGCATCAAAATCGTGACGGCCCAACCCAAAATCAACCCCGCCCACATAAACCGCGCCACGCGACGCGCCCCTTGCCGCCAGCGTTCCTCCCAGTAAACCACCATCAGGGCGAAGAGGGGCAACACGGAGGGGGCGATCCAGTTCAACAGCACCCGATACCGCACCGTGTAAAGCCAGTAAAAAAGGAACAGCGGCGCGCCCATGCAAAACAAGTACAGGAGCAAAGGCCGCCGTCGCCAGCGCGGCCAGAATCGCGCCGCCGCCCAAATCGCCGCGATGAAAAACACCGGGTTGAGCAACCCCCATTCGGCGCCGGTGAACTCGACAAAAAACCGGTGCGAAAACTTCCAGGCTCGATTTAACCCGCCGTTGGAGGCGACGTGCGCGACGGTGATCCAATCATGTTGCAGGTTCCAAAGGAGCACCGGCAGGGTGCAAAGCAGGTTCACGGCCAAGGCGATCCAAGGCCCTTTGCCCCGCAGGCGAGCCCGCGCTTGCGGCCACAGGGCGAAGAGTACCCCCCACGAGACCCATTGCAGCAGGGCCGTATACTTGCTTAAAAAACCCAAACCCATCCACCACCCCACCCACGCCCATTGACTGGTCCGGTTGTCCCGAAGCGCGCCCCACCCCGCCACCATGGCGGCCACCCAAAAGAGCACCGACAACGGATCGATGGTCATCAACACCGAGCCCGCCACCATGAGCGGCGCGGCGTTGGCGATCAACAGCAAGAAAAAGCCCGCGCGCGCGTTCACCTCGCGCGCCAAAAAACGCAGCAGCAGCCACCCTAAAATCGCGGAGATAACCGGCGCGAAAAAGCGCACGCCAAACGCCGTATCCCCCCAAAGCGAGGTGCCCAAAAACTGCGTGTACGCGATCAGCGGCGGCTTGCTGTAGTAGGAAAGCGCCAAGTGCTTGGACCACGTCCACTGATACGCCTCGTCCTCGCTCAATTCGGCCGTACCGCTGGCGATGTAGAGCCAGCGGGTCACCAGCATGATGGCGATGGCCAAATAACCCAGCCGCAGCCAATGGCGCTCCGTCTCGGCCGCCAACTCAGGACCGCCCCCCGGCGGAGCGCTCGCGGGTGAAGCCTGATCCGGATACAATAAAGAAGGTAAAAGCGGCTGCCACAAGGGGAACCAACGGCCGCCCACCCAGCGCCAAGTCCGCTCGGCGGCCTGTAGGGTCAGCCATGCCGTGCCCGCGCCCAACAGCATGCCGGCCAGAATATCGCCGGGATAATGCACGCCGTTGTAGACGCGCGAAAAACTCACCGCCACCGCCAGCGGCGCGGTCGCGTAGTAACTGCGCCGGTAATACGCGCCCAGTACGACCAGGGCGGCGCACCAGTTGGCCGCGTGCGAAGAAGGGAAACTGCCGCTGGCACCCTTGCCCACGAGCACCCGCGCATCCGGCAGGCTCATGAATGGACGCTCCCGGCCCACGGCCTTTTTCAGCTGCTTGCACACCACGCCATCGGTGAGCGCGATGACCAGCGCCAGCAGCAACACGCACAGCCGCCCCCGCAATCCGCCGCGCCAGAGCAACGCCCCGATCGCCAGCGCGGCGGCGGGCACGAACGCGGCGTTGCCGCTGAGCCAGGGCATCAAAACGTCGAACACCGGATTGCTCAACGCATGGTTGAGCCATTGGAATAAACCAGCGTCGAGGGCATAAAACCAAACAGTCACGCCGGGAGAGTATACCGGGCGCGGAATGACGGCAAACAATTCGTCCCGCCGCCGCTAAAAAGTAACCAGCGACCGGACGGGCAAACCGGCCAGCCGCTTACGGCCGTCCAGAAACCCCAGCTCGATCATGAAACAAATCTCCAACACGCGAGCGTCCACCTGCTTGAGCAGCTCGACCGCCGCCCAGGCGGTGCCGCCCGTGGCCAGCAGATCATCCACCAACAGCGCGCGGCAGCCCGGTTTCACCGCGTCCACATGGAGCGCCACCGTGTTGGAACCGTACTCCAAATCGTAGCTCTGTTCGTAGGTCTTGAATGGCAACTTGCCGCGCTTGCGGATCGGCACGAACGCCGCGCGCAGCTTGTACGCCACCGCCGCCGCCAAGATGAACCCGCGCGCGTCGATACCCACGACCGCGTCCACTTCCCCGGGCGCGAACCGGCCCGCCAGCAAATCCACGCACCCGGCGAACAGCCGGGGATCGCCCAGCACGGGGGTGATATCTTTGAATTGAATGCCCGCTTGGGGAAAATCGGGCACGTTCCGGATCGCCCGGCGGATGTCGTCGACGCTAACAGGTTGGACTGGCATATTAAAAGAGCGGCTATTTCTGCACGGCTTCGAGCTTTTGGATCATTTTCCGCAGCTTGGTCAAAGCGATGTTTTGGATCTGGCGGACGCGCTCGCGGGTGACGCCGAATTTCGCGCCCACTTCCTCGAGGGTTTTCTCCGAGCCGCCGTCCAAGCCGAACCGGTAGCGCAAGATCGTGGCTTCGCGCGGCTCGAGCGTTTTAACCATTTCCTGGAGCATTTTGGTGACCGTCTTGTCTTCGAGCTCCTCGTAAGGCGTCTCGGCGTTCTCGTCCTCGACGATCTCGGCGAAATTATTCGACTCGTCGTCGCCGATGGGCGCGTCGAGCGAGGCGGGCCGGATGGCCGCCGTGCGCAACTGCGTCACGCGGCTGGGAGACATGCCCAACTCCTCCGCCAACTCCTCATCCGTGGGTTCCCGGCCCATTTCCTCATGCATCCGCAGGGCCGTTTTGCGCATCTTGGAGATTTTATCCACCAAATGCACCGGCAACCGGATGGTTTTGGATTGGTTGGCCAGGGCGCGCTTGATGGATTGCTTGATCCACCACGCCCCGTAGGTCGAAAGTTTACCGCCTTTGGCCGGGTCGAACCGCTCGACCGCCTTCATGAGGCCGATG
>DBTJ01000163.1:12610-22095 GCA_002306985.1 Verrucomicrobia bacterium UBA1319
TTCATGAGGCCGATGTTGCCCTCGCTGATCAAATCCAGCAACGGCAGGCCGAGGCCCTCGTAATCGTGGGCGATCTTGACCACCAGGCGCAGGTTGGCCTTGATCATCTGCTCGCGCGCCTTCTTGTCGCCTTTCTTGATGCGCGCCGCCAAATCGATTTCCTCGTCCGGCGTCAACAGCTTTACCAGGCCGATCTCGCGTAAATAGAGCTTGATGGCCGTGTCGCCATCGTACGTGGAACGTTCCTTTTCCGGCGCCGATTCCACCACCTCTTCGTCCCGTGGAATTTGAGCCGTCGCCGGCGCGTTTTCACCCTCGTTCGGCGAGGCTTGCGCGCGCGCTTTGGACCCGGTTTTCACTGGCTTCTCCCCCTCGCCGACACCGTCGTCAACGTTTTCTGAAGCTGGTTTCTTATGCTGGGCTTTGACCGCCATATTGATAACCCTATTAAAGCCAGGAACATTCCGGCAAGCAAATAGAAAAATGGAAAGATATAACGGCCCCATTCGGCCCGGGTGGCGCGCGCGGTCCGCCGTTTTTCAGGGGCCCAAACGCCGGCTAAACACCCCTTGCTTTGCGCAACCCGGCTGGATTATACTACGGCTTGAACCAAACTCGCCTTGCGCCCGCGCCGAACCTCGCTGGTCCGCCACCGGACGACGGGGCCGCGAGCGCAATTGCCCATGAAAATTACCTCCAAACGCCTCGGGATCGCCGCCGCCCTGGCGACGCTGCTCGGAGCGGCATGGCTAGCCGGACGGTCGCCGGAACCCTCCTATCAAGGGCGAACGATGGAGAAATGGTTTTATCTCAGCCTCAAAATCGAGGCTTCGGCGCCCACCGCCACCGAACAGGAGGCCTTTCGCGCGCTGTGCCCGGCGGCGATCCCCTATTTGCTGGAGCGCCTGGAAAGGCCGACCACCGGATGGGGAACGCGTTTATTGGGCCGGATTTCCGAACCCGCCAGCCGGGCGATCCGGCAATCCCGCGAGGCGTGGCAACACCGGGCGGCCTATTTGCTGGGTGAAATCGGGCCGGCCGCCGCCCCCACGGTGCCCCATCTCCTGCCCTTCACCAACAGCCCCAACTGGGGCATGCGCTCGGCCGCGACCGTCGCGCTCATGAAAATCCGGCAAGCACCCCTTGATCCCTTGATCGTTAAACTGAAAGACCTGAGCGATAGCCAGACTTGGCTGGAAAATGCGATCACCGTGGGCCAATTCGGGGCGGCAGCCGAACCCGCCATTCCCCTCCTGATCGACGCGCTGCATCAAACCAACAACATCATCCAAGGCCACGCCATCGACGCCCTCGGCATGATCGGCCGCCAACCGGCCCGGTGCCTGCCCGAAATCCTGCCTTTCTTGAACTCGCCCGACACGTGCATGCGCCAAAAAACCATCGGCGCCCTACTTTCCTTCGGCGCCAACGCGGTCCCGTACCGAAAGGATTTTCAACAGGCGCTAAACGATCCCGATCCGTGGGTCCGGTTTCAAGCCGGCCGCGGCTTGAAATTGATTGAAGTTATCGAATCCGCGAACTTGGCCCCAAAAAACTAAGCGGATGAGCGCGATATCGCTCCCGCGGACATGGAGGGACACCGCCAAGATTCTCTTTATTATTGGCATAATAATTGCTATTTATTAGCCATCCGAAATGGGATTTTTGGTTAGAAAAAACGAACCTAGATTAACCACAAGGGAGCCAGCCACCCATGACACTTTTACAACCAGGTTCCGAACCGCGGCGACCCGCTCTTTTTAAAACGCTGTTAAAAGCATTGCTCGGGATTGCCTGCCTTACCACCCTGCGCGCCGGCCAAAGCGGCGATTTTAGCTACGAGATTCTCGATGGCGCCGTCAGCATCATTAAGTACACCGGCAGTGATCAAACCGTCAACGTGCCGGCCACCCTGGAAGGCCTGCCCGTAACGCGCCTGGGCGATAACTCTTTCGACGGAAACCAGCAAATAAAAACCGTCCATCTGCCCGACGGCCTGACGCGCCTTGGCCCGTCCGCCTTCAACCGCTGCGCCGCGCTGGAAAGCGTCGTCCTGCCCGCCTCGTTGACCGCGATCGATGAATTCGCGTTCTTTGGATGTTCAAAACTATCGAACCTCGAGTTCCCGGCCGACTTGGCCAGCATTGGGCAACACGCCTTTACTTCATGCGCCAACCTCACCCGTGTCGTTTTGCCCCGCAATTTGACGCAGCTTGAGACGGGCATCTTCGCAAGCTGTTCTTCCTTAAGGACGGTGGAGCTTCCCAGCCAGCTGATCAGCCTCGGGAAAATGGCGTTCTCTGACTGTGACGAGCTGGATAATGTGTCCCTGCCCGAATCCGTCCAGGTGATTGGAGACTATGCGTTTTATAATTGTCCAAGCCTGACCAGCATCGCCCTTCCCAATCGCGCAACCAATATCGGCTTAGGGGCTTTCAGCGCGTGCATCGCTTTGACCAACGTCGACTTCCCCAAGGATTTAACGTTAATCAGGCAAGGCACCTTTTACGGCTGTCGCAGCTTAAAGGCCCTCAACTTGCCCAATAGCTTGACCAATCTGGAGTGGGAAACATTTTATGGCTGCACCGCCCTAAAAAACCTAATCCTCCCCGATCGCGTGGCCATCGTTGAGTATGGCGCGTTCGCCAATTGCTCCGGACTAACGAACGTGTCTTTGCCCAGCCGCTTAACCACCCTCGGCGGCGCGTCAAACGGGGAAGGCGCGTTCGCCAGCTGCACCGGGTTGAGAGAAATCAAAATCCCCGACGGCGTAACGCAAATAGACAATTTTGTCTTCGCCGGCTGTACGGGGCTAACCCGCGTTACCTTGTCCCAAAATCTTCAATCATTGGGAGCTTGGGCCTTTTTGAATTGCGCCGGATTGACGCAACTCGTCCTGCCCCCAACCTTGACCCATATCGACCATGCGGCGCTTTACGGCTGCGCGGCGCTGACGGCCATCACGATCCCGAAAAGTGTCAACGCCATCGCGGTGTCCGCTTTTTACGGTTGCTCCCGGCTTAGGGCTTTAAATTTCGCAGGCAACGCGCCGACGGAAACCGCGCCGATTCCGGACGCCCTGCCCTATCTCCCCATCCAGGCAACCGTCTATTATCAAGACGGAACCACAGGCTGGGGAACGACTTTCCTGGGTTGTCCAACCCAAATGGGGTTCCCCGTCCCGTTTAACTACGTCAAGCTAACCCCAACCACCGTCGCCATCACCCAATACCTCGGCGACGGAAACGTCGTCGTCATTCCTTCACGAATCGCAGGCCTGAAAGTCGTGCGCGTTGAGAATGGCGCCTTCGTCGGCTCGAGCAACTTAACCGACATCTTCCTGCCCGACAGCTTGACCAGCATCGGGGCTAACGCTTTCCAAGGCTGCTCGGGCCTGACGAATATCACCGTGCCCGGGAACGTGGCCCGCCTCGGCGACGGGGCCTTTTCCGGATGCGCCGAACTCGCGAGCGTCTACTTTACCGGCAACGCCCCGGATCTTTTGGGCGATTCGGTATTTGACCGCGACCATGAATTAACCGTGTACTATCCGCCCGGCAAAACGGGTTGGGGAACGACTTTCGGCGGCCAACCCGCAGCCCAATGGATTCAAACTTTCGACCAATGGGCGGCCCGCTACCGTCTGGCGGACCAGTACCCCAACGCCAGCGGGGAGCAGGCTGACGCGGATCTGGACGGCTTGACTAACGCGCAAGAATGGACGGCCGGCACGGACCCAACGGACCGCCAATCCGTCCTGGCGTTCGAAGCGGTGGCGCGGCCCGAGGATTTGAGCGACGGGGATAAAACCCCCATTGAGGCAAGCCAGTTTGCGCTCTATTTCCAATCGGTTTCCGGCCAATCCTATGAGATTTTAATCCGCGATTCATGGCATAGTCCTTGGCGCGCGACGGCCACGGTTACCGCCACCGGCACCCAGACGCGCGCGGTGCTCACCCGGCCCGCCGGCTTGGCTTTTTATCGCGTGGCCATACTCCCGTAGCCGGAGTCGTCGCAACCGGGGGGGCGATGCGAACTCCATATTCCGTCAGCCGCCATCGCCACCTAGCGACGTTAACTTTTGCCGGCGAGTTGGGTGCGCGCGCCGCCGGTTTCAGCGGCGAATGCTTTTGGGAATCCGCTTGACCCTGGGAGAGCGCGGAATCAAAGTTAAACGGGTCGTCGGCGCGAAGCGCGGCGGAAGATATGAATATGAAAATAGATATAAAATCGGGCTTGCGGGCGCGCGCGATGGCGCGTCCCAGCGGCCGAGCATTTACGTTAATCGAACTTTTGGTCGTAATCGCCATCATCGGCATCCTGGCGGGCATGCTCTTGCCCGCCCTAAGCAAGGCCAAACAGAAGGGCCAAGGCATCCTGTGCCTGAGCAACACCAAGCAGCTAACCCTGGCCTGGATCATGTACTCCCAGGATAACAACGATCGCCTTGTTTATAACAAACCTTCGTCCACCTCGGATACGAACAACTGGACCGCCAACGTGATGAGCTGGGGGTCCGATCAGCAGAACACGAACAAGACGCTGCTGGCGAATTCCAAGCTCGGCCCCTACGTCGCGCGCAATGTCGATATTTTCAAATGCCCCGCCGATCTCAGCGCCTGCCCCCTCGGCAAGCGAGTCCGGAGCGTGTCGATGAACGGGTTTGTTGGTCCGCAAGACAACGCGGGCACGCCGATCAACACCAAGTGGCAGCAATTCATTAAAACTTCGGACCTGATCAACCCGGTCCGCTATTACGTGCTTTTGGACGAGCATCCCGACAGCATCAACGACGGTTGGTTTGTGTTCTGCACGGCGGCCGATCCCGCCGAACGCGCCACTTGGAGCGATTTGCCGGCCTCCTACCACAACGGCGCCGCGGGTTTTTCCTTCGCGGACGGCCACTCCGAAATCAAACGCTGGCAAAACGCCAGCACCCTGCGCGCGATCAAAAAGAGCGGCACCGGATTCCCCTTGTCGGTGCCGACGGCGGAACGGACGGACATCGCCTGGGTGGCGGACCGCACGACCTTTAAGAAATAATACCGCGGCTAAAAGCGTGGGAAGGACCCCGCGACGGGTCTTCTCCCACCGCTCGCCAAACGCGCGATTATTTATTAAAATCGCGCAGTTTGAGCGTGAAAAAATCCGCCGAGGCGACGCTTCGACCCGCCGCTGGGCCAACCTCCAAAACCAAGCAAGCCTCCGGATTTCGCAATAACTCGGGCGGGGCGATAAAGGTCGCCGTCCAAACGCGGTCCGTCTTTTTCAAGACCATTGGCGTTTCCGTCGTGAGGGGTCCAATCGTCTGGGTCCGATCGGTTAATCGAACGAAACCGATGCTCCCCACGCTCTGAGGCGGCACCTTCCCTTGCTTCGCCGTGATAGTCACCTGAAAGCATACCCCGCCATGGGTTGGACTATTCGTGACCGCAAAGACAAACGGACCACAATCCAGATTCTTTGGCGTCACCGTCCAAACAGTACTCCTAGCCAAAACCGGCGAAACCACCGCAGCCAACAAAATCCTATCAGGAATAGATGTTTCATCGATTAGCAAGGATTCCAAATCCGTTATCTCTTTCCGCCACGCCGCCAGGTGGCGCTCGAATGCTTACCGCCCAACCGCCGTATCCACCAGGCGGCATTCACCCCCGCAAGCGCTTCACCCGTAGCCATGCCGGACGGCTTCGCGTTTGACTTAGGCAGATCCATAATTAGATCACCCAAAGGAAAGGAAGATGTTTAAAAGCGGGAAGTTTTTTAGAATGCTTGATGGACATGTAGTAACTAAGCCGCACAGGGTTGGCGTGGGTGAGGGCATTTGCTGACCTGATTCCCTGCTGGCACAAACGCCCGCACTCGATGGCCAAATGATCGACAAAACTGAAAGCGACCGGTATTTTCGACCTTCTTCCCTGCATCGTCTGTTTCTTTGGGCAAATGCGATACGCGCCGCTGATTCACGAGGAAATATCATGAAACCTCCATTTTCCTTGTGTTGGGGGATGTGTTGATTTGTGTCCACCATGTATCGTGATGTCCACCACGTAAAACAAAAAATCAGGGGAGAGTGCCTAAACCGCGCAAACTACTATGAAAAAGGGCTTAATATCGAAAAATGCGGTAAAAAATGGTGGGCCCAGCCGGATTTGAACCAGCGACCAAGCGATTATGAGTCGCCTGCTCTAACCGCTGAGCTATGGGCCCAACCAAATTGAATTCAATGACTTGCGAAAACAGATTTATCCAAAAACTGACCATCTGATACTGTAATCTGATACTGTATGGATGAAACCAGATCCCATTCAGTCAGAGGGAGCATCTGAAAATCAATCGGATTGGGTAAAAACCCCAGTCTCGAATTTGGTCCGCTATAAGCCATCGGGCGTCTATTTCGCCAGAGTTCGCCTTAGAGGCAAGCTTTTTCGGCAAACCCTGAAGACAAGCGTCATCAGCGTGGCCAAGCTCCGGCTAAACGATTTCATCAAAGAGAAAACCGCTGAACTGGGGGGATCGAGGCTCTCTTAATGACGGTAAGATGACTGTAGGGGAGGCGATTTCCATATTCAAAGAGCGTCTTGCTGGCCAACAGGGCATAAAAGAAGGGGCAAAAGTGTATCGCCGCAAGTGTCTGGCCGCGCTCCTAAAATCTTGGCATGAGCTTGAAACAACCTCTATCGCAAAACGTTACAAAGATGATTGTTTAATTTTGGCAAAAGATTTTTCGGAGAAATACAGCGCGAGTGTTTACAACGGGACAGTGCAACGTTCAGGCGGCTTCGTCGAGGTTGAAAACGTCTGAATAGCGGCAGAATCGGCGGCTGATTTTTGAGGCCAGGAATTTCTTGAGCGTAAGGCTCTGGGCGCAATCGCGGAGAAATTGCGGCCAGGTGTGACGCAGCGCCTGAGCCACCCCCCCATTCGGATGGGGGTTTTTCGGGGCCGCCATGCGAATACAGGTGTGGAAATTAAACCAGGTGGCCCGCCGGAAGTTGAGCGCCAAATATTGGAGCAAGCCCTGGGCGATGAGCCCCACTTGGATATGCCGTTCGTAAGCTCCGAGCTTGCGACGGATATGTTGGCGGTAGCTTTCGGATCGGCGATGGAGATGCTGGTTGCCGCTCAACGAACAGGCCGATCATTTCCCCTGTCACCGACTGCTCATTAGGCGAACTCGTGCTGCGCCAGCGAGGTTGCGGTAGCTGCCGGCCAAGGAACGGCTGGCATTGGGTTGCAGGACAAAGGCGGCTGGAAATATTTGCGTGCCCTCCCGACCCAAAACCAATCCCCTTTTCAGAAACCTCCCCGGTTTTCACCTCAATAACGGTCAAAAAGAGGGAGGTTTCCGAAAAGAACCAAATTGACAACTGAGTATCAATCCTTTACAAGTGGTACAGTCAAACGACTATGAGTAGTCGGCTACTCGTTGTGACCTGTTGTCGCTCGACATGATGCCAACTGGGAGTCAAACGACTATGAGTAGTCGGCTACTCGTTGTGACGGGAAGGAGATGCGGGTTTTTCAGAAGGTGGTCCAGTCAAACGAGTGCATGGGGAGATTTTTGGGGTATCACCGCCAGCGGGCCTTTTTTCTACCTAACGTTATTCTAATTTCTCCGGGATAGTTGTGAAAACCGCCATAAACGCGCCACCACTCTTCCTGTTATAAAATGGCATCACATTTATATTGCTATATTGCTTGTTCGGATTAGTATTTAGTTCATTCATATTAAGGGGGCGTTGCGGACGCGACGCATTGGAGCGTTTGATTTCAGGAGGAATTGCATGAAATCGAATCACAGCCTGCTTATAGGGAATGCTTTTTCCCTAACTCTGATTCGCCGTGAAGTCCACATTTCACCGCGGCCGTTGGAAGCTTTAAAGGAAGCGGCCGCCGGAGCGGAGGTGCATTCTTTTTGGGGGCACCAGGAAACCCTGGCCGCCGCGAGTGCCACGGCCGGTTTCGACCTTTCTTGCGCGCATGAAGACCGGCCCACGATCCGCCTGAGCCCGGATTTGCTGCCCGTCTTGAATGGCCGGGAGTTTGCCGAATGCTGGGTGCTATCCCCGAATTACAAAGACGGCCTTCGCCCGGCCATCGGGCAGGCTGTGCCGCTCGACCATATTTTGGGCTGGAATGTGCTTCAACTAAAATGGATATGATCCCCGATTCTCCACCAGCCGACGCCCCACCGGCGGCGCCCCCCCCGGCGAAATGGCTGTTTGTCTCCGCCGCCAAAGGGCTTCAAGGTTATGTGTTGCGCAGCGATCCCTTGAAAGAAATGGTGGGGGGCAGCGAATTGATCGAGACCCTGCATCGGACCGATGGCCGGGGTTTTCTTAGCATGGTGCTCAACGCCTGCGCTTTTGTCGGCAATCTAACGGTGCTGGCGGATGTTTCGGGGGGCGCGCGCTTGCTGTTCGACTCGGAGGCGGAGGCCCGCCAATTGGCCAGAATATGGCCTTTGCTGGCGAGCCAATATGCCCCCGGTTTGGAACTTAGCATCGCCTTGGTGAAGGTGGAGAACGATTTGGGCAAGGCGGTCGAACAAGCCGAGAGGGCACTTAACGCCAACCGGAATCTGCCCTCGGTTGCGTTGCCCGAGGCGGGGCCGGTGGTGGCGCGTAACCGGC
The DNA here is from genome assembly GCA_002306985.1 of Verrucomicrobia bacterium UBA1319. Taxonomy (GTDB): domain Bacteria; phylum Verrucomicrobiota; class Verrucomicrobiia; order Limisphaerales; family UBA1319; genus UBA1319. Next base: position 21,247 of record DBTJ01000163.1, read on the forward strand.
GGACGGGGTTGCCGGCCAGCCATTTGGTTGATCCATTGGACCAGGCCGACAAACAGGATGCGGTAGATTTGGAATCCAAACGCAAACGGGAGGCCGCTGACAGGAGAGCCGGGGGGACGCTTTTGGAGAAAATTATACCTTCCGCCCACAAGCCAGAGTTTTTTGAGGGGGGGCCTTGGAATAAATGGCACCCGGATCTGAATAAACTGGGCACAGAGACGAATCCGTATCTCGCGGTCATTCACGCGGACGCGAATGGCTTGGGCTCGGCCATGATGCGATGCGTCGGTGAGCTCAAAGAAAAACCCAATGGCGCGAAAACCTATCAGGATCTCTGCGCGGCCATTGATGAAGCCTCGCGCCTGGCGGCGCAGGCCGCGACGGAATTGGTGCTGAATAAAATCGCGGGCCAGAAAGGGTTTGTGCCCTTGCGCCCGCTGGTGTGCGCGGGGGAAGATTTCACCTGCGTGATTCAGGCTAAATACGCCCTGAAATTTGCGGTTGAGTATCTCCAGAAGTTGGAGTGTCAAACCCAAAAGCTCTTTAAACCGTTGCAGGCGGAGATTCCCCAACTTTCGCCGCTTACCGCCTGCGCCGGGATTGTCTTCTGCAAAACCCATTTTCCGTTTTCCCGGGCGTATGCGATGGCCGAGTCATTGTGCGGATTTGCCAAACAACGGACGGAACGCAAAGCCTCCGCCCTGGCCTTTTTGCGCCTGAAAAGTTCCTTGAGCCCCTCGGACAATTATGAGGAATTCATCGATCACTCATTTATGGCGGGGTCGCAAGACGACAAAGCTTGTTTGACGATGAATCCCTACCACGTCGGCAGCAGTCCTACCGGCGAAC
>DBTJ01000208.1 GCA_002306985.1 Verrucomicrobia bacterium UBA1319
TCTCAACTTGACAGCGATTTGGAATTATAGCCCCCAGGGAAAGCGCAATCCGGAAAAACGTTAATAGGCCGGGTATTTCAACACTTTCAAATAGCGCGTTCGTTCGGCTTCCGGCCCTTAAAGAGAATCTCGCGGCCAGTGAGGTAGAGGACCAAGCACAGGATCACGAAGGGGATGAGCGAAAGCAAATCGGCATTGACGCCACTTTGAAATGGGTTATGCGCTTCGGACCAATCGGAGATTTGGCGCGAGAAGGTAACCAGCACGCCCGCCGCGAAGGCGATGATAATGCCCGCGATGGCGCCCCCGGCGATGTAGCCGGAAGCCAGCAACACCCCGGGGCTGCGATCCCCCTCGGCTGTGAGTTGCTCGGCGGTCAGATTGGCGGCCCGGTGTTTGCGGGCCAGGTAGCGATCCACCAGCCAGCGGATCATGCCGCCGATAAAGATCGGGCTGGACGAGGATAGCGGCAAGTAAACCCCGACCGCGAAAGCCAGCGAGGGGATGTTGGCCATTTCCAGCATGATGGCAATCATCACTCCGATCAACACCAAGCCCCAGGGCAACTCGCGGCTTAAGATGCCTTTGATGATATACGACATGAGCGTGGCTTTCGGCGCTTGGAACTTCGTCACCGTGGTGCCATCGGGCCGGGTACTGTGCGTGCCATTGATGCCGGGATCGACCAAGTAGGCGGGCACGCCCTGGGTGTCGACCAAGTACCGGCCTTTAGGCCCATCAGTGGCATCGTTTTTTTGCCACACCCAATAGGTTCCCGCATCCGTGTCCGCTTGCGGTCCGGCCAAATGTTCCTGGACGGTCAGATTCGCCAGCGGGGCTTTGAGGCTGGCGCCAAAATTCTCGCGCGCTTTCCAAGCCACGTGGCCGGAGGCATTGACCAGATAATTACCCGGCGGCAATTGTTGGGGATTTTCCTGGGCGCAAACCAGCAAGTGGAATGGACCTCCGGCGGGCAATCCGGTCAAGCCATTGGCGTTATAATTGGGTAATTGGGCCCATTGCGCGGCCGGGATTGGCAGGGCATTGGTCGTTTGCACGGTTTCAAAGGTGACCCGCGGCACATACACGGTGGCGGCTTGATTCAGTTTTAACAAAATGGGGCCTAACACCAGCGCCGAGCCAAACGCGCCGATCAAGATGGCAATCTGTTGCAGTCGGGGGGTAGCGCCGATGAGAAAGCCGGTTTTCAAATCCTGCGAGGTGGTTCCGGCGTTGGAAGCGGCGATGCAAACAATGGCGCCAACGGACAGCGCGGTGACGTAGTATTTCGGGCTCGTCCAACCGATCACCAAGAAAATCAAGCAGGTGAGCAGCAATGTGGCCACGGTCATTCCCGAGATGGGATTTGAGGAAGAGCCGATCTCACCCGTCAACCGCGAGGAAACCGTGGCGAACAGAAAACCAAACACCACAATCAGGACGGCGCCCAAAAAATTCATATGCAAGGGCTCGGCAAAAGTGATGGCCGCCAGCAGGCCAACCATGCCGATGCCCACGAACTTCATAGGCAAATCTTGGTCGGTGCGCGCGACCGCGGCGCCCGTGGGACGACCCGCTCCCGCCATGCCCAACCCTTCCTTGATCCCGTGCCAAATGGTCGGCAACGAGCGAATCATGCTGATGATACCGCCCGCAGCCACAGCGCCGGCGCCGATGTAAAGGATGTATGCGCCGCGAATTTCATCCGGCCCCATGTCGCGAATGGGTATCGTGCCCGGAGCCAAAGGCGCCGGAAGCCCTTCGCCGAAGAATTTGATCGCCGGGATCAGCACGAGATACGCCAGCACGCCACCGCCGCACATGATCCCACCCAGGTAAGGACCAATGATGTAACCGACCCCGAGTAGTTCCGGCGAAATCTCCGCCGCGACGGATCCGGCTTTAAACGGCACCCCGAACACTTTTTCCGGGATTTCCTTCCAAGCCTTGAAGGCTACCATGGCGGTTTTGTAAAGCAAACCGATGCCGAATCCGGCAAAGATGGTTTTTGCCCCTCCAATGTCAGGTTTGGCCTTCGTGGCGACACCAGCATCCAAGTCGCCTTCCGTCTCAACGGCCGCCCCGGCTTTGAGCACCTCAGCGCAAGCGGTCCCTTCGGGGTATTTAAGTTTCCCATGCTGCAATACGATCAGCGCCCGCCGCAATGGAATCATCATTAGGATGCCGAGCAATCCACCGAGAACGGCGACCAGCAGCACTCGCGCAGCCTCCAAATCGAAGCCCAGAATCAGAATGGCGGGCATCGTGACACCGATGCCGAAGGCAATCGATTCCCCCGCCGAACCGGCGGTTTGCACAATGTTGTTCTCCAAAATCGTCGCCGAACGCGCCCCAAACTTGGAGAGAATACGAAATAGCGTGATCGAAATAACCGCCACCGGAATCGAAGCGCTTACGGTAATGCCTACCTTGAGCACCAGATACAGTGAGGAGGCGCCAAACACCATGCCCAGGAAGGTGCCCATTAACACCGGCAGCCAGGAAAACTCCCGGACCCGCGCCTCGGGGGGGATAAATGGACGAAAGGAAGCCAGCGCATTGGCCTTCCCGGTTGAATCATTATTCATAGTGAATTAGATATCTGGCGCATCCTAGTAAGAGCCCCGCTGGGATTCAACTCAGTTTCACAGGGGCCGCCGCCAACCTAATGACGACTTATAACATGCGATTATGCGCGAACCCATCAACATGATAAAAACTAAAACAAAGGGGTTCGCCTAGCCATCCGCTCCCATCAACGCACCGCGCGCAATTAATTACCATGGAAAGGTATGCATACGCGCATCACTTCGGAATCTCCCCCCGTGTCCGTCCGCCCCATTCTCGGCAGCTCGGCAAATCCCCACCAGATTACTCAAAGAAAAATAAAATAAGAGAACCACCCATGCTAGCGCTATTTCACGTGCCGTGCCCGCAGAATACGGTCAAAGCTCGCTCGCTGGTTCAAAGGTAGCGAGTTAAACCAAGGCAAAGTGAAGAGCGCCACCATGTCACACAACTGCGTCAATTCAACTCAGTTTCAATGCGGTAATATTTCATATTATATTCATTATAAGCATATTACACTAACCATATGTCTGGCATAAAAACTGGTTTATATAACCTGTGTGTTGAGCCGCCTCCTTGGCCGGAGGAGCGTGCGACATAGCAGCGAGGCTGCGTGATAGCGGACGCCAGCCAACCGCTAAAAATGAACCTATCCGCATGTAAGATGAAAGGTTGATATGAACGCATTAACATTTTGGAATCCATTGAAGGAAATGGAAGAATTCCAGCGTCACATTACTTCGTTTTTCGATCGTCCCAACCTTAAACCCAACCCGTTTCGGAAAGAAGACGAAACCATGACGGCCACCGATTGGATGCCGCAAGTGGATATCGTCGAGGACGAAAAGGAATACCTCATCAAAGCGGATCTGCCTGAGGTAAAAAAGGACGACGTAAAAGTGACGGTGGAGAACGGGGTGCTGATGATCGCGGGCGAACGCAAGTCCGAAAAAGAGGAAAAGAACAAAAAATTCCATCGAATGGAATGTTCGTATGGCAGTTTCGCGCGCAGTTTCGCGCTGCCGGATGACGCGGACGCCGCCAAGATACACGCGGAATTCAAAGAGGGTGCGCTTAAAGTGCATGTCGCTAAGAGCGAGCAAGCCCGGCCCAAACAAATCGCGGTCAAAGTCAATTAAACTCCAATCGCCACGCGGCGGCTCGGCCAAGACTGAGCCGCCGTTTTTCCGATGCCCTCCCCCATGCTGGGATCAAAAAGATGCTGGAGAAACCGGGTTTACCTTGGCAGTATCTTGCGGCATGCAAAGCGAGTATATCGGCGTCGAGATCGGGGGCACAAAACTGCAAATTGTGGCCGGTGACGGCTCGGGAGCCATTGGACAACGCTGGCGTTTTACTGTGGCGGCGAAGGAAGGCGGGGCAGGCATCCGGCGGCAAATCGAAACGGTGCTGGCTAAGCACCTACCGGCTTTGGAGGGGATCAAGGCCATTGGCACCGGATTTGGCGGCCCCGTTGATTGGCAATCGGGCAAAATCGCCTGTTCGCATCAAATTGAAGGCTGGTCGGAATTTGACATTAAAACTTGGCTTAAAAAACTGACCGGACTGCCGGTAGTGATCGATAATGACGCCAATGTCGCCAGTCTAGGCGAAGCGCTTCGCGGCGCGGGAGCGGGTCACAATCCGGTCATGTATGTCACCCTGGGGAGCGGAGTGGGAGGGGGCTTGGTGGCTAACGGCGCGATTTATCACGGGGCCAAACCCGGCGAGGCGGAAATTGGCCATGTCCGGCTGGACCGCCACGGAGCCACCGTAGAGTCGCGCTGCTCCGGTTGGTCAGTGGACGCCAAGATTCGCGCTTATATCGCCAGGCACCCCGAAAGCGTGCTGGCCAAACTGGCAGCCGGCCAAACCAAAGGAGAATCACGCTGGCTATCCCCCGCCCTCGCGCAAGGCGACGAGGCGGCTCAAACCATCTTGAATGAGGTTGCCGAAGACTTGGCATTTGGACTTTCCCATGTGACGCATCTATTTCATCCGGAAGCGATCGTGCTAGGCGGAGGATTATCTTTGGTGGGCGAACCTTTGCGGGCGGCCGTAGCCCAATCCCTGCCCCAGTTCACGATGAAAGCGTTTGCCCCGGGACCCGTTGTGCGCCTAGCGTCTCTGGGAGAAGATTCCGTTCCGGTGGGCGCATTATTGTTGGCTGCCAAGCGAGCGGCCGAATGAAGCGAGTAATAACGACCTCTACAGAGGGCAATAAACCACTGGAAGAGCGGGTCGTAAAAGGAAAGGCCATCGAGCGGCCCGCCACGGCATGAAAAAAGCGCGCGAACCGGCCGGCCCGCGCGCTAAAAGGGAACCGTCCGCTTAATTGCCATCGTCACCGATAGCTTCGACGGGGCAACCTTCCTTGGCTTCTTTGCATTGGGCCTCTTCTTGAGGATTGGCAGGTTGCTTGGCGACGAAGGAATAGCCTCCGTCATTATTGCGGTTGAAATTTTCAGGAGCGGTTTCACGGCAAAGGTCGCAATCAATGCATTGATTGTCGACGTAGTACTTGCCGGACACGTTATTAGGATATTTGTTAGCTTTATCGGCCATAATATTTCGTGATATGTTCCCGGCATATTTGCCAGCGGGAAATGGAAAGATCAAGTCCCAAAGTGATAGTTTTTTAACGGCGAGTGCGGAAAAGGTCCCCCCTTGGCCAGGTTCTTGCCCGCTAAGAACATAGGTAAGATGCTCCCGGCGTTAAAGATGCTTGGCAAATCGAGGTTTTTGATCTAGTCTGGCTTCGTGAACCGTTTTTTGAAATGGGTTGGGTTGACTAACTCCGCCTTTTGGCTGGGGGCCTCACTCTTTTTTACCTTTGCGGTTGGTCCGGCGTTTTTTTCAGAGAAAGGTTTGGCGATTTTCGGCGGCCCTCAAAACGCTGGCGGCGCGCGCTATTACGCGGGGGCCATGGCGCAAATTGTGTTGGAACGTTATTTTTTGATGCAGCAAATCTGCGGCGGGCTGGCGCTGGCGCATATTTTTGTCGCCTGGATCTACACGGGACGGCCTCTGCAGCGTACCATCATCGGCATGGTGGCGGGGGCGTTCTTGATTGGCTGCGTCGAAGGTCATTGGATTCAGCCCCAACTGCACGAATTACACCTCACCATGCATGGGCTGGGCGGCCAGATCACCAAAACTCAAGCCGAGAAAGCCCGCAAAAGTTTCGCGGTCTGGCACGGTTTCTCGCAAGTCATCAACCTCGCGGCCCTCGTCGGTATCAGTGGCTATTTCTGGCGCCTCAATCGGGCCGAATCCGGCCCCCGATTCACCACCCAGACAAAATTTGGCTGGGAATGAGAATCTCTGTTTGACAAAAGGCGGTTTCTGCCGAACTAGTTTGATTAGATAGCGGTGCCACAGGCGCCAAACGGACAAGCCTATGATCTCAAACGAACGGCCATCACCTTATGGGGCGCGTCCCTCGGGACATCCACCAGTCAAAGCGGTTGTCGCTGAAGAGACCATCCGAAGCGAGAAGGTGCAGATCGAGCGGAAGACCTTTGTGTTCACACTCAAAGAAAATCCGCGCGGCCGCTTTCTGCGCATCACGGAGGACGTTAACGGGCGGCGCGACGCGATCATCATTCCGGCCACCGGTCTAGCCGATTTTAAGAAGATGGTGGAGGATATGATAAAAGCGTCCGATGAAACACCGCAAAAGCAACCGTCAATCCCGGAACCCTCTCCCACCACGCCATAGTTGCCGATCGCTACCCCCCCAATTGTGGCGCGATCCACTTTGAATTGCGGGACGAATCCAGGGATTTACTCGGGCTGTTTGGTGGTTTTACGGACCGCAGGCCGGGCGGGGGCTTTCTTTCGCGGCGCCTTCGGCGTTTTGGCGGTCTTGGGCGCTTTGACGGCCGCCTGCTTTTGCTTCGCTTTGCGGACTCGCGGCGCGTCACCCCATAGGCTTTCCAAATCATAACGCTCCCGCGTATCTTTGAGCATGATCTGAACGATTACTTCGGAGTAATCCAGCACGACCCAGGTGCTACGCAGTTCCCCATCCACCGAGAGCGGTTTCAGGCCGTGTTCCTCCTGCAACTTCGTTTCGATTTCGTCGCGAATCGCGCGCAAATGAGGATTACTCGTGCCGGTAACGACCACAAAATAGCTCGTCACCGAGGTGAGCTTGCGCACATCCAGGACCAGCGGATTCTCGCCTTTGCGATTCTCCGCCAACGCCACACATAAACGAGCCAGTTGTTCTGCTTCCATGTTGTTAATTCCTATTTAAATTACCGGGCGAGGCCAGTCCTGCTTCAAGCTCTCCGCCACCGCGCTCGGAACGAGCAAATCGACCGTCAACCCTTGTTCTAGCCGCGCCCGCACCAGCGAGGAAGAAACTCCGAGCGGGATGCCCTTTAAAAGCCTCCCGCGAAACGGCGGCGGCAGCGGCGCGGAAACCTCGCCCGGACGAGGCACCACTAAAAACTCGGCCAGTTGCGCTAATTCGGCGGCGGCCCGCCATTCCGGTAAGAATGGAACATGGTCGGCTCCAATGATGTAAAAAAGCGCCGCTTGCGGATATTCCTGGCGGTACGCACGCAGGGTATCCACCGTGTAGGAAACGCCTCCTCGCTGAATTTCCCGCGCGTCCACCTGCCAATGGGACCGCCCCGCCAAAGCCAGATTTAGCCAGCGCAATCGGTCTTTTGCGGCAGCCTGGACAATCCCCTGTTTAAAGGGTGACTGGGCGGTTGGCACGAAAAAAACCCGTTCGAGGGCTAACTCCTCCGCCGCCGACTGGGCCAAAAGCAAGTGCCCCAGGTGGACGGGATTAAACGAACCCCCGAACAAGCCTAGCCGTTGCATAAGCGTCTGAAATGCGCCATCTCAGAGCGTCCAAGCATCTTCTGCTCCTAACTCTTTGGACTGGAAGGATCGGCCTTCACATCCAATTTGGAGAAGGGGTTGTTCGCGAACTGGCTTGAACCGGCCTCCGGAGTGCCGCGTTTGATTTCAACAGGCTTCTCGGTAACCGTCGAGTCTTCGCCAACTGGAAGATCGTCATCCTCCCCATCGTCCGGCTCCAAATCATCTTCGGTCGCCTTCGGTCCCTGGTTCGGATTCTTCGCCCGTTTGGTGCGTGGCAAGGGCGTAAGCATGACGTTAATGCCGCGGCCGATCAATTTAGGCTGATTATCCTGGGTCGCGTAAGGCATCAATTCCTTGAGGAATTTTTCGACCGTCTGAAAGCCAAATTGCTGGTGCGCCATTTCGCGTCCCCGAAACTTTAAGGTCACTTTTACCTTCATGTCATCGCACAAGAAATCGATGGCATGGGTAAGTTTGACCCCAAAGTCGTGCGAGTCGATCTGCGGGCTCAACTGTACTTCTTTGACCTTGTTGGCGTGTTGATGTTTCTTGGATTCCTTGTCTTTCTTTGAAAGTTCGTAGCGATATTTTCCGAAATCCACGAGGCGACAAACAGGCGGAGTTGCCGTGGCGGCAATTTCGACCAAATCGACCCCGTGGGAGCGGGCCATCGCTAACGCTTCATTGAGAGGGAATACACCGAGTTGAGCGAGGTCAACGCCGATGACGCGCACTTCACGGGCGCGTATCTTCCCATTGACCCTGACGTTTGAGTTTTGCGGCGGAAAATTCCGTGAGGGGAAAGGCCGACTCAAAGCGACCCTCCCTGTTGAGGATTGTTCATGCAGTAACTAATCAGCAAGTACACCACTGTTTGGGTTAACACTATTTGTTCTACTGTAGATTAACGCACGCTCGATTGACAAGCAAATAATATCATCTTTTTAATCTTTTTGCGTGCATCCGCCCGAATCCCCCGTTACAATGGGCGAGGAATACATATGGCTATTGTCAGACCTTTTGCCGCATTGCGACCTCCAGGGAGTCTGGCCGCAAAAATTTGTGAGTTACCTTACGATGTCGTTTCCACGGAAGAGGCGCGCTTGATTGCGGCGGGTAATCCGCTGAGCTTCTTCCATGTTAGCAAACCGGAGATCGATTTCCCCCCGGATGCCGACCCCCATCAAGCGGCGGTTTACTCGCGTGGTCGCAACAACTTCTGGCATCTGATGGCCATTGAAGCCTTGCATCCGGACCCCCATCCGCGCTTTTACCTTTACCGCCAAACCATGGGTTCCCACGTGCAATTGGGGCTGGTGGCCACCGTGAGTTGCGAGGAATACCAAAATAACCAAATCAAAAAACACGAGCTCACCCGGCCGGACAAGGAAGATGACCGAGTCCGCCATATCGACATTTTGAGCGCGCAAACCGGACCGGTGTTCCTAACCTACAAGGCGCGGCCCTCCTTGGAAAACCTGTTCGCCCCCATCGTCGCCAGCACTCCGGACGTGGATTTCGTGGCCGCCGACGGCATTCGCCACACCACCTGGGCGGTTAGCCAAGCGGAAGATATCCAAAAAATCCAAGCCGAATTTAAAGAGATTCCCGCCTTGTACATCGCCGATGGGCACCACCGCAGCGCGGCCGCTTACCGGGTATGGCAGAACCGCCATGGCGGCGGTGATTGCGCCTTCTTTTTAAGCGTTATTTTCCCGCACGATCAGATGCAAATCCTTCCTTATAATAGAGTTTTGAAGGATTTAAATGGTTTGGATCCCGCCGCGTTCCGGCAGCAATTATTGACGGCGGGCACCCTCACTTCACCCGGCGCGCCCGCGCCCAAAACCAAACATCAAGTCAGCCTGTATTTGGCGGGCCAATGGCATAGTTTGATTTTCCATCCTCACTTGATTCCCGCGTCGAACCCGGTGGAAAGCCTCGATGTGAGCTTGCTACAAAACCTCGTATTGAAGCCGCTCCTGAACATCACGGACCCACGCACCAATAATCGGATTCATTTCGTCGGTGGCATCCGCGGCACAGCGGAACTCGAAAACTTAGTCAATAGCGGCAAATTCGCCTGCGCCTTTTCGATGTATCCAACATGCATCGAAGATCTTATGAGCGTCGCTGACGCCCAAGGAATCATGCCTCCCAAAAGCACTTGGTTCGAGCCGAAACTGCGTGACGGCTTGTTTAGCCACATGATTTAGGGCCGCCGCCCGCCTGGGACATCGGATTTTCTAATGCTTCGCAAATTGCTGCGTATGCTCTTTGGCGCAAGCCGCATGCGCAGCCGTTTCTAAAAAAGACTCGCGTTGGACGGCGGGTTGCTTCAACATCATAGCCAGGTGAGTTTGACGGGCCAGCAGCCCGCGTAAGCCATGAAAGCAAAGATAACGATTACGCCTAAAAAAGCGGTGGTCGATCCTCAGGGAAAGACCGTGCAGCGAGCCTTGGAACAGATGGGTTATCAAGGCATCGGTGCCGTCCACGTCGGAAAATACTTGGAAATCGAACTGACCGGCGATCGCGCAGCCGCCGGAAGCCAGTTGAACGATGCCTGCCTCAAAATCCTGAGCAATCCAGTGATCGAGGATTTTCACGTCGAAATTGTCGATTAGCCTCAACCGGCTGGCGTCGCTCCTTTTCGGCATACTCGCTGAATCGGCGGCCCGGCCAGGGAACCTGATATGAATTTTGCCGTACTTCAATTTCCCGGATCCAATGGCGATCAGGATTGCGTGCACGTTCTCGCTAATGCGCTGGGCCAGACCTCGCGCTTATTGTGGCACAAAGAACGATCCTTGGGGGACGCGGACGCGATCATCGTGCCCGGCGGATTCAGCTACGGGGACTACTTACGCACGGGGGCCATCGCGCGTTTCAGCCCGGTGATGCAGGCCGTGCAAAACTTCGCCGCTCAAGGCGGTTTAGTGCTGGGCATTTGCAATGGATTCCAAATCCTGTGCGAAGCGGGTCTTTTGCCGGGCGCTCTGGTCCGCAACCGTTCGCTGCAATTCCGGTGCGAAACTATTTTTCTCAAGACCGCCAATTACCAGACTCCTTTCACGGAGAAGATCGCCAAGCGCAAACTGTTGCGCATCCCGATCGCCCACGGGGAAGGTTGTTATTTTGCCGGCGAGGAAACGTTGGCGGAACTAAAGTCCCGTCGGCAAATTCTCTGGCGGTACGTCAATGCCGAAGGCGAGGCGAATCCGGAGGCGAATCCCAATGGCTCCCTCGACAATATCGCCGGGGTGTGCAATCAAGCGGGCAACGTGGCGGGACTGATGCCCCACCCCGAACGGGCCAGCGAAGCGATCCTCGGCAGCGATGACGGCCGCTGGATTTTTGAAAGCATGATTCAAGCGCTGCAACAGCGCGCCGCGGCCAAAGTGGCCTGATATTTTTCATTCTTTGCCAAACGCATGTACCCGGGCGAGGCATCCGGGCATTTGCTTTGAAACCGCTGATAAATTTAACATGACTGATCCTGCGATAACCCCCGAATTGGTGCAGAAGCATGGTATCACGCCCGACGAATACGAGCGCATCAAAGCCATCCTCGGCCGCGAACCCAACTATACCGAATTGGGCATCTTCTCCGTCATGTGGAGCGAGCA
>DBTJ01000013.1:0-261 GCA_002306985.1 Verrucomicrobia bacterium UBA1319
CGTCGCGCATGATCTGGTATTCCTTATCCGTCAAAGTCTGGATCGGAGCCACGGTGATGGAGTCGCCCGTGTGCACGCCCATGGGGTCGAAATTCTCGATGGAGCAGATGACCACGCAGTTGTCCAGCCGGTCGCGCATGACCTCCATTTCGAACTCTTTCCAGCCGATCAGGGATTCTTCCACTAAAACTTCCCCGACGGGGGATAAATCGATGCCGCGCTTGGCGATCTCCTCGTATTCCTCGCGGTTGTAGGCGATGC
>DBTJ01000013.1:532-954 GCA_002306985.1 Verrucomicrobia bacterium UBA1319
ATGCCGCCGCCGGTGCCGCCCAACGTGTACGCCGGGCGGATGATGAGCGGAAAGCGGCCGATCTTCTCGGCCACCGCGCGCGCTTCCGCCAGGTTATGGGCCACGCCGCTGATGGGCACGTCCAAGCCGATGCGCAACATCGCCTCCTTAAACATGAGGCGGTCCTCCCCGCGCTCGATGGCTTGGGCGTTGGCGCCGATCATTTCGATGCCGTATTTCGCCAGCGTGCCCCGGCGATAGAGCGACATGGCCGAGTTCAACGCCGTCTGCCCGCCCAACGTGGGCAGCAACACCAGCTTGCCTTTGGCGCCGATGCGTTTGAGCTCTTCCACCTCGCGGGCGATGATTTTATCCAGGCAGTCGGGTGTGATCGGTTCGATGTAGGTGCGATCCGCAAACTCCGGATCGGTCATGATCGTGGC
>DBTJ01000013.1:1259-9562 GCA_002306985.1 Verrucomicrobia bacterium UBA1319
GTGCCGGAATAATCGAATTCACACGCTTGCCCGATGACGATCGGGCCCGCGCCAATGATGAGTACCGAATGAATGTCAGTGCGCTTGGGCATAAGACCGGCGGACAGTTAAAGGTTTCGCCGCGCCTTTGTCACGAATTTGTTGTGAGTTTCGGTGGGAACGGAAAAAGAGGCGCCGGGATGCTGCGCGAGCGTAAGTTGCTGATGTTTAATATAAAACAGCTCAAACAGGTCAAAAACCCCAACGGATCGCCTTCGGAGCCGCGATGTTCGCCAACGGGTAACTCCAAAACGCCTTAAGGCCAGACGGTTCTGTCCATTGGCCAAACGAGCATTAGCGGGAATGCCTTTTTAGCCGGGAGGTTCCTGAACGCTAAGGCAACGCGATAAAAATAATCGGCGCATTCTGGCTGGCTCTTTTGCCCGCTGGCCGCGTTGTGAACTCGTTACCGATCCCCGCGCATAGGCTCCTCGTTCACGTCTTGCCAGCCAGCAAAAGTTCCGTGCCATAATTGCTCAAATTATTTTTTCGCGCTGCCTAATGGTTCGCCGCGCAGGGTTGTCCCCGGAGAGCGAGGACTGGATTTATCCCGGTGCCGCCGATTCCCGGACGGGGAGGGTAAATTTTATTGTCGGCTTGGTCCGTTTGGCGGCACTTTACTCGCGTATGGACACAACCGACAGCCGCGCCTTGTTAGCCGAGTATGTGGCGCAAGGGTCCGAGACCGCCTTCCGCGAATTGGTGGCGCGCTACTCGGGCTTGGTCTACGGCGCCGCCTTGCGGCAACTTCGCGGCGACGAGCAATTGGCTAAAGAAGTGACCCAGTCGGTATTCGTGGATTTCGCGCGGTTGGCGCGCGGGCTGAAGCCGGAAGTGATGCTCGGCGGCTGGCTGCACCGGCGCGCCAGCCACCTCGCCGCCACCGCGCGGCGGAGCGAACAACGCCGCAAAATTCGGGAAAACGAGGCCGCGATGCGGTTTGACCCAGAACCTTCGGAAACGGATTCCGCCCGCGCGCGGCCCGTATTGGATGAAGCCATCGAGCAGTTGGCCGCCGCGGATCGACAAGCCATTCTGCTGCGGTTTTTCGAGGGCTTGGAACTTAGCGCGGTGGGCGCGCGATTGGGCACGACCGGGGAGGCCGCCCAAAAACGCGTGAGCCGCGCCTTGGAAAAACTGCGCCTCGGCTTGCGCCGGCGGGGTCGGACCCTTTCCGTCGGCGCCTTGGCCACTCTCCTTGCCGGCGAGGCCGCCACGGCCGCGCCCGCCGCTTGGGTGGGGGGCGTGGCCGGCGCGGCGCTGGCTGGCGCCGCGGCTCAAAGCGGCGCCTGGCTAACCTTAATCGAGCTTATGACTATGACTAAAACCAACCTCGTCGCCGCCGCCATCGCCGTTTCCCTATTGGTCGGTACGCCCTGGGCGATCGAACATCGCGCGGCGGGGAAATGGCGCGCCGAAAACCGGGCCCTGCGCGCGCAAGCTTCCCGTGCGGAAGGGAACGAGGCCCTGACCTATGCCGGCTTCGCCACCCCGGAGGCCGCGGCGCAAACGTTCCTCTGGGCCATGAGCCAGGGGGATTTGGGCTTGGTGCGCGCTTGCGTGGAAGCCGAGGCCTGGGAGCAAATGCGGCAAGAATTCGAGGATAAGCCGGAGGCGGAAATCGCGACCCTGCTCCAAGCGCAGGCGCGGCAAGCCAAACGACCGCCCACCCGCCAGAAAGTTTACCCCGACGGCCGGGTCGTCCTCGCCCTCACGGCCGTGGATTCCATCCAGGGACAAATCCGCGCCCACGACGAGTCGCTGGCCACCTTCAAAAAAATCGGCGAATCCTGGAAAATCGTCCGCGATTAAACGGGACGGAAAATCCATGTCGACGGTGGAATCGGCCTGGTTGCTGGTGGTCAATTTGAACTGAACCTAGCCGTTTTGCGTCAGGAATCGGCCGTTTTTCGCGCGCGCTGGCGATGGAACCTGTTAATCTGCGGAGCCCCGGGAAACTCGAAAAACGAGTTGAGGCATGAGTCGCGAACTTCTTGCGTTATCAGCGTCTTGCGTTATCAGCGGTGTTTTCCCACTGATATTACTCCGTTGGACCAATACAGCTCCCAGTCTACGCAGCGGGAGAATGTCGCGCGCATTCTCGGGAACGCTTTTTTTTGGCCGGGATCGTTCTTACCGCAAGTCGCCAATCCAGGGAAAATGGATTCACTTGGAAGTCTCAAATCCATCTTTCTTCGCTTTTTATGTCGTGGAGGGGTGGATGTGTAAGTGGTTAATAATTAATCGAAAGCACCCGTGTTGTAGGGTTGTTATTTGGGAGGCGTCGAGGGGTCTGAGATGCTTCATCCCTTCCATCATTCTGATGGCTGAGATGAAAGGATCTTATTCTGGAAAAAGATAAGAAATATATTGCGTCATAATAATGAAGTAGTATGTTAATAGTGGTTCTATAAGGACAATAATGTACTTATAAAATGATATTGGTAATATTATGAAACACATTATAAGAGAACTTGGGGCTCTTGCTCTATGCGTAGTCCCGGTATTCGGTTGTGTCCAAGCGAAAGCGCAAGCTACTGATGAGGCTAGCCCAGTCGCATTATCAACGGCTGTGGCGGTTACTAACTCGGCGGGAAATCTACAGTGGTACAGGCCCGCCACAAATTTCGATGGGAGTGTTGCTGGCTGGGTTGAAGCCGATGTTCCCGCTGTCAATTCCGCATCGGAAACGGTTGGTGCTACGGCTGCTTCACCCGCAGGCTTAATCAGCCAATCTCAGTTCAGCGCGCAAACGGCAACGGTTATTTCGGATCCGCTCATTAATGTGAACTTTAGCTATAATGCGCAAACACCGAAAACTGGATTTGCCGCAGTCGGGATTTCCGACTCGGACTTTTGGAATTCATTTCCCAACACCGCAGATGCCACGATGGGTTTAAGCTGGTATGAGGGTAGTCCGTCAGGCGTGACTTTGAGAGTTCAAAATGCCCCGGGTTCATGGTACAACACGACAGGAGATAGCATGTATGATTCGTATGTCTATCGTTCTCCTGGTTTGGGAAATATTACTGTAACCATCGCAAATTTGCCCAGTACGGCCCCTTGGTCATATGATATCTATATCTATGGGCATGGGGCGGCGGATAATCAAAATGGAATTTATACGCTAAACGGAGTGACCAAATCCACTGCGCAAGGAGCCTATTGGAACAATAATCAATTAGCTACAGGAAACTTTATTGAAAACATTCACTATGTGAAATATTCCGTTATTACTCCTCCCGTAAATGGCCAAGCTGTTATTACCGTTACGCCAGATGCGGGAGGCTATCCTCTTATCAATGGCATACAAATTGTATTGCACCCGCCTACGATTTATACTACGTCCGCGCAAGTAGTTGGGGATTATCGTTCGCCTAGTGAATATAATGTGGTGGATGGTTCGACGAGTATTGATGTTATACCTCAAGCTTCGTATGACGCTTGCAATACTATTTTAACGGCGCATGAATACCGAGATTTTCCGGCCAGCATTTTATGGTTTAAACCATATTGGGATTATTACGCGGGTGGCTGGGGGGTTTCTGATGCGAATTACATTCCCATGATGGGTTTTTGGACGACTTATGCCGCCTATGCAAGTAATCCTAATTTATACTCTTTGCCACCAATCACTTTGTATAACTACGGGTGGATATTGTATGCTCATGGCATTGATACATTTTAGCATGCTATTGGATTGATGGGTTAAAAAATACTAATCGGTTAATTCGATCTGAATCGTCCAGCGAGAATAAGGATGCTTATCCGTATTCTAAGCTGGACGATTATGTTTTAAAGACGGATGTTTTTCTTATGCTTACGAGAACAAACCCATATCGAGTTATGGTTGTCGGTGAAGGTTTTCATTATTAAAAACTGGGTTTCTTGTTCGGGGGCTGAATTTCCGCAAGCGGAATATAACGCCGGCATTTAATGGGGCGGTTAGGTTTGCGGGGCGCGGTTCAAAACTGCGTCCTATCCGAAAGCTTCATGGCGGGACGCCACGCTAGGGGACCCGGCTCGTTTGTCGGCGACTGTGGCGTTGGGTGGTGACAAGCGGGTTTGGAACTTGTCGTGGATGGGGTGGCTATTTCCCCGCGCCGGGGCCGTTGAGCAGGCGGACGCGGCCTTCGATTTGGGGGGCGATTTCCTGGAGGGCGCGCACGCGGTTTTCAAGAACGTTGACCAGGAGATTGCCATGGGCGGGGTCGATCAGAATTTTGTTCGTCTCGAACTGGGTGTAGCCGTCGCCGCCTTTGAGCACGTAATCGGTAATCGCCACGGTGTAGGTTTTGGCCGGGTCGAGGGGCTGGCCGCCGAGGCGCGGGTTGCGGACGCGGTCCCCGGCGGGCTGGGACAGGTCCACGTCGAACGCGAGGCCGGAGACTTGGGGGAAGCGGCCGGAGCCTTCGCCCACGCGCGACACGCCCAGGTTCAGCGCCGAGCGGAGGGCGGCGCCGTTTAATTCGACTTTGCAGATGATCCCGCCGAAGGGCTGGATGGACACCACGTCGCGCCGCTTCAACGGCCCGGACGGGTACACGCGGTCGCCCCGGATGCTGCCGGCGTTCATGATGGCGGCGTCCGCCGAGACGTCCTCGCGCATGGCGTCGGCGATGAAATTGCCCAGGTTGCATTCGGCGTTGCGGACGTGGTGGGCCACGGCGTCCAAGTCCACCCGGGTGGCGCCGATCACGACGTCCAGCTCGGCGCTGAGCCGCTTTTCAAATCCGGCCACCACGGCCGCGGTGGCGGGGTCCTCCGGCCAATCGGGGGTGACGGGCAGCAGGGCGAAATTCTTTTCCAGCGCGCCGCGGGGGCGGCCGAGGTCGATGCGCGCCACGTTGCGGGCGTCCGAGCCGGCTTTGCTGATGAGCGTCGAGCCCGCCACCGTGGTGATGGGGATGTGGTCGTGGCCGCCGATGATGACGTCGATGTTCGTGAAGGCGCGCGCCAGCCGCAAATCGTCGGCGTAGTTCAAGTGGGTGATCGCGACAATCACGTTCGCCCCCGCCTGGCGCATCTGGGGGAGATACCGGGCGGCCGCCGCGAAGGGATCTTCGATTTGGATGCCGCGCAGCTTGTCGCGGCTGATTTCCTCGCCGCCCAGGCACAGGCCGATATAGCCGACGGTGAGCCGGCCGTATGGGCGGATGACGTAGGGCGGGGTGTCTGCGAGCGGCCGGCCGGTCCGCGCGTCGAGCACGTTGGCGTTGACCCATTGCCAACGGGCCTCTTTCATGCGCTGGCGCAGCGTGTCCACGCCGAAATCGAACTCGTGGTTGCCCAGGGTGGCGAGGGTGATGCCCGCCGAGTTGAGGGTTTCGACCATTTGGCGGCCCTGGAACACGCCCGAGGCCACGGAGGGCGAGAGGAAATCCCCCGCGATGATGAACTCCACGGGTTGCCCTTGGGCGCGGGTTTTCCGGAGGAACGCGGCGACGCGCGCCAGCCCGCCCGCCTTGCCGTTGTCCACCGGCGTGATGGAGTACACGTCGTTGATTTGCAGCAGCGTGACGTCCCCGTTCGGCTTGAAAACGTCCTCCGCCCGCGCGCCCGGCGGCAGCCAGACCGACGCGGCGACGAGCAGGAGCAAGGCGAGGATTCGGGGCAGGCCGCGAGGCGCAAGGGCGTGGGGCATAGTTATCCTACTCGGATTTAGGGTTGGCTCGCTCGCCGGCGCCGGTCAAGCCGGGTCTTCCTTCAACCAGCGGGCCAGGTCGGCCGCCGCGTAGGTGATGATGATATCCGCCCCGGCGCGGCGCATCGCCAGATGGGTTTCCAGGAACAGGGCTTTTTCGTTGATCCAGCCGAGCTGGCCGGCGGCCTTGATCTGGGCGTATTCGCCGCTGACCGCGTAGGCGGCAGTGGGATAGCCGAATTCGGTTTTCACGCGGTAAATGAGGTCCAGGTAAGCCAAGGCTGGCTTGACCATGACCATGTCCGCGCCTTCCCGGATGTCCAGGGCGACTTCGCGCAAGGCCTCCTCGGCGTTGGCGGCGTCCATTTGGTAGCCGCGGCGGTCGCCGGATTTGGGCGTGGACTCGGCGGCGTCGCGGAACGGCCCGTAAAAGGCCGAGGCGAATTTGGCGGCGTAGGAGAGAATGGGGGTGTCCTCGAAGCCGGAGCGATCGAGCAACTGGCGGATGGCTTGCACGCGGCCATCCATCATGTCGCTGGGCGCGACGATGTCGGCCCCCGCTTCGGCGTAACACAGGGACGATTTGGCCAGGAGCGCGAGCGACGGATCGTTGAGGACGCGGGTGCCGCGGGCGTCTTGGTGGATGACGCCGCAATGTCCGTGGCTCATATACTCGCACAGGCAGACATCGGCGATGATGATGAGCTCGGGCAGTTCCTGTTTAAGCAGCCGGATGGTTTCGGGAACGATGCCGGTTTTCGCGTAGGCCTCGCTCGCTTGCTCGTCTTTGCGCTCGGGAATGCCGAACAGCATCACGGCGGGCACGCCGGCTTGGTGCGCGGCGGTGGCGTCGCGCAGCAATTCGTCCGGGGAGAGCTGAAAGACGCCCGGCATGGAGGCGACGGGGACGCGGAGCTTTTTGCCCGCGCGCGCGAAGAAGGGGAGCACCAGCTGGCTGGCGCTCAAGCGGGTCTCAGCCACCAGACGACGCAAGGCGGGCGTCTGCCGCAGCCGCCGCGGCCGGTATTGGGGAAACAATCCATGAACATTCATGCCTTCAGAAAGTAGCGGTCTAAGGGCCTGGATGCAACTGAAGTTGTTGTGAGGGGTCGGTGCGGGAAATTAGTAATTTTAGGGTCGATTTAAGGTGGACGCGGCGCGAATGTTAACGGAGTGAACGATATATTAATAGCGTAAAAGTCGCCATACGCCGCGACAAAACACGCTTAAAAAACATCTAAACCGGATTTAAATCCTATTATCTCGGACTGACCCTAAAATGAAAAAGATTTGCATTTCCGGAGGGTTTATCCTAGCTTGTGGGTCATGTCATCATCCGATCAGGCACCCCGGTTGCTGTTAAGTCAATGGATTACGCCCGCGACGATTGAATTGAAGATGCACGCCACCCAGCGCGACGAGGCGTTGGAGGAGTTGGTGTCGAAGATTCCGGACATCCAGAATGTGCCCGAATCGCGGCGCACCCTCTTGCGCGCCTTGCAAGAGCGCGAGTTGCTGTGCAGCACGGGCATCGGGGATGGCATCGCGTTGCCCCACAGCCGCAACGCGCTGGTGGGGTTGGTGGATAAGCCGGTCATCGTGTTCGGCCGCCATCCGCTAGGCATTCCGTTCGGTTCGGTGGATGGGATTCCCGCGCGGCTGTTTTTTCTGCTCGTCGCGCCCACCGTCAGCCAGCACTTGCAGGTGTTGGCCCGGTTAAGCCGAATTCTGCGCGATCCCACCGTGCGCCAAGGCTTGCTCACCGCCGAGCGCCCCGAGCGCGTGCAAACCGTCATGCGGGATGCCGAGGCGAATCTTTAAGGGCTGGATTGTGCCCGAGCGGTTGGGGTTGGCCCGCACTCAGCGCCGGGCCAGTTGATCGGTAACCAAGGGGCTCCGCCAACTAATTCCAATGAGCGATCAAGTTGATTAGTCTCAACTTGACAGCGATTTGGAATAAGGCGGGAGCGGGGGAGGGCTTCACTTGCCGCTGGCGTTCGCATCCGGTATTCACCCGTAAATGGGGCGCCCCTAGTGTCGCGTCTCGCAATGGGTTGGCGTTTTGCGGCGAGGATGGTTTCGCGTCGACCAGGCGCGAGCGAGGAGCCTATCCGCTTTCCGCGCCTGGGTCAGTTCGCCTTCCGCCGTGGAGTTTTCCCCGTTTTTTCGCCGCGTTACGCCAGGGTTAATCGCGCCGCCTATCGGGCGTTTGATTTAATGATGGCGGGGGCTCCTGGAGCACAAAAAAGGCGCTCCATATCGGAGCGCCCATGAAAGGAGCAAGATTAGCGGGGAGCTTACTTATTGTCCAGCGCGTCTTTGAGGTCGTCCGCCGCGTCGAAGGCGTGTTGCAGCGCCACGAGGTCTTCACCCGGTTTGAGGGCGTCGAGCATGGCTTGTTCCGCCTTGAGCTGGTCAGGCGAGTAATTGGCGGCCTTGATGGAGAGGCCGATCCGGCGTTCGCCTTTGTCGATCTTGATCACCCGAGCGGTGACATCCTGGCCGACTTTGAGCACGTTCTTGATCTTGTCCACGTGTTCCTCGGTGACCTGGGAGATGTGGACGAGGCCGTCGATGTCGTGTTGCAGACCGACGAACGCGCCGAAGCTCGCAAGCTTCG
>DBTJ01000204.1:0-18165 GCA_002306985.1 Verrucomicrobia bacterium UBA1319
CCGCCCGATAGCGAAAGTAGGAATAACCCGCGGAAAGCGGAGGCGGACAATTGGTGCTTAGGGTGACAAGGTTCCCGATGTTGTTCCATGCTTTGCCGTCTTCACTGACGAGCAAAAAGATCGCCAGCGGCCAGTCTACGTTCTGGGCTCCCGCAGCCGTACTGAAGGAACAACTCTCAATCGCATTGGTTAACTTCAAGTCGATGGTGATGCTAACAGGGGTTTTGTCCTGCCAACCCACTCCTCCTTTTTGCGTCCACAATCGTCCTTGCGTGTACTGGCCATCCGTCAGTTGGAGCAGGTCGTCGGAGTCCGTGCAGGAAGCATAATTGGGGCTCGGCTCCAAGGTATATGGCTTGCCTAAGGCAATATTGTCCGTAAACGCCACCTCGCTGGGTGGCGCCAGTATAGCTCCCTGAGTATAGAAGCCCATCACCAAGAGCGCGTAGGCTGCCAACCGCCAGACACGGGTGACATTCGCCAGAAAACGGAAGCTGGGACTCAAATATTCCGCCGAACCCAATGCCAGGCGGAACCAACTGCTCGTTAAGGGGCTCATGTGGACGCGGCTTCGCGCGCCATTCCGGAAGTTCTCAGCCAACTTCCTGGTTGTCACTTGGAGACGCAAAATCCGATCATGAAACGCAAATTCAAACGCGAAATCGCAGTCGGGAGATAGCAGTCTTTGTCGTTCATGACTAAATGGTAACAGCCTTCGAGCGGACCTCAAGACGGATGTATTCGCTTTATCTTCACGCGGTAATGGTCCCACCGGGGCGGATACCGAGGATGCCAATCAGGGGTCGACGGCTTTTCTTAATGGCCGACTTTTGGGGTGCTAGTTTTGGTCGTCGAATCCGAGTAATATTTACCGTATTTATAATAGGCATAAGAGCCGCGGCGCGTGTTCGTGCGATTGAAAATAATACCCAACACCTTGGCTTGACGCTGGTAAAGAAGTTCGAGCGCGTGACGAGCCAGCCTCGAACTTGTGCGGGCGCCGCGGACAAGGAACAGGACGGCATCCATCTTGGCTGCGATGGCGGTAGCGTCATCCGCGGCAAAAACGGGGATACTATCGAAAATCACATATTCAAACTCGTTGCTCGCATCTTGCAACAGTTTGTCAAACGCGGGCTTCAGGAACAATTCGCCAACCCTTTCATTGATCGTGCCGCGCGGTAGCAGGAAAAGGTGATCCAAATCCGTTGGCAATACGGGCAAGACACTATCTTTAAAGGGCTTGAAAACTGCCTCACCAGCCGAGATTTGCTCGCCAGCTCGGGCTTCATCCAGGGACTGACCATACAGCAAGTTGCTCAACCCGTATACGTTGGGCAAGTCGAAATGTTTGTGAAGCCGACCGCGACGGAGGTCCGCTTCAACCAGCAAAGTCTTGGCGCCACCGATCGCCAAAACGCGAGCCAAGTTGATGGCAATCGTGGTCTTGCCCTCATCGGGAACGGCGCTGGTAACGAGAATCATCCGCGGTCGGATTTCGCCGACCGCCCTGAAAGTGAGCAAGGAGCGCAGATTGCGGCAGGACTCGCCGAAAACATGGCGCTCATCTTCGGCTTGTAGCAGAGGTACACGTCCTTTCGAACCTTTAACCTCGGGAATCTGACCGAGTATCTCCTCGTCGAATTGATTGCGCAACTCCTCCAAGGTATCGCACCGATCGTCAAGTTTGGCCACCAAGCAGAGCAAGCCAATACCCAACAAATTGCCCACAAAAATGGCGCCCACTAATACTCGCAGTCCCGAACCGTTGGCGGGAAGGGGCGGCCCGGCTCGCTCGAGGATTGAGATATTTTCCTGATCCATCGTGGTGTTGATGTCCACGCTCTGAAGGAGGGTAAGCAGCCGATCGTATAGGCTTTGTTGGCGGGTAATGTTGTTCTTGATAAGTTCCAGGTCGGAAAGCCGCCGGGTCGCTTCGCCCACTTTGAGTTCCAAGTTCGTGATACTTTGCCGAATGCTCTCCACGCGCAATTGGAGAACGGCCTTCATGGTTGCCAATTGCTCTTGATTCTGTTGTTTGAAGTATTCCAGCACTTGTTCGCCAAACGCAATCTGCTCACTAAGTCGAATGATCTTCGGGTGCTTGGACCGAAGGTATTTGCCAAGTTGATCACGTTGGATCCTAAGGGCTTCAACTTGCTGCTTCGCATTAAGAAAATCATTCGCCTTGTTGACGGTGGCGGTGTTGGTCATCCTCTGAACATCGGGAATTGAGGCAAACGCGGATGCCCCGAGACCGCGTCCGATACTCTGTTCCATCGCGCTGGCATCCAGCATTTGCAGTTCGAGTTTGGCGGTGCCCAACTGAGTGTCAAGGAGCGCTAATTGACTGCCACCGCCAGTCGCCTGTTCCTGAAGCAGCGCCACGTTATTCGTGCGCTGGTATTCGCTAAATCGTTCCTGTTCCTGTTTCAACTCCCGTTCCTGCTTAAAGACTTGTTCGGATATCGAAGCCAAAGCGCTGCCGGAACTGGCGGCGCGAACTTGTTTCTTATAAGCGAGAAATTCATCGATTAAAGCATTGAGAAAACGCTGGGCGTAGTCAGCGTTTGTACTCGTAGCTTCCAAGTTAAAAACCGCGCTTTTGGCGACGGGTTCAACCTTGATCGCCGGCAAAACCACCTTATCCCGATCATCAACGGGAATTCGGAACCCGGGGTCGATGCTCTTCAGCCGATTCAAAGCTCGAGCCGCCAGGGCGTCGCTGGTAAAGAGTCCGATTTGCGTGCCGTAGTAATTTTGCGCATCCTCATTGTATTGCGCAACGTCCCCGATGCGCATCTTGCCGCTACCCCACATGGCGGCTTTCGAATAGTATCTGATCGGGCGCAAATACAAATATACCGTGGCCGCCCCGGTGCATAAAAACACCGTCAATAGCCATAGCCACCATTTCTCGCGCAGGGCTGCTCGATAGCGCTCCAATGAAAACTGACCGGGCGGCGCCAGAGTAGCAGCGTAACCATTGGCGATATTGTCCGCGCGCGATGGAGCGGACGAAGTTGAGTGAGGGTTATTCAGCACGAGAGCAAATCGGACTGCTTAAGCTCGTCCGGATTGGGTGGAATTGGAAACGTAAACGACTGAGTAAACGAACCGGCCCGACTGGCCACTTTAGATTCGAACACAAGGAAGATTCCCGCCCTTGCGCTAAGCAAGCAGAGGTAAACGTCGGCCGCCGCGAAATCTTTCGGAAAGACTGGCACATGCAAAGGCAGGCCGTGTCGCTCTTCTGGCTGATTGCGCTGAACAGGTATTCTCCTTCGCAATCCGCTAGCCAGAAAGATTAATTTGAATTAATCCTCCAAGCGACTCCGGCCTGTCGATAATAATGGATTGTTTGGCCTGGCAACAAATGCGCGCCGCCGATTCACGATAAGTTCCCGGAAATGGACTACTGGAATCTCAAACACGCGATTTCAGACGATGTACCTCCGGTTTAAACAAGTTCATTCCCAGCGATGCGCTTCACTCCGGAAACGCATAGGTAACCATGTTTTTTGCCAAGGATGGACCCTGGCTATGGCGCTAGGACAAGGGCATTCCGCTAAATCTTCACTCGCCTCTGGTTCCTGCAGGGCAAAAAGAACTCTCCCTCGAACGGAGCGTCTAGCGCCACTAAAAATTCACCAACCGGTTCGGAATATAGATGAGATCGTCGGGTTCCAGGCGAATATCTTTCAAACTCTTTCCCTTATCGATGATCTCCCCCGCATTGATCACGATGGGCTCCTGCGGGGGCGCTCCAACCGCGCTCTTGCGGGTGATTCGAACCCGCCGACGATCGGCAAAATCGGCAAATCCGCCCGCGCGCGTAATCGCCTTGCTCAAGGTAAATTCCTCGTCGCTTGGGATATCCTGCGGACCGGGCATTCGGATCGCGCCAATGATATACACCCGCCCCCGATTCTTGCTAAGCAAGTCGAGGCCGAGGATAACGGTTGCCCGATAATAGTATTCCTTTTCGAATTCTTGTTTAAGCTGGGAGGCAAGCTGTTTACAGGTTTTATCCCTGGCTGGGAAGCGACCAATATAGGGAACCTCTAAATCGCCTGAATCCGTAACCGGCAGAATCTTGGGATCCTCAAGATCCTCAACAATACGGAGGCTGAGTTGATCGCCCGAAGCCAGCCGGTGTTTATCATCCAGCGTATCCATCGTGGCCGCCATCGCGACGTACACATTTGTGGCCAGAGCCATTCGCGTCATCGCGGCGTTTGTACCTGGCGCGACGGAAGGGAGCGTCTCGATTCCGCCCACCCCACCAACCGGCGCCAGAAGGTCGGTATTAGTCAAGCCCTTCGGACTGGCGGATGCCACACCGCTCTCACCTGGTGTCGCGGCGAATACTCCTTGACCGAAGAGCCATACCAGCAGGCTTAAAACCATCCGCGCCACATTTATTTTGAAATGATTTACTTTTTCCATGCTGCTAGAGCCGGTTGTATTCGGAATAGGACATCCCCCCATCACCCTTCTTGAACCGCGCGAAGCGATTTCCCAAGGTGGGCGTTGAAGCTTCTCGCTAATCCTCAAAAGAGAATGGCGTTCGATCAATGGCACGCTGTTGACTTATCCGCTAAAGTAGAGCCTCCATCTCGCTCACTGTGGGTGCATGCAGGCCGCAAATCCGAGGCTGATCACCCCTTATTGAGAACTTCCAAGACTCCAGCGAGATTCAGGGAACGGTTACATGGCCGTTGCGGCGCCATAACCGGACGCGACCGTGGCGATAGAGGAGTCGAGTATCCTGCCAGACATATTCACGGTATCCACTTCAGACTTAGAGCCGGTAATTCAGCGTGAGGGTAATCCGGTTTTGGGTATAGTCACGAACCGGCGTTATGGAATCTTTAATGTACAGGTTGTATCCCAGGCTGGTGGAAAGCCGCTGGGTTAAACCGTAAGAGATTCCGCAGTTAAACCCGAATCGATCATAATCGTCCCCGGTGAAGCCGGCGGTTTCCTTCCCTACCTCGTATACGAATCCACCTCGCAGTGTAACCTTTCGAAACACCCGCCAGTCCGCTTGCAGGCGTCCTTGCCAAAAATCCAAAATGTTCGCGTAGATTCCCGGCAAGAGTTCCCGGTGACCGGAGAGTACGTAGCGGAAGCTCTGATTGACTTGGTGTTCGAAATCAAGCCCCCAATAATATCCGTCCACACTCGGTTGGTCGTAAACGGGGCCGGATAAGAAAGAATAGTAGGCGTATCCCATGCGCGGCCTAAGGGTCATTTGTTCGGTCACTTGCCAACGAGCGTATACGCCACCGCTCAATCCGGTATTATCGTTTAAATAGGGATGGTCATAAGTGGTGTCACTAACCGTGGTTTCAACCCCCAAATTAACACTGGGGTGGACCTTCAGCGCCACCCGGCCAACCACCAAATGCGTGAATCGGTCTAAATATTCGTAATCTCCAGCGCTCGACAGAAAGCGTTGAAAATCGTAGCCGAGACTCAAATTAACATCTTTCAAATCCCATAAAACCGAAGGCCCAACGTTGTTGTAGAATCCGCCAAACGTAGGCAAATCGCTGAGCACGCTCAACCGCCCCGGGTCGGCTTCGTAGGAGAAACGCTCATGAATATTGAAGCGAAAATCCCGCACGAAAAGGTTCCACGCGAGTTCGGAGCCGGGCTCGACTACCAAGCGATTGTAGTCGGAATGCTGGAGAAAAGCTTCGTAACCGACCCCGACAGAAAAGTTTAACGCATTATACGCACTAATAGGGTACATCGACTTCATATCAAGTACCGGACGTAGTATGACGTCACTCTCCTTGTACATGTCTGAATATCTTATATTATCACTCCATGTCATTCCCAGGGAGGGCTGGAGTTGCAACTTATAGTCGCCACACTTAATTGTGGCGGGAAGATCTTCCAGTTGTTGGCGCACCTGTTCGGCCGCATGCTCACCCGCCAAAGACCGCTGCAGAGCTTCTTGCGCATCCGTCGGGTTTGCCAGCAGGAATACCGAACTGGCAACGACACAACCGGAGAATATGCGGGACTGGGAAACCGTCCTTTCGGGAAGTGGATTGGAGGACATGGTAGGGTTATGGCGTGAAGGTCGTTTGCTGTCCGAATTACGCAGTGTCATCACGAGCATGGCTAGCGTCCTTTAATTTCCAAACCGAATGCGAATAAGTTTTTTCGATTGAAATCCGCGCCAAAAGGGGAGTTTGAGGCTGGGCCTCGCTAGACTTGTCGGACGTCGCCACCAACCTGGGGCTGGAAATTGAAAGCGTTTTCATTTACCAGCAGTCGGCGCGGGGCCGCCATAGTCGCACCCTCACAGGCTATAATATCCGCTATCGTCCTGTGCCCGTAGACACCTGGCAAACCGTGTTGAAAAGGATTGCGCGCGGTACACGACCCGAGCACCAAGTGATCACCCTCGATGATCACGTCAGCTAGAATTTGTTGAGCCCAATGCAACACGGCATCGATTGTTCTGGTCTGGACGCCCAACCTTTCCCCTATCCATTTGGCAATACAAAGCCCATAATAAACGTCGTCCCCAAAGAAGCGATGGTTCTTATCCAGAACCCACTCCCCAGCCTCGTTTCGGACAGTCGGAGTCGGAATCTGGCCCAGGGTTCTCGAAGAAGTGAAAGATTCGCGTATGTCCGTATTGGAGGAATTGTAGGAGAGTCGCTCCAGCTCCAAGTAACTGAGCATGTAGCGAAAATCCATGTGAGGATAGAGTTCTTTCAACCGTTGCCGGATCTGACTGTAATCCTTATCCACCCCCATCAACAGCGTCGCAGAGACGGCGTCGAAATCCGCATAAAAGAGGGGCACTTCGGATTGCGCTTTCCACCGGCCTCCGTATCGGAGGTGCAGCCCGTACATTCTCGCCAAATGGATGATCTGGTTGTCAACCGATAGGGACAAGGACAAGAAATTCCCGGCTTGCACAAAACCTCCGGTCTTAAACCAGCGGAAGCAGAGATCATCCAAAATCAGCGCTTTGAGTTCCTCGAACTCATTCGCCGGAGACACCGCCGCCACATTCAAGGCTTTAGGACCGTAATTCAGGCCAAGGCGGCCATACGCTCCGGTTCGTGCGATCCAAGGAAGGAGCCCGCAAGCAAAGGTCACCACCTGTCGCAGTCCATATTTGGCCTTGATTTCATCGACCATCCAGTTGAAGCCACCCTGCCCGTATATGGTTCCGACATAGATCTTCCTGTCGCGATCAATATAGGGCCCAATCTGATCCAGCACTAGGCGGTACTTGCACACCGGCAAACTGAGCAGGATCACGGTGGAACCAGGGATGACTTCTCCCGGATCCGAACTGCGCAAGTTTAATCGGCCGGAGAGTGATCTCCCGGCTTCGTTCCCGGAAGGAACATACTTCACCGTAACCTTGTCGGACCACTTATCCGGATTTCGCGTCAATAGATTGACGGAGTGGCCGCCATTCGCTAAAAGCGGAATGAGCGTATGAGTGCTATTACCACCGCCGACAATGGTTACCTGGCATTGGGATCTCATGCCTTGTCTTGCGCTTCAAGGATATTAATAAGATCTTCAATTCTGAGATCACAACATGAATTGCGGCAAAACAAACCCTCCTCAAAAACAAAGCCGCCGCGCTGACAACGATACCGGCCCGGCACGCCGTTGATGTACATCTGGGATGGAACCCGCGCTCCAAAGACACTCTGAAGTTCGTTGACCCATAGCTTACCGTCCGGAGTTTGAAATACGTCCATGGCCATGCTCCGGAAATTCCCCTGTTCCGTAACCTCGTGAAGCAAGTTCAAAGCCGCGAGCGGAGGATCAAACCAGCCGACCTTGCCGGAACCGCTGTGAAACTGACCCAAGCGCCCTTTTTCGTGGCCAAAGTAGCTGTCGCCGATGCGGATCATCCGCCATTCACGAACTTCACCCAGGAATTCCTGGAATAACAGGTGCCGCCACTGCCGGGCACCCACCACCCATTTCTTGCCCGCCAGTCCTTTTGAAAACCCGCGTCGAAGCAGCCTCCTCGCCTCCTCCGCGCTCCGGACAATCCACACCGCGTCCGCCGCCGCTCCAATGTCCAACTTGACTACCAAGGGCGGCGGCGTGCGCGCTAGAAAAGCCACCGCCTCCGCTTCCTCATAAAACACCCAGGTTTTGGGATGCGGATAGCCATGGGCTTCCAGCCAGTCCTGCGTGCGCTGTTTGCTCCCGTAGAGCCAAAGAGCGTCATAAGACGGATAGAGTAGCTTTCGCAGGTCATGGGTCAGTACTCGCAGTCTCTCATCGTACATGCTTTTCCATTCCGCGATAAATTCACTCGGCCAGGCAACAAATGCCGCGCATTGCGAATCGCGCACCTGCCGCAACCAATCCGACGCGAAGAGGTCAAGCGTGCAATAGGCCACCTTCCGCTGCTGACACGCGGCAATAAAGGATTCGTGGTTGCGAAAGGCATCCCGAATGACCCCGATTCGCCAAGGAAAAGCGGGAACGTAATTGGAAACCGCGGGGAGCGCATCCGCGGGTTGCTTCCGTTCATTCGCCATGTGAAGCGCATACTCCGGCGTGAGAAAACAACGCCGCGCCGCTCGCTCCAGCGGAGCTATCGCCTCGCGCGCCCACGGCCAAGTTCGAAGCCGCGCGGCTTTTCGGCGAAACGAATCTAGTAGCAATTTTTGCATTTTATCGAATGCCTGATCGGTTGCCGCATCTTGAGAACCCTACCTTGCGGCGCCCGCGTGGCGCATGAGGCTATCCTGGGATCTCAAGTGGTCGGAAGTGCTCCTCAATACGGGGGCGGCCATCCGGGGCAGAGGTAAAGCTAGCGACTGTTCATGGCGCCATTTGGCGGGCGTAAGACCGTAATGCTTGCGAAATTTTGAGGAGAATTGCCCTAGGTGGCTGAATCCGCACTCCAGCGCCACATCGACGACTTTCGCGTTGGAACTCCGGAGTAAGCGCGCCGCTTTTTCCAAGCGGAGTTGCATCTTTTGCGCGGAAATTGTCGTCCCAAAATGCTCGCGATAGATCCGCGCCAAATGGCGCCGACTGCAACCACATATTCGAGCCAACTCATGGACGCTCATGCCCATAAGCTCGGAGGTCGACATACGATTAACGATGGAGAGCACACGCCCTTGAGTCGCTTCCTCTTCCGGGGTGCTAAACTCGAAGGAAATGTGCTCTTCGTTCATCAAGGCGGCAACGAGTTGGAGCATCTGAAACGAATGCACCAAGGTGCCGGGCGGAGGCGCCTGCGCCACCACGCGAGCGAACAAATTCGCGAAGGACGTGTGGACCGAATAACAATTGACGTCGACTTTTCCCAGTCGTTCGCGAAGTTCCAGGGTACGCCTTTCGCCTAAGGTAAGCAAACTATCCAGACACTCGGGAGAAAAATAGAAATATCCGACTCTAAACCCTTCGCCCACGTCACTCGTAAAGACCGCCGGACTACCCGTTTTGAGCACCACGACATCGCCCTCGGAAACGCTACGCGAAACGGTGGAGCAGGTGAACGCCGCCCGGCCTGCCGCCACCAGTAGGAAGCAAATACCGGGTGTACGGGGAACCCAAGAATTTGCCGGTGGTATTTCGGAGAATTTCAACTCTAGGTTTCTCATGTTTTCAGCTCAGAGCACAAAGACCGCGCATTCCATCCCCTAAACGCAGACAGGTACACTTCGTGCCTGTAAATTCGCAAAACCCTTCCGATTCAGTGACACTTCGAGCCCCCTCCTGTCAGTGTCGCGATGCCAACTCCACACGCTTGTAAGATTGCCAAACCAAAACCACGCTTACCGATTAAGCACACGCCCCCATTGCCGTTTCGCGCTTAAGGCACGGCTAAACGCACCCGTTACCATTTATATATATCAATACTGATTATTATATGATATATTATCATTAATAATACTAACCACACTATCTATACTTTTTGTGCGTTTCTTTTATCAGATCTAAATGTTTCACATTTTCATTTAACATACTTCTTTTACCCTTAGACCCGCGGAACGTCGTGGTACATATGGGACATTTATAAGGCACTATGGGACACGCCACGCGCGACGTGGATAATTCAACCCTTTACTCGCCGGTCGACTTACGTTCCCGAGGACGGTAAAGCGATTATCTGTTTTCCATTGATTGAGGCCGCTTTCTAAAGACTACTAAGTAATTCCCGACGGCAAGTCGGGCGATGCGTTGGTTTCCGAGTGAGCAACTGAGTATGATGATGAAGAATCCAACGATTAAGAAACTGGAATCCTATCCCAACGACTTCTCACTCAAGATCGTCTCCTTGGACATTTATCATTACGATTCAAACCTACTTCATAGCAACCGGCTAATTACGCACACACAAAATCGGTTCAAAGCAATCTTCATGCCAGTACTTTTGCGCATCTTCATAGGTAACCCTATCATAGACGACAGAGGGGTAACCCTGAGGGGTTACCCTGTAGTACTCGCGTTTCCGAGGTAGGTTTTTCCTAGGCAAGGTCTTGCCTAAGGAAGGTTTTGCCTGGGCAAGCACACAAGCCAAGCGTTAATTAACGCCCTAGGCCACATCGTAAACCATGCGGCAAACATCGCGGATGTCGGCCTTTTGAAAGCTATGAGCGTTTGGCCAACCAACGGGTAAAGCCTTCACGATTGGGATAGTTTTCCTGGCGCGCAAAGGGTCCGCCACATCTAGAGGGGTAATCGCAGGGATTGATGTGTCGGGAACAACCGCTGATCATTGATGACGTAAACCACCATGGCACGCCAACCCACATGCGAACACCCCATAAGACCACAAATCTGGCGACATGGCCCTTTAACTGGGGGGTTCAAAGCTCCGTTGTAAGAATTCGATTTCCCGACTAATACCTAGATCTTTAGGTTGGAGAGCTAGTAACAATTAGCGATACTTTAATTAAAACGTTTAATCAGACTGTCCTTACTGTGGGTTATTAATCTTCAAGAATGGGTACAGTATAGGCCAATCCGTTAAAGCCACCGCCAAGCGCACCCCGTTGAGGCGGGCTTTCAACCTTAGACCTTGAATAAATAGTGGGCGGCTGAGTACTTGAGAGGAACGGCGCGATACCGCAACGCGATTAAGGTGCCACTATGACATTTACCGTGGGCGCGTTATCCAGATTGGGAAAGGCAGGCGAAACTTCACTTTGAATCCGACCCGGTGACGCTGCGAAAAATAGAGAAAAACCGCATCCGCGCGCTTTGCGTTTGACCGTCTGGACGAAGCCGTTGACCGACTCGACAGGGCCGTTAGTCAGCTAGGTTTCCAGGTACGCGACACTGTCTCCCGAGAAAGTCCAATGACGTTGACCATCCGGATCGTTTCTGGGATTCGCGAAAGGTACATGCCGTTGCACCACCACTTATCCCTTCCCATGGCATCGACTACCTTGCGGATGGGAGACCGGACGCCAAATGCCATCGGTTCATATTTATCACCATCACGGTGCGCGCCGCATCGACTCCCGACATACCGGTCTGACAGAGCATCGCGACGAGCCACTCCAGCAGCCGGGTATATCCGAATTTGCGGACCTAGCCCAACCTATTTTCGACGCTAATTTTATGAACCAGGACACGAGCACAGCCTAATGGACGGTTTTGAGGATGAGTTTCTGGTTTTCACCGATGACCACGAAGCGGGATGTAAAAGCCGGTAGAAAAGTATGGCGGGATTCACTGGGGGTGAAAACGGCAGTTCAAAAGCGCGGCATTTTCATGAACCATGGGGAGGTATCACGATATGGAAGCATGGAGTGTAGACGGCTAACTTGAACGATAATAGACGTTCTCCCCCACCCTGGCGTCGTCGCGCCAAGGCCATCATTTGGGAAGCCTTAAGCCAAGGAGCGCCGTCATACTAATACTCCGGGTGCCTACATTTCGGAGGGATTCAAGTAAGTAACCTCACCGCTTTCCTAGCTTTGGGTCCGTTCTGGCCCGCTCCGCCCGTCTTCACTCCCACTAAAACCCAAAGGCGAGAAATCTCACGCCACTCGCTTTCCGCCAAAGGAGCCGAGCTTCTACAAACAGAAAGGATCACCGGTAACAGCGGGCCATGGATGCCAACGGCGCGGGATGAGTCTGCCCGCTAAAGAGCTTCAACCGGGAGCGTCACAGCGCTATCAAGAACCCGATAAAATCGCTGCTGGTTGAAAGTAGTTTCGCGGTCGACAAACTCGCAGGAGCCGGACACTAGTGGCCGTTGTACATCCAAGGTAATCCATTCGCGCAAGTTCACTGATGTTTGGATAGTGTATTGGCGACCGAGAAAACCGGAAAACCGCAAACTGGCCGCCGTATCGCGAATAATCACCACCGGCACGACGGTTAGGCCATTGCGGCGGCTCACGGTGAAAGAGGTTGCGACTTCGGCACTGGGTGTATAACCGGCGCAAGTGGCAAGGGCTCGAAGACGATGCTCACCGGGAGAGAGCTCAAACGGCCCCGAATAGTAGTTGGCCGGACCGTCATCAATAAAATAGGTAATATTCGCCCCGAGAGTGGCGCAAGTCAGCGCGATGCCGGCACTGCTATCAATTAACCCCGCTGCCGGGCTGAAGACGGGCACGGCGCTTAAGGCCTGGACCAAAAAGGAAACGGAGGCGAGATCGCTTGTCGCACAGCCAGAAACCACCGAGTACGCCTCAACGGTGTGGCTTCCAGCAGCTAGTTTGATCGGTTCCAAGTACAATTGCGATGGATGATTATCCACGCGGTAGAATGTGGAACTCCCCGCGTTATCACACCGGAGAGATATGGGCATGTCCTCATTTACAAGACCACCAGCGGGAGTAATGACCGGCTTTTCCGCCACCCCCGGCAGCAGCGAAAGCGTCGCGCTCCGACTCACAGTCTTTCCTCGCGCGTTGCTTACTTCCACGTAGTAACTACCGGCATCGCCCGCTTGAACGTTCGCAATCACGTAGGTGAACTCGCCCGCTCCGGTGACGACCTCACCGTCTTTGAACCAGCGATACGTTAGCGGTGGGGTTCCTGAAGCCGTTACCATTACTGTTGCGGTATTGTTTATTGTAGCTATTATGTCTTTGGGATCTTCTACTATGTGTGGATCACCGCTAGTAGTATTATATGCATAGTATAGCATAGACGACGGCGCGCTTTCTTTTCCCAGCCCGTCGTATGCGGTAACAAAAACAAAGTTCGTTGCCTCGCGCTCAAGCCAGGAGAGTTCGGCGAAGTTCGACGTATGCGCGTCAAATACATTCGTTGAGGCGCTGCCAACGATTCCGTACTTCACATAGTAGCCCGCCACGTTGGTGTCCGCGCTGGGCGCCCACGTGAGATAGGGGGCCACTTCTCCCCAAACGACCTCTGCCGCTTCTAGTCGTACCCGCGAATTTAGGATTAGCGAAAGGACCGCGCAAAGGACCACCCCCATCCTGGAAGTGGCGGCTCTTGTTGCGCCTTTAATGAACCGTCGCCATAGCTCGAACGTCCGTGTCCTCATGCTCCGCCTTTCCCTGCGTCTATCTGTGCTTGCGCGTCAAAGCACGGAACATGCCGGTTCTACGCATCAGCCTGGGGCAACACGCAGATTCAGACTCGGATCATCCTCAACAACTGCACTGTATATATTTAGTATTCAATAGGATATGAATTGTGTTAAAGGTTGGTATGGGAGGTTATTTTCTTTTCAATTCAACCGGTATTTGTGCCGTATAATTAACATATACTAATAATATTATGTAGCATTACTACTTTTACATGTCTCAGGGTAACCCTGGAACTGTCCAGAATGTCTGAAGTTGGGACAGACGTTTTGGGATTCATCGCGGGGCGAGCAAACCGGGATAGATGCGAGAATAAGGATCATCCCCCGCCCCGCCCTAAAGCAGGCCGGAGCGTAATGGAGGCTATGAAAAGGCGGGGCGAGGGAGAGGTGGAAGCCTGATGATGCGCCCTTGAAAAGCATCCGTAATTATCAAATCGCCAAGCCCCATCCTTTATCCGGTCCGTATTAGAACTTCTCCGCAAACGCTTAATGACCGTCGCCCAAGCGGCACGACAACTTGAAGAATCTCCTTGCCGCTTCCATTGCCTGTCCACTAATTACCTCTGCCCCGACGCTCCACGGAAAGCTGGCTTGTGGACCCCAGGGGGGCGATGCCGCCGTCTGGCCCGAGGCAGTCACAGATCTTCTCAAAAAGCGTCTAGGCTCCGATCCGCCCTGTCCCTATAGCTTCATCGTTTCCGAAGCCCCGCGGTTGCACCCCTTCAAACTCGACCGAGCCCAGGTTCGGCACTGAGCCATGGAGAATGACTATGCAAACGCCGTGCCCGCCAAATGTCCCCACGCTCCGGTGCGTCGCTGGCAGCGTTCTCAGATTGGCGAGTTCTGGCAACCGGACACCTCGCCTCATCGCTGGTCCCCTGCCAACTCGTTGGATTTCCCATGCTCAACATGCTCGA
Organism: Verrucomicrobia bacterium UBA1319; assembly: GCA_002306985.1. Classification (GTDB taxonomy): domain Bacteria; phylum Verrucomicrobiota; class Verrucomicrobiia; order Limisphaerales; family UBA1319; genus UBA1319. The sequence goes on from DBTJ01000204.1 coordinate 14,461, forward strand.
CGATTGCAGCCGCCTCTTTTTCGCCTCCAAAATCTATAGCCGAGAACGCCTGCTCTCCTGTCTGGATTTCCTGCCGGCCACTTTCCTGACCGGTAGAGGGCCCTTGCAAAGCATGTCGATTATTACGCGTTCTTTTCACAATAACCCCCCAAGCCCCCACCCAACTGGCCTGGGCGTTCACATTCTACGACATCAGTTTCCTTTATGCTCCCACACCCCAAACCAAAGGAAAAACCGAACTCGAGCACCAGTTCTGGCGGGAGCGACTCCCAACCTATTTCGCCAGCGAGTCCCTTACTGAAGTTGATGCTGCCAACCCGCACATCAAAGCTTCGCGCCTCCATCGCAATCATCACGAAAAGCATCGCGAGTTAGACATGATCCCCAACACCCCTGGGACCTGGCAAAAAGAAAAACCGCGCTGACTTGTGCCCCGCCCCTCGATGCCCCTGGTGGCCTTATGTTTGGAGCATTCGCATCCCCTGAAGATCGGCCCCGCTGGCCGTGTCCCAATTGGCCCGCAACGCTTGCGCATCGAACGCCCTCCGGGCACCAAGGTCGTCCTTTGTCTCCATCCCACCAGCCATCATTCCGTTCTCGCTGCGCCGCCCAACCCAACGAAAAAACCCCAACTCCTTTTTACCAATCGCCCCAAATGAAAAGTGTCCTGGTTTGAAAACTCCACGACAGCCGTTCAGAGAGCGATTGCCTTTTAACCACGCTTATCCTAGGCTCGCGCAAAACGACAACTCAGCGCATGGATAAAAACGCCTCGCAGCCACCCTTAGGTCCGTATAATCGGCCCAAGCCTTTTGAAGATAAGGTTTATGTTTTGACAGACGCCAAGGAAGAAAAAAAGCGCGCTGAAGACAAGCAACCACGCCGTATTCTCTTGCTCGACGATGACAAGGAATTAGCCGAAACGTTGTGTGATTTTCTGCGCGACGAGGGCTGTCAGGTCAATTGCGTCTCGAATGGAGTTGAAGGCATGAAACTCCTTATAGCACAAGACTTTGACGTCATTATTTGCGACTTGCTCATGCCTAATCTACCGGGCGACATGTTTTATTTGGCGGTCACCAAGGTGAAGCCCGCCATGGCGAGCCGCTTCATCTTTATTTCCGGACATCAGGCCAATCCGAAATGGGAATCCTTCATTCGCAACGCTAAAGCGCTGGTGTTGTGGAAGCCATTCCCCATCCATGATTTGCTCACCTGTGTTGAAGTGGTGATGCAAAAAACCAAACCCTGATCTCCGCGTTTGAAACGCCTAAATCCGCCTGAAGCTCCCGGATGGGTTGATGCCCGCTCCGATGTCCGGCCGAGACCGGCTTTTCAGGTTTCTGCAGACGCTGTGGAAGCGTCACTTTTATCGTGTGAACCGGGCTTGGAAGCTTCCAACCCGTAAGCTTTAATCTTATTATAAAGCGTTTGGCGGCCAATGCCCAGACGCCGGGCGGTTTCTTGCTTATTATATTGCGTCTCGATGAGCATCTGCTGGATCGTATTCCGTTCCATCGCCTCCATCAGCGTCAATTCCTCATAACTCTTCTGCTGACTGGTAAGCGTAATGGAGAGGTCCCGCGCCTCAATTCGCTTGCCTTCGCACATGAGTACAGCCCGTTGGATCTCGTTTTGGAGCTGGCGCACGTTTCCCGGCCAATCATAATGAGTCAGCAACTCTTCCGCTTCGGGGGAGTAGCCATTGATTAACTGTCCCGCTTGGGCGGAAAACCGTTTTAAGAAAGCCTGGGCGACGGGCAAAATATCCTCCCGGCGTTCCCGCAAGGGCGGGAGGCTGATCGACACGGCGCTGATGCGATAATACAAATCTTCGCGCAGACGGCCTTCTTTGATGGCTTGTTCAACGGGGCGATTGGTCGAGGCTATAATGCGACAGTCGCATTTAAAGCTCACTTTGCCACCGACCGGCCGGTACATCTTCTCCTGTAATACCCGCAGCAATTTGCTCTGCGTATCGATGGGCATTTCGGACAACTCATCCAGTAACAACGTACCGCCTTCGGCCTGGCGGAATAACCCCTCGCGATCGCTTTGCGCTCCAGTATACGCGCCCTTTACCGATCCAAACAATTCACTCTCAATAAGTTCTCGAGGTAAGGCAGCGCAATTTATTTTGATAATCGGCCCCTTGCTACGCAAACTTAACGCGTGCAGCAAATCGGCGATCACTTCCTTGCCCGTACCGCTTTCGCCCGTCAGTAATACCGAGACATCGCTCGGAGCCACGCGTTCAGCGGTGCGGACCACGGCTTTCATGGCGGCGCTTTGGAAAATGGGCGCCGAGCCACCACTCATAGAAGAAAGCGCTTGGCGCAAAGAGTGGGTCTCTTCCGTCAGTTCCTTATGCTCCAGAGCCCGTTCGACGGATACCAACAGCGACTTCGGCTCAAAGGGTTTCTGCTGAAAATCATAAGCGCCCAATTTAGTGGCGGTGACGGCGGCATCGATAGTGGCATGCCCGGTAAGGATAATGACCTCGGTATTGCGCCAATGTTTTTTGATTTCGGGCAGCAACTGCAAGCCGTCGACATCGGAGAGCTTCAAATCCAGCAGCACGACATCGGGCTGAGGGCCATCCAATTCCTCTTGGAGCATTGCCCCGCTGGACGCTTCCGTCACATCGTAGTTGGCGCGATGCAGAAGTTCGACAAGTATTTGCCGCAAATCCGACTCATCGTCGACCACCATGATTTTTCTTTTCATACCTTTCCTTCGCCACCACGCCCGCACGCGCGGATGAAATCGCAAAAAATGCGTTTACTAATGTCGTCGCGGTCATACAACCGCTCCGGATGGAACTGGACAGCCAGCAAATAAGGAAGCAGGTTTTCTTCCTCCGGAGCCAATTCAAAAGCTTCAATAATCCCGTCTAAGCTAAGGCCGGTCGCGCGAAACGGCCGCGCCAACTCCCTGACCGCCTGATGGTGGCAGCTATTGACCGCCATTGCAAGGCCTCGTGCAATCTTAGCCAGCCTCGAATGGGGCAACAACTCGAGCTTATGGACCGGTTTATTGGCACCCTGAGGCTGCCGATGCCGGAATGCGCCGGGCACTTCGGTGGCAATATCCACCCACAACGTCCCGCCGAACGCCACATTTAGAATCTGCTGGCCGCGGCAAATCGCCAGCAACGGTTTGCGCCGCCGAAATACCGCGTTAAGTAAGGTAATTTCAAACCAATCGCGGCCTGGATCTGGGACGCCAGCTCGGCGTTTCAAGCGGGCGGGCAGATCTTTTACGTAGAGCCCCGTTTGCACGTCATCGCCACCGGTAAGCACCACGCCATCGACGAGGCGAGTACATTGGTCGATCTCGGCGGCGGTCAGGGAAAGGGGAACCACTAGGGGCAGGCCCCCGCCCGCCTGGATCGCCAAGGCGTAGTAATTTGAAATGCTTAAGGAGGTATCGGCAAACTCGGCCCCGCGTTGATGACTGCTGGGCGTGACTAAAATGACCGGGCGTTTCTTCATCGTGTGCGTGAGAATTACCGCTTTAAAGTTTCACTTCTGGAAAGCGTTCACGAATGGATTTTGCCACCCGGTTTTCTTCCTCCGGGCGCATTAAGCGGCGCGCCACCCTTCGTCTAACCCCATCAAGCAGTTCCAGCCAATCCTCCAGCGGCGGCTCCGCCGCCAGCGTCCAGTTATCGTAGCGGCGCTCCCGCCAATAAAACATCCACCG
>DBTJ01000204.1:18405-18895 GCA_002306985.1 Verrucomicrobia bacterium UBA1319
CCCCCCCCGCCAATAAAACATCCACCGATCTCCAACATGGTGAGCATAAACCTGCAACTTGACGCCTTCAAGAGTGGAGCGTTTCCAACTGATTTCGGCCTTCGCCATATATTTTAATCCTTTATCTCCACGCAGGCGACGGCATAGGCGGCCATGCCCTCTTCACGTCCCACAAATCCCAAGCGCTCATTGGTGGTCGCCTTCACGCCCACTTGCGCCGGCTGCAGCCCCAAAGCTTTGGCGATATGCGCTTTCATCGCCGGCACATGGGGCACGATTTTGGGCCGCTCCGCGAGCAAGCTCGAATCCACATTCACGATGCGTCCCCCCAAAGAGGCAATCTTACGCGCCGCTTCTTCCAGAAAAATGGCGCTCGGCACATTTCTCCACCGGGGGTCATGATTCGGGAAATGCTGTCCGATGTCCCCCTCCCCGATGGCCCCAAACAACGCGTCGCAAATCGCGTGCAGGAGCACGTCGGCGTCGGAAT
>DBTJ01000204.1:19147-19644 GCA_002306985.1 Verrucomicrobia bacterium UBA1319
GCACGTCGGCGTCGGAATGCCCGTCCAAGCCTTTTTCAAAAGGAATTTCGACGCCGCCTAAAACCAGGCGGCGGCCCACGACCAGCCGATGCACATCATATCCCACGCCAACTCGAACCATGTCTCCACTATAACGGAAAAGGACGAGGGTCACCAAGCAAAAACTCGGCTTGCTTTTCACCCCGGCTTTTGAAGAAAATCGCCCCCGAATATGGCACACGTCAAATTACACATTCCAGGGCCGGTCGAGGTGAGCGAAAAAACGCTACGCGCATTCCGCTCCCCCATGGTCGGCCATCGCGGACAAGGTTTTAAAGACCTCTACGCCAAGCTGCAACCCCAACTTCAAACGTTGCTGGCCACCCGGCGGCTCGTCTTCTTAAGTACCTCCTCCGCCTGGGGCGTGATGGAGGGCGCCATCCGCAACCTGGTATCCAGGAAGGTGCTCAACTGCATGTGCGGCGCTTTTTCGGACAAATGGTTCGATGTGTCGAAAC
>DBTJ01000115.1 GCA_002306985.1 Verrucomicrobia bacterium UBA1319
GGCCGCCCCTGCTGCGCGGGCCTTTTCGGTGAAGGGCATACGAACAAACCGAGCGGTGCAAGCCGCAATCAAAAATATGAATAACCAACCAAAAAACCACAATCCGATTCAGAATCGGGCTCCGAGCCAACCCGAGCCGGTGATTCTGAACCCCAACCGCACGATCACGCTGGCACTCCGTGAACGCTGTATTCTCATGCAAATTGTTGAGAAAGCCCTGTGTTCCCCCGTCAACGCGATAGAGTCGAGAATTCTTGAATCCATTCTCAACAAACTCGAAAACGGAGAGGCGTCCCATGACTAGCACCGCCGAACAATCTATAGCCGCGACCGGCGCAGCAATCGGAAACCCCTCTTTGGTGAACCAAGTCATTCTTGGCGATTGCACGCAAGTCATGCGCCAAATGCCCGACGCCAGCGTGGACATGGTTTTGACCGACCCGCCCTACCTCGTGAATTACCACGACCGTAGCGGTCGGAGCCTTGCCAACGACGATAACACCCGTTGGATGTTTCCCGCGTTTTCGGAACTTTACCGGGTTTTAAAGCCGGATAGTTATTGCGTCAGCTTTTATGGCTGGAGCAAGGTCGACCGGTTTTTATCGGTCTGGCGGGAATGCGGCTTCCGGCCCGTGGGGCATTTTATTTGGGTGAAACGCTACGCCTCGTGCGTGCGCCATGCCCAAATGAAACACGAGCAGGCCTATCTCTTGGTCAAAGGCGAACCCAAGTTGCCCGGGCATCCGCCGGCCGATGTCCTGCCGTGGCAATACACGGGCAATAGGCTACACCCGACTCAAAAAGCGGTTAGCAGTCTAGCGCCCTTGATAGAAGCTTATTCCAAACCTGATGGCATAATCCTCGACCCATTCGCGGGATCTGGCAGCACGGGTGCTGCTGCCCGCTATTGTCACCGGCGGTTTATCCTGATTGAGAAAGACGCCGTTTATCATCGCGCCGCCTCGGCGCGCTTGAATTGATTCGTGAAAACTACCGAGCCCCCACCCGTGGAAGGGGAGGGGCTTTTTTCATAATGCGCCGCCCATCCCCCGGCACCCCACCCGAGGAAGGCAATATCTCCTGTGGTCACTCAGGCTAATTCGATTGCCTCCTGGCCGTGGGTTGCTTTAGAAAGGAGCTGATGGAACAAACGCCCAACCCAGATTCGGAAATCATCCTTTACCAGACGGAGGACGGCCGGACGCGGCTTGAGGTGAAGCTGGAGAACGAAACAGTGTGGCTCTCGCTCAATCAAATGGCGGAACTGTTCCAACGTGATAAGTCGGTCATTTCCAAGCACATCAAGCACATCTTTGAGGAAGGGGAATTGCCGTCAGCGGCAACTGTTGCAAAAAATGCAACAGTTCAAGACGAGGGAAATCGTAAGGTGTCGCGCAATATTGAATATTACAACCTCGATGCCATTATTTCTGTTGGCTACCGGGTGAAATCCTTGCGCGGCACCCAATTCCGCATCTGGGCAACCCAGCGCTTGCGGGAATACATCATCAAGGGTTTTGTGCTGGACGACGAGCGGCTAAAAAATCCTCCCGGGCCGGGCGCAGCTGATTATTTCGACGACCTTCTGGAGCGCATCCGGGATATTCGTTCGAGCGAACGCCGAATGTATTTGAGAGTGCGGGAAATATTTGCACTGGCGGCGGATTATCAACCCGATGACGCTCAAACGCTGCTCTTTTTCCAAACGGTTCAAAACAAGCTGCACTATTCGGTCAGCCGGAAGACCGCGCCGGAAATCATCGTCGAACGGGCGGATGCCGCCAAGCCCAACATGGGGTTGACCACTTGGAAGGGCGGCCTGGTTCGCAAGGGCGATGTGACCATCGCGAAAAACTACCTGTCTCAAGCGGAAATCACCGAGCTTAACCGCATTGTCATGATGTACCTGGAGTTTGCCGAGGACCAAGCCCGCAGGCGCAAACAGATTTTCATGAAGGATTGGCGCCAGAAGACCGACGATTTCCTCCGGTTTAACGAACGCGAAGTGCTGGCAGGCGCTGGTGCGGTTTCGCACGAGAGCGCCCTGGAACAATACGATGTGTTTGCTGGCCGCCGCCGCCACGCATTGGAAGCGCAAGCGGAGGCGAAGCTTATGGATGGAATCAAGGAACTTGAGGCCAAGGCCAAGAGACTTGCCGCGCCGAAAAAAAAGAAATAACGCCCCCATCGGCGCACTTGAATTGATTCGGGAAAATCACCAAGCCCCAACCCATAGAAGGGTAGGGGCTTTTTTCGTTTCACGCCGCCCAGCCCCCGGCACCCCGCCCGAGGAAAAACTTTACACAACCTGTTCCAAACTGGAACAAGTTCAAGTGTCTCGGTTGTGTCGGCGTTCGGCTAGCGGCCTAAGCCGGGGGGGGTGCCGTCCAATTCAGTTTGTGCTAATATTGCACCAACTGCCGCGGACGCATTTTACAGCAGCTGGCTCAAAAATGTTCGCGCGGGAACGGTAATGGGCCGATGGTAGCTGAAACAATCTGCCTCGACATAGGCCTTATCAATGACGACTTGAAAGGCGTGTTCGGTTTTCAACTTTTCGTGAAAATCATAAAGACTTTTAGGGAGGCTATCGTCGCTGTATTTGACTTCGACTAAAAACCAAGGCGCTCCTTCCTTGACCACCACAAAATCGACTTCCTTCTGTTGCTTCGTTCTCAAATACCGCAACTCGAACCGGCCGAGTCCCAAATCGGTCCAACCTTCCACCGCTTTGAGAAAATGGCAGGCGACGAAGGTTTCCGCCCGTCGGCCAGGGTCATTGATGTCCGACCAGTCGCGCAAGAACCACTTGGGCTCCTTGCGTAGCGAGTTCGCCACATTCTTGAACCAGGGCAAGACCAGAAATCCGTAATGCATACGTTCCAATAGATTTACCCATCGCTTGGCGGTGTCCTGGGCGACCCTGACTTCCTGGGCCAGACTCGAATAGGTCAATTGCTCGCCTGACCTTTCCCCCAAGAGATGCGCCATCACTTCCATTACCCCCAATTCCTGCACCGCCGTCACCTCGCGCAAATCCTCCTTCGTTAATTGCTGAAAGCGCATAGCTTGCCAGCGGGTGGTAAAGGAGGAATCGCGCTTCAAGAACGGCTCCGGGAATCCGCCATGCCGCCACAGCGCATCCCCATCGGCATCCGGGATGTTAACTGGCGGCCGTATAAGTTCCTTGGGCAATTCGGTTCTGGCGATTTCGCCCACGGAAAAGGGATGCATCCGGTAAAGGAAATACCGCCCCATCAGGCTATCCGCCCCCCGCCGGTAAATATCCAGGCGGGAGCTGCCAGTGACGTTGATCCGGATTTGCTCCCCCCATTTATCAAAGAACCCTTTGAGATAATTCTTCCAACGTGAATACTTGCGCAGCTCATCCAAAACCACTGTGGGGATATGACCGCTCGCCCTGTCTAGCCCGCATTTGCGGGCTAGGTTATCTTGTCCGTCCAAAATTGTTTTCTGGTCCTCCAAAGTATCCCAATTAAGGTAAAAATCGGCTCCGCGCTGGCAAACGGTGGTTTTGCCAACCTGGCGGGGGCCACTGACAAAGGCCATTTGCCGATGTTTGCTTAAATTATCTGCCAAGATTGCATTATAAACACGGGCATTTTTGAATGTGGGGGGTGTTGACCATTTTCGTGGGGATACTGGAAAAGTAAATACTATTCTAGGGTGCATCATGGAATAGTCAATAAATATATTATGTATCATGTTTTAATCATTCACGCGCAGCGCTGCATACTGCCCAAAAACCGCAAAAATGGCTTTTTGCCGCCGGCTGATAGGCCGCCTTTGGGGCATTCCACTATCGGCTTCATTTGCCACCGGCCTGGCCTTTAACCTCGCGGGCGGTTTGATTCGAGGATGGGTGCGCCCGCGTCCCGACCTTCGGTCGGGCAAAGTGGGAGGCGGATCGGCAATCCCACCTCGGCCGCTTTTTTGTCCAGTCTTCATGGCCTTTTTTATCTCGTCCCTTCGGCTTCTTGCTGTCGCCCTCACGAGCCCGGCTTTCATCAGGGGGCGCAGACAGGCGGGACCCTCTAAGGCTCCCCCGCCGCCGCCCTGATTCGCGGGCTTTTTTCGTGAAGGGCGACAGACAAAACCGAGCGGGCCAATCCGCAGAAAAAAACACCATGAATACCGATCCAAAAAACATTAACCCGATCAGGGCTTCTAGCCATCCCGAGCTAACCAGCACTGACACCAACCAAAAGAAGAAATTCGAGGTTCTTTACGGCTACACCCAAGGCCGCAGCGCCAGGATCTTCATTGAAGCTAATACGTCTGCCGAAGCGGAGGAAATCGCCGACCACATGGCCGATGAAGTCGAGTTGCAAGGAGTTGAATGGCAATTCATCTGGGGCGAAATCGAAGTCCTCGAAGTCAATGAGACGAACGAATTGGGAAGGCCTTTTACCCCAACGACGAAGCCGCTCACTAAATAGAGCGGTTCCGGTTTACTCAACTTCCACCCCTTACCTCAGCCCAAGGACTAGGGAAGGGGGGAAGCTTGATTCAAACCATGATTCCGGAAATGAACCGCAAAAAGGACTTTTTGCCATAGGCTCATAGGCCGCCCTTGGGGCATTTCGCTATCGGCTTCATTTGCCAACGGCCTGGCCTTAAAACCTCGCGGGCGTTTCGATTAGAGGAGGGGTACACCCGCGTTCCGCTGGACGCGGAAAAAGTGGGAGGCGGCTGGCCGGAATGGCCGCA
>DBTJ01000095.1:0-1833 GCA_002306985.1 Verrucomicrobia bacterium UBA1319
TGGTACTGGTGTACCGACCAGTACATCGTGCAGCGGGCGTTGGCGGCGCCGAACGAGACGATCGCCCGCCGAGGCAGCGTCGCGGCCGCGCTGATGAAGCTTCTGCCGGTGTTCATTTTCATCGTGCCGGGCATGATCTGCTTCGCGCTGGCCAAGCAGGGGCACGCCGGCCTGACGGACCTGGTCAAAGATGGCATCCCGGTGCGCGACCAATGTCAAGCGGCGTTTCCGCTGATGGTCAAACACGTGCTGCCCGTCGGCGTGCGAGGACTGGTCGTCGCCGGCCTGTTGTCGGCTCTGATGAGTTCGCTGGCCGGCGTGTTCAACGCGTGCTCGACATTGTTTACAATGGACCTTTACCAGAAGTTTCGCCCATTGGCGTCACAGCACCAATTGGTTTGGATCGGCCGCATCGCCACGGCGGTGATGGTGTTGATCGGACTGTTTTGGATTCCCGTCATCCGCGGTCAGCGAGGGCTGTATTTTTATCTACAAGCCGTCCAAGGCTACTTGGCCCCGCCGATTTTCGTGGTGTTCTTCTTCGGCGTTTTCTTTAAACGCCTGAACGCGCAAGGCTGCTTTTGGGCGATGGTGGTTGGCTTCATCTTGGGGGTGTTCCGCATGCTGGTGGACACGCCGGTGACGATGAAGCTTAAAGGTTACGAAACCGGCTATACTAGCGGCTCTTTTTTCTGGATCGTGAACAACATCAATTTCCAATACTTCAGCATCCTGATCACTTTGGTGTCGGCCATCGTGATGGTAGGGGTCAGCTATATGACGAAAGCCCCCGATTATAATCGGATTAAAGGGTTGACCTATGGCACGGTTTCCGACGCGGATCGCGCGAAGACATTTGCCAGTTGGGATTGGCGGGAAGTCGCCGCTTCGTTGGTGGTGCTCGCGTTTATTATCGGCGCGTACGTGTACTTCCGGGGTTAATTCCAGGAAAGATCGCCGGGGCTGTCAGCCAGGAGATGATACTGCCAGCCCATCTTGCGCAAGATCGTTCGCCAAAGAGTCTGGGGTTCGGTTTGGAAGACCAGTTCGATCGAGGCCGGGTAAACGAGCCAAGCTTCGCGGCGCATTTCGTCGTCCAATTGCCCGGAACTCCAGCCCGCATATCCGGCGAAGACACGAATTTGACGGGTCGGGGAGAATGCTTCTCCCAGTTCCACCAATTCTTCCAAAGAATGCCCCAACTGGAGATTAGCCATGACATTGGAATCCGCCATCTGGACGTCGGAATGCAAATAGCTAAGGGCGGAGGATTGGACGGGGCCGCCTACAAAGAGGGGTTCATCTTTCAAGGTGCCGGGTAAATCCGCCACCAAGGCTTCGCCCACCTTGTTCTCGCTGGCGCGGTTAAGCACCAAACCAAAAGCGCCTTCGGCATCGTGCTGGCAAACCAGCACCACGGTGCGATGAAAGAACGATCCCCGCAATTTGCCGCCGTCCAGCAGCAATTGTCCGCGCAGCGACGGAAACTCTTTTTTCATATGGGTGTGCTATTCCGAGGGCGGCGATAAACGAGGTCTATCGAGCCCGTTCCGGCTGGCTTTGGGCTTCGTCCCGGGAGCTCGGCGGGAATCCGCCGCCGGTTTTAGGCTTAAATCCCTTGCTTGCCAGCAACATAAATATGAATTAGATCTTTCGCCATGAGAAAGATGATCGGCATATTCCTGTTGTTGCTCGCGCTGCAAGCCCTCCTGGCTTCCGGATGTTCGAGTAATTCCGGCAGTCGCGAATTTATTCCAGGCAAAGGTTGGAAATCGGTTTAATGGCCGGCGACAGGGGTGAGGATGGCGAAGCTCGCAGGTGCCGCTTCGCCTA
>DBTJ01000095.1:2062-44066 GCA_002306985.1 Verrucomicrobia bacterium UBA1319
GAGGATGGCGAAGCTCGCAGTTGCCGCTTCGCCTAGGCGATGGCGCGTCCACGCCGGATGCCACCAGGCTTAGCTGGGTGGTCTGGTGATTTTTAATTCGAGCCATTGAGGGCAAGTATTCGTGATTTGCTGAAGGCCCGCGCTCCAATCGCTTGGTATGGACACCGAATAGCGGGCGAATTGGCGGTTGCCCTGGGTCGGCAGCCGATGGGTGATCGTTTCAAAAAATTGAGTAATTTTCAGCCGCCGCCGGACCGTGACGCTTCGGCTGGCATGGTCATTGTAGACTTCGTTGCTATCCTTGGCGCTGAGCCGCAGTAGGTCGAGTTCCGGCATGACTCTCCCGCCTAAAAGCGAGCACCATACCACGAGTTCGCGATGTCCGCCCGCTGATTCGAATACCCGGCACTCGAAGGGCAGGGTTTGCCCTGAAAAAGCGAGCGCGATTTGTCTTGGTTGGCCTATCTCGATGGGTTTCCAACCGACGTGCGGCCAGCATAGATCGGGGGTATGGTCGACCGCGGAGACCTGTTTGCCCTCTTCACTCGTCCAGGAAGCCAGAAATGCCCGCGCTTCAAGCTGGGACGCGTCGGTAAAAATGCCGTCGATCACGTTGGTGGTGCCCAGCTTTGCTAACGTTTCCGCATCGGTCGCTTTTGGGAAGAACTTCAGTTTGGCCAGGTTGGTATGGACTTCAAACCAGTAGGAATCGCTCTGCGCGGGCCGTCCCAGGCGTACCCACAGCCAGGCGCTTCCCACACAGACGCAAAACAGGCCGGTGAGCAGGATCAGCCCCCAGATTCCAGGTCTTTGCCGCTTCGTTAGGTTCACGCTATCCATGGCTTAGAAAGTCACTTGCGAAGTTTAATCGCCGGCTGGAATTGTGACAACTGTTTCCCGGCGATGTTCAAATTGGGGACGTTCCACGATCTGGGGGGCCTCTCACCAACTCGCAAAACAACCGCTGCTTTCCCATAATTGGGAGCCGCGATAAATTTTCATTTGCCCGATTTCCCGCCATTGCACCGAGCCGTCAATCAAGCCAACGTTGCCGCCCGCGGCGCCGATCGTGCGAGAAGTGGCCCCTTCGCTTGCGGTATTGCTGGGATCGCGGTTTTTTAAAATCGGGCCGGTGTGGCCGTGTGGCGCGAAGGTTTTTTGATACCCGGGAGACCAGTCGTTGAGATCGGTCACGAGGACCGAAACGTTAAGGTCTGTCGTTTTTTGCGGCGATATCCACGTGGCGTTGGCGATATCGAGCATGGGCCAAGGGGTGTTGGTGTGGCCGCCCAGATAGTTATAGCCGATGGTGAAACCGTATTTAAATCCCGGGTCGGTTACCCAGCCTTGGGGCTGGTTAAACGGCTCCGCTAAACTGGGGCAATCCAGGATTCGATAACTGCCGCCATAGGTGATCATGGTGTTGCGGGAATTCGTGGATAGAATGGGCAGGTGGTCATCCAATGGATTATCATTGTCGGACAGCCCGCTAACGAGTTTCTCGTTGCTATCGCCCGCGTACATGTGCACCGCCAGCAGGAATTGGCGCTGGTTGCTCTTGCAGGATGTCCGGCGGGAACGTTCCTTGGCTGAAGCCAGCGCGGGCAGCAACATGGCGGCTAAGATGGCGATAATGGCAATCACTACCAGCAGTTCTATCAGAGTGAAACCGACACGCTGGGGGGATAGCGGGGGCGAAGACGCTGAGGCCAAGATGGGCGGTTTTAGGCGGACCATACTAGGGCTCCTCAACCACTTTGAAAAAGCGTAGTGGGATGGTGGAATCAAATTCTCCTTCGACGGAGATATAGCCGTTGGTAAGCGACAGTTGCACGGCCGCCGTCGACCAATCGCTGACATTAGTACTGGCGATACGGCTGCTCAAGATACTGATTTTTCCCAGCCGGGAGTCTTCAATTTGAGTGTCGTCGGTAGCGCCGATCAGCCATTGAAAACGCGTCGCTGAAGGACGGAGTAGTGTCATCCAACGCAACGGGGCGGCGGTGGTTTGGGGAATTAACTCATAGCAGGCTCCCTCAGAAATACTCCGGGCATACAACCGCCCATTACTTAGCGCGGGCGCGTTCCAACTTTTGCCTTCCACCGCTTGGAAACGTCCCAATTCCGTATACGCGTCGGGCGTGGCTTCCGCCAAGACCATTTCCCCGGCATCGCTCTGTACCAGCAATTTGCCGTCGACTAAAATCAAACCGCCGAGGCCGAAACCGGCTTGTGACCACTGTTCCGTCCCGGTGGCCATTTCGATGCATTTGAGGGGGGCGGTGTTGTACGCGGAATCGCCGTACAAACCGTACAGGTATCCGTGGTGGCAAACCGGCGTGCCCCAGTGGTTTTTAAAGGTGGTTTTTTTCCATACCTGAGTGGCGCTGAATTTGCCGTTGCTTTGGCTGATGCGCGCCACCGCCGCTCCTACCCCGTAGGCCGCCGAGCAATAGACCATGTCTTCATAGATCACCGGTGAAGCTCCCGTCGAGGTGCTATAGGGGAATTTGAACCGCCAGAGTTCTTTGCCATCGGTGGGCTGCAGGGCGACCAAGCCATCTTGAGTCAGAAATACAATCTGCCGCGTGCCCAAAATCGTGGCCAACACTGGGGTCGCGTGCGTCGTCTTTTCGGTGGTCGCTTGCCATAGCAGGCTGCCATCCTCCGCCTTCAAGGCCAGGCAAGTATTGGGTGCGCCGTTGGCGTTGAGGAATATCCGGCCATCTTCCACCACCGGCGAGGCGCTGTTTTGCCAAGCAATGACTTGGCCGCCGAAGTCCGTCTTTAGATCGCGCCGCCACACCTCCTTGCCGGTGATGGCGTCCAGTGAAACCAAGGTCAAAAAGGAAGATAGTACCTCAATGCGGCCGTTGTAATACACGGGTGTGGATCGCGGGCCATCGCCTGATCCCGCGCCGTAATCGTAATCCGTGCCATCGATGGTCGCCGCCCAAAGCTCCTTTCCGGTTGTGCCATCCAACGCCAAGCAGACTTCTTTATCGCTATCCCCAATGGCGCGGGTTACCTGGGTATAGACGCGATTCCCATGGCTGGTGAAGGTCGAGTACCCATGGTTAAGCGGCACTTTCCAAAGCAGTTGCGGACCGGTTGTGCTCCAAGTCGTCAAGCCTTGTTCGGGAGAAATCCCATTGCCAGCCGGTCCGCGAAAATTATCCCAGTCCACCGCTTGGGAGTGAGTGGGGAAAATGGTTATCAAGGTAATCGCCACGCCCTGCGCGCGCTTTTTTACCACCTCCCATGATAACTGAAACCATTGGAACATGCTGTTATAATAGCATATATTATACCAATATGGAGGGGAAATTCATAAAAAGGGCCGCGCTCAGGCCTTTTTCTTTGCTTTCCATTGACGGTTTAATGAAATATCAAAAGAAGCATGTCGATTCCTTTGAAAATTGGTTTTTTAGGATCAGGCAAGATGGCCACCGCTTTGGCGAAGGGTTTTATTCGCGCGGGCTTGGCCACGCCTGAAAATGTGCTCGCGAGTGATCCGGTCGACGGTGCCCGGGCTCATTTTACAGCCGAAACCGGCGCCGCCACCACGGCCGACAACCTAGAAGTCGTGCGGTTTGCGGATACCTTGTTCTTAGCGGTCAAACCCGCCCATGTCATCACGCTTTTGCAGGAAATTAATCCGCATTTCACGGAGCATCACTTGATGGTTTCCATTGTGGCGGGGATGCCCCTGGCCAAACTTCAAGCCCAATTGTTCGACTGGGCGCGAATTATCCGGGTCATGCCCAACACTCCCGCGTTGGTCGGGCTTGCCGCCGCTGGTTATGCGCTGGGCGAAGGGGCGAGGATCCAAGACGGTGATCTGGTTAAGCAGTTATTAACTTCCGTAGGGTTGGCATTCCCGCTGCCGGAACACTTGCTAGATGCCGTTACCGGCCTAAGTGGCAGTGGTCCGGCTTACGCTTTTATCATGATCGAAGCTCTGAGTGACGGTGGAGTGGCGGCGGGGTTGCCGCGCGAAGTCGCCACTCGCCTGGCGGCCCAAACTTTGATGGGCGCGGCCAAAATGGCGCTCGAAACAGGCCTGCATCCCGGCGCGCTGAAAGATATGGTGACGAGCCCGGGGGGCACCACCATCGAAGGCGTGCACGAGATGGAAAAGGGCGGCGTGCGCGCCGCCTTGATCAATGCGGTGCGCGCCGCCACGGAAAAATCCCGGCTCCTCGGCAAAACCTGATCAACCCGGCATTTTATGGATATCCCGCCGCCCACCCCCAAACAAGCCCGAATACTCTGGATGTCTTTGACGGCTTTCGCCGTGGCGGTGTTGGCGGCCATCGTGGTTTCGCTCTGTATTTGCGCCGGTTGGGTGCTGAAACAGCTGTCGTCGGTGCTGTTGCCCATCGCGGTTTCGGCCATCTGCGCCTATCTGCTGGATCCGGTGGTGGACTATTTGGAACGTCGCAAAATCCCGCGATCCCGGGCGATTTTACTGGTCTTCCTGCTGATGGTGGCGGTGGGGGTGGGGGGGCTGGCAACCGTGGTTCCACAGTTAGTGGTGGAAACGGGCAGTCTCGTCAATCAACTGCCCGAGTATTCGCAACGTTTGCAGAGCGGGGTGAGCGGATGGATGGCCAAGTCGCCCATTGGCGCCAAAGCGCGCGAAATGTGGGAGTCGCAATACGGCGCCGCCGTCCAAGCCTGGCTGTCCAATGCCCTGCCCGATGTGTCCAGTTGGGTGCTCACCCAACTGACCCGCGCGGCTTCCTGGGCGGGCTTGCTGACCGGCTTGGCCATGGCGCCGGTCTATATCTTTTATTTTCTCTTGGAAAAAACCGGGATCAATCGCCATTGGACGGATTACTTGCCGGTGCGCGAATCCGCCGCCAAAGGCGAGATCGTTTTTGTGCTCGAATCGATTAATAACTATTTGATCGTCTTCTTTCGCGGGCAAGTGTTGGTGGCTTTGTGCGACGGGGTGTTATTAACCATCGGCTTTGTATCCATGGGACTCGAATATGCCTTGTTGCTTGGCTTAATGGCGGGAATGTTGAGCATCGTCCCTTTTCTCGGGGTCGCACTCAGCTTGATTCCGGCGACGATTCTGGCCCTCGTCCAATTTGGCGATTGGCTGCACCCTTTGCTCGTGCTCGGGGTGTTTGCCGCGGTCCAAGCAATCGAAGGTTTCTTCATTTCTCCCAAAATCATCGGCGATCGCGTGGGTTTGCATCCGCTGGCGATCATTATTGCCGTGATGGTTGGCACCACTTTACTTGGCGGTATTTTAGGCGGTATCTTGGCTATTCCCTTAACTGCCGCTTTGCGGGTGCTCATGTTTCGTTACGTGTGGCGGCAAAAACGGGATTGAAGGCCAGATGGAAATAGCCTAGCCGGGGCTTCGTGAGTTGGTTTTCTATGCCCGATCTTTCGATCGGGGCATTCGATGGAGTCCTCTTTGGTGCGAAATAAGGAAAATATTTTTGACAAACACTATCCGTTTCAGATATATCAGTAACAGATATATCTGTAAGGGATATACAGAGGCTTTTATATGCGGGAAAAGAATTTCGATCCAGACGGGCAACTGCCGCTGACGCCGGCGGTGTTTCACATTTTGCTGGCCCTGGCGGACGGGGAGCGGCACGGCTATGCCATTATGAAAAATGTTGAGGAAACGACGAATGGCCAGATTCGCCTTGGACCGGGCACGTTGTACGGCACCATCAAGCGTTTGATCGAGGCGCGTTTGATCGAGGAATCCGACGAGCGTCCCGATTTGGATTTGGATGATGAGCGGCGGCGGTATTACCGACTCACCGAGTGGGGTGGGCGGGTGGCACGGGCGGAAGTCCAGCGCTTGTCTAAAATGGTGAACTTGGCGCAGGCCAAAAAGGTGGTTGAACGTTACGCTTGAAAGGATCAACGATGCGCTTTCAAAACGAAACCATGGCGATTGCCCGTTCGGAACGGGTTTATAGCTGGCTTTTGATGATTTATCCCGCCGTCTTCCGGCAAGCTTACGGTTACGCGATGAGACAAGTGTTTCGCGACCGCTGCCGGGATGCCTATGGCCGGGAACAGATGTGGGGGCTGATTAAAACCTGGCTTGGCGTGGCGCTGGACTTGGGTAAGTCCGCTTGCGTCGAGCACATTTCAAACCTGAAAGGAAGACCGTCTATGCCGAGTCCATCCGTTCCGAATTACCGCCGCCGCTGGGCCACCGCCGCGTTTTTTCTGGCTTGCGCCATAACTTGGGCGATCCATTGGTTTCAGCCTAGTTTTTACGCTTCGACCGGCCGGATCGTGGTGTATCGCGCCCAGCCGCAACCGCTGGACAATGCGGAGGCGCATTATCG
Organism: Verrucomicrobia bacterium UBA1319; assembly: GCA_002306985.1. Lineage (GTDB taxonomy): Bacteria > Verrucomicrobiota > Verrucomicrobiia > Limisphaerales > UBA1319 > UBA1319. Next base: position 8,398 of record DBTJ01000095.1, read on the forward strand.
CGTGTCCGACCCTTATTTTCTCCAAACGGAGATCGAGAAATTAACCAGCAAAACCGTGGCCTCCCGGGTGATCAACGAACAGCAGCTCATTCGGACATGGACCGAACGCGAGTTCTTGCCTGACAAGTTTAAATTCGAACAGGCATATCAAACTTTCAGAAACCGGGTGAAAGTTCGCAATATCCCCAACAGTTCGATGATCGAAGTCCAAGCGCTCGATGAAGATAAGAATGTCGCCGCTCGCATAGCGAATGGCGTCATCGAGGCCTATCGGACACTTCGTTTGGAGCAATCACAGCAAGCCACGCGGCAGGGTCTTGCACGGTTAGAGGCCGAGTTAGATAAAGCTGACAGTAAAGTCACTGAATCCACCGTAAAAGTGCAAGCGATGCGGGAAACTTTGACCGAAGTGGACGCCCAGGGAGAGCTTTCGGCCGAACGCTTGCGAACGCTCGAAGCGCAAGTGATGTCGGTGGAAACCGAGCACCGCCAGCTGGCGGCGCAATACGAGCGCTTCCAGGGCATGGAGCCTCGAGAGCTGGTGAATATTTTGCCCGTGGTGGTGCCTGATTCCGTGTTGTCGGACATGCTTTTGCGGCGCGGACAGGCGGAGACGGAATTGGTCGCGGCGGAGACGGCGTATGGCTCGGAACATCCTGAGGTGAAGAAAGCCAAGGCGGTTTTGAGTCAAATCCAGTCGAGCGTAAGTGAGCGTCAGACGAGTATTTTAGCCGGGCTAAAGTTTAAGTTGGAAGCCCTGAATCGGGAATCTGAATTGCGCCGTAACGCTTGGTGGGAAGCCAAAAAGAATGACGCGGAAACGGCGGCGAAATACGGGGCCTATGCGTTGGCCAAGAAAGATTTGGAAAGCGCGCGCGAGACGCGGAAAACGCTCGCCTTAAAAATTAGCCAAGAACAGGCCGGCTTGGCCCTGCAAGCGGAGAGTGGCGTCGAATTTGTCGATCAGGCGGAGCCTGGTTTGCGGCCGGTAATCCTGAATTTGCCGTTAAAGATAATGCGGGGGTTATTTTGGGGCGGGGTGGCCAGCCTGACGACCGCGCTATTTTTTACACTTAAAAAACCGGGGGCTTCCGGGGCGTCACCTACGCCCGTTTGATCGAGGGTAAAAAAGACCGGGATAGTGGCGGCCAAAACCACTATCCCGGCTTCCGTGTGCCGATCCAAGCAAGTCGGCGGGCGAACGAGTGAAACCCGCCGGCGGAACGGTAATTATTTAAGCGCTTGATCGATGTCGGCGATAATATCCGAAATATCCTCCACGCCGATCGACAGGCGGATGTAATCTTCGGTTGTGCCCGTGGCTTTTTGCTCCTCGGGAGTGAGCTGTTGGTGGGTGGTTGACGCGGGGTGAATCACCAGGCTTTTTGAATCGCCGATGTTCGCCAAGTGGGAGAAGAGTTTCACCGAGTTGATGAATTTCTTCCCCGCTTCCAAGCCGCCTTTAATGCCGAAGCCAACCAAGCCGCCGAACCCGTTTTTCAAGTACTTGCTGGCCACCGGGTAACTCGGGTCGCCCTCGAGCCCCGGGTAGGTCACCCAATTGACGCGCGGATGTTTTTGGAGGAACCGGGCTACTTCCAGGGCGTTGATCGAATGCTGCTTCTGGCGCAAATGCAGTGTTTCGAGCCCTTGCAGGAATTGGAAGGAATTGAAGGGGCTCAAGGCCGCGCCGGTATCGCGTAGCAGGGTCACCCGCACTTTGATAATGAAGGCGATATTACCCAAGCCCGGTACATTGCTTAAGGCATCCCAATAAACCAAACCGTGATAACTGGGATCCGGCTCGGTGAATTCGGGGAATTTGCCGTTGTTCCATTTGAATTTGCCCGAATCGACGATCACTCCGCCAATCGACGTGCCGTGTCCGCCAATATACTTTGTGGCGGAAGTAGCCAGGATGTCCGCGCCATAATCGATGGGGCGCACCAAGCCGATGCCGACGGTGTTGTCCACGATAAAGGGAACGCCGGCGTCGTGGGCAATCTTGGCGATCGCCTCGAAATCGGGGACATCCAGTTTGGGATTGCCGATGGTCTCGGCGTAGATCGCGCGCGTCTTGGGCCCCACAGCCTGTTTGAAGGCCTCCGGGGAGCGCGAATCGACAAATTTCACCGTGCGCCCCAGCTTGGGCAGGGTGTGATGGAATAGTTGGTAGGTGCCACCGTAGAGATTATTCCCCGCCACGATTTCATCGCCCAAACGCGTGACGGCCAGGATGGCGTAGGTGATGGCTGCTTGCCCCGAGGCAACCCCCAAGGCGCCGGTGCCGCCTTCGATCGCCGCCACCCGTTTCTCGAACACGTCCGTGGTCGGGTTCATTAACCGCGTGTAAATGTTGCCGAACTCCCGCAGCGCGAACAGATTGGCCGCGTGCTCGGTGCTTTTAAATACGTAAGAGCTGGTCTGGTAGATGGGCACGGCCCGCGCGGTTGTGGTGGGATCGGGTTCCTGCCCGGCGTGCAACGCCAAGGTGGCGAGTTTATTCGTGACGAATGACATAAGTGATATGAGCTAGTTAGTTAGGATGAATTATTATACTATAAAAAATGGTACGTAAAAGGGACCGGCCCGTTTTTTTGCGACATGCGGCCCCCCGCGACCTTAAAATTCCCACTTGGTTGTAACGCCCCACACGCCGTTGGCCTCATGATTGAGCACTTGGCCGAAATGCCCGTAACCGGCCGCGAGGGTTAAGTGTTTGTTCACCACATAAGCCGCGTCGATAGTCCACCAATCGTCTTCCCGTCCGACCAAATTACCCACCGGGGTGTAATCGTTGGGTTTTTGTTTGTATTCGGCCGCCAAGGCTAGATTGCTGGTGATGAACACGACCACGTTACCTTCGAACACGAAGCTGTAGTTGTCCGTATAGCCTAGCAGACCCAATTGCGCGCCTTCCGTGGCGCGGCCGCCCACGTTGATCAGCACGGGCCGGGGCAAGAACGTGATCAATTTCGAGGCGTACAGCGTGAAATCCACGCCGCTGTCGTGTTTCAAGCCCGCGTTGGCGAGCGTGTCGAACAGGTCGGTGTTGATCTGTTTGATATCCTCGTTGTATTTGACGTGCGTGCCGAATGTCAGGGCCGGCACCCAGTGGGTCTCAAATTCATTTTCTTTGAGCAAATTCAAGCGGGCGTTGAAATTGTGTTGAGTGACCGCGTCCCGGCTAATGCGAATCGCGGTGGCCCGTTCGATATCCTGAGGCAAGTCACCCAAGTCAAACCGGTTGTAAGCGTAGCCTATTTCCAATCGTTTCCAGGGCGATTCCGTGATGGAGAAAGACTCCAAATTCCGGCCGTGATCCAAATGCACGTAAGCGAGTCCCACGCTCGGGCGTCCCAGCCACTCGCCATTGCGCGGCGGATTCACGATGTAGGCGGATAAGGTGGAAAAAATTCCGCCGTTACCCTCGATTTGATGCAAGGGCAGGGGCGCGGGTTTCTCCGCCGGGGCATCGGTTTTCTCGGTGGTGGCGCTCGCGTCGGTTTTCGCGGGAGTTTCCTCGGCTCGCACCGTGGTGGCGGCAGCCACTAAAGCGGCCAGCATCCAGCGGATGGAGGGAGAGAGGGTGGAACGGTTTTTGATCGTTTTATCTGAACGCATATTATGTATGTAGGGTGATCCGACGCTTCCAGCGGACCGGTCGGCGTCAGGGGTAGATTTTAATCTCTCCAGTTGTCTGGTTGAGTCGCAAAGGATATAGGGCCTGGCGATGTCAGGCGGGTTCGCTCGGTGCGGTCGATTTGCGTGACCCGCGCGTTATGCACGGTGATCTGCACGACGCCGTACTCCAAGGAGCCGACTTGCTCGCGTACGATATCCAGCCAGGCGCGCGTTTCCTGCGCCCCTGGTCCCGGCGGTTTTTGATTCGGTATCGCCATAATATAAAACGACTTATATGGTCGTATATAAAAACATAAAAAAAGACTGCTCTCGAGGGCGGATTACCTTACCTTCACTTGTTGAGGCATGAGACTGGTTTTGTAACCCGGATCATCGCCTCTCCGCTAAAGCGAAAACCGTCATAACGACTAATATAGTCGTAGTTCTACCGGATGTTTCCGCCGGTGTCAAATTTCTTTTAAGTTTTTTTAACCGGCTCGAAAGGCGCCGGTTTGACCCCGGCGACGGGGGCGCGAAGGAAGCTCTCGCTCGCGGTTGTCACAGTTCCCGTATGCGAGAAAGCGATTCAGTGACTCAATCGCGGCCTTACGGTTCAGTCCCGAGGCTCGATCCCCTTTTCTGGCGGCCTTTAGTCTAGCTCGTTTTCAAGTTGAGACTAATCATCCACGGCCAAGCGCAAATGCTGCGCAAGCGATCACGATCCGAGGCTAACCGAGGCAGCCCTGCTTGCAGGGTGCATACGACTCCGGCTACGTCTGAAAACGCGCTATTTGGGAATTCTTTCTCGCGAATCTCGTTCAATAAATGCTCCGGCGGATTGAGTTCGGGTGAGTAGTCCGGTAGGCGATGCAAACGGATGTTCTCCGGGATATCTGATCCTTCGCGATACCGCTCATCCATTTAGGATTCTCCGAATGGCGAGCGTGTCCGGGTCTAAAATATCGGCAGCAACAAAAAAGCCCCCGTTCCATTTGATCAGGGGCATTATATTATGACATTAAGTAATATATAATCACTGATAATTAAGTGGCTAAAATATACATAAATCTGAATCCTATTCAAAATAGTGGTTGACACTGCTTCTATGCGTGTTTCATATGTATTATATTTTATGGTGATGCCGGATGTTCTGAGATGTACTTCAACAAATCTTCATCAGTGTAGTCGGTTCGGACACCTTGCAAACTGATTTCAGCGCCAACATGTCCATAAGATATTTTAGGGTTGACAGCTAAGATGCTGTCAATCTCTTCAGTGGAATATTTCATTTGGTCCAACCGTATGCGGGCTAGATCGGTTTCCCGTTTTCTGTACGTATTAGAAAATTCAACATGGGCTGGATTGTTGGGATCATAAGGCTGGCCATTAATGGCGCCCGATGGGCTCCGTTCGGAATCCAGGCTCCCAATTTTATAGACTATCTCATACACCTCTGACAGGCTTTCAATAGGGTGGCCATTATCCAACAAAATCTTGAGAATTTTGCGGCATTCGGGCGTATCACGCGCAGGCGACCTCATGAATATTGCTATACGGTTTGAATGAGACCTCTTTTTTCTAACTTCAGGATCACTCAGGTATGCTTGAGCTGCTACCTCCGATTCAGAATGATGGGAAGCTTCCGCAGCATGCCCGGAAGCCATCGCTGGAGGCGCTTTGGGGGCATTACTATTCTCCAGCATTTTGGTCTCGTGTATTGTTTGCTGCGGCGTAGGGGCTGGTTTGTCAAAAAATACCAACAGCCGGAAAGCAGCAATAACAAGAGTGAGAATGAAACAAGCGGCTAAAAACAGTTGCGACGATCGATTCCCTAAGATTTTCATAATGCTTGACTAAGCTTCACCCCAAAACACGCCTCTTAAGCATATCCGCTCTACGCAGATGGATAACCTAACAACGTAACGGCTTTTCTAAAACGACGTCCAATGTAGTTTAAAAAAGTAAAAAAACAATATAAAAAAATAAAATGTTGTGCAAATCGAATTGTGCCAAAAGATTTGTTACCCGGAGGGTGGGTGAAGGAGGCGAGGAAGGATTCGTTGTGCCAAAAGCAAGTGTTATCCTGGCTAAATGGACAAAACCATGAGTCAGAGTACACGGAAAGGGATTCTAAAGAAGTTGCGGCGACACTGTCAGAAGGACGGATTGACCTATAATGGCCGATTGCTCAATCACGCCCAAGAACTCTTGAGTTAGCATCGCAAAGCTGCTACCCGAGCCTTGCGCGCTTCCGAAAGGGAAACTTCTCCGAGAATATGCCAATCCGGGTCCAAGGTTTCATCATCGCGCCATTGAGCGTCCCCCGTGACCGGGTAGATTACAATGGGGGTTCCGTTGTCCAGCGTACCCGTTCCGTCGTTCCCGAGAATCATGGGGAATGGGATTCCCTCCGGGTGTGCGGTGATTCCGCGCAGGGTGAAGAGATCGTGACGATTAAGGCTGGCGTGGGAAATCTTCACTCGCACCCAGCCTTCAGGCGTCTCCGGCTCGGGACGCTCGCCAACGACCAAGCCAGCCAAGGGGTCATCCGGATTCGGGTGGGCGGCGTATACGGCGAACATTATGGTTGCTCCATCATATTGCCTTCCGTAAGGCGGGTTATGCTTGGAATCGATGGCGTGCCATCGGCCAGTATTCGCGCGACGCACGATGGTTTGAGTCGTCTTTTATCCTCGGTATGGGTTTTCATATACGAGGCATACCATAAACGGGATCGCTGACAGCCCTATGTCAGGAGACTTTTCCGGAGGCGGGAACTATGCGCATTTGGGCGGAATCAAAGCGTGCTTGCACCTTGCCGGGAAATTCAATCGACTGTCGTAATCGGGGGGAGCGAGGAGTGGGTAGGCAGCGTGAGTGAAAGCTGGTGGAAGAGGACAGGGCGAAAATTCACGGCCTGATTGACGCATGACCGTCGAAGTCAGTCGGCAAAAAACGGGGCCACCAGGCTCGGATTATAGAAGGCGCTTTAGCCGAAAGAACCTGTCTGGCTCGGTGTCGCGCGTTGAGCTAAACAAAGCGAGAAGGCTTTATCTTTCCCAAGTTTGCGGACCGATCAGTCATGAGTCCGCCGAATGAGCGGACTCAAATGAAAATCCTGGGGATTTGGCGCTCCGTTTATAACGCTACCTGACTTTGTAGCGTGGCGGCGAACGGTTGATTGCGGACGGCGGCGCAGGTGGATTTAGGCGCCTGCTTGGGCTGGGACCAGCCTAAGGCGGATAGCTCTTCTTGCAGCCGTTCCACCGGCAATCCAACAACATTCGAATAGGATCCCGCGATTTCTTCCACGATCATTTCGCCATATTCCTGGATCGCGTAAGCGCCCGCTTTATCGAGCGGATTTATCTTTTTCAAATAGCCGTCGATTTGCCGGGAGGTTAATGGGCGGAAGCGCACTGTGGTGCCAACGGCAAACAGACGTTCGCAATGGCTACGGTGGCACAGCAGACAGACCCCGGTGATGACTTGATGCGAACGACCCTGCAAAAGCGTGAGGCAGGCGCGAGCCTCTGCCATGTTGGCGGGTTTGCCAAAAACTCGATTTTCCAGGCAAACCACCGTGTCAGCCCCCAAGACGAGCCGGTCAGGCAGCCGAATAGCCGCCTCGCGCGCTTTTTTGCGCGCGTAGAACCGGGCCAATTCGCCCGGGCTTAGATATTCCCGGGGGATTTCATTCACTTGCCCGGGGACCACCTCAAAAACGATTCCGATTTCAGCGAGCAGCGCTGCGCGGCGAGGAGATGCCGAAGCCAAGACCATCGGAAGCCAACTATTCTGAAACTCGTTTTTCATACAAAAAACAAAACCACATCTGGTTTCCCTCTTTACCCACCATCCGTTATACCGCAATCATTCCGGCAATCCTAGAGAAGAATTTTCTAGCCAAGTCCGGTAAGCCAGGAAAGGCTTGGGGCGCAGCGGAAATCAGGGACCGCGTATTTTTTGTCGCAGCCGCCATTCAGGGGAAAGCGCAATATATAATTAACATAATTAAATAATACACCAATAGCCTTGACACTTGTCGCGCAAAAACATCTGCTGGCGGACATGCCAAATCGAAAACTTGATGAAATGGATGAATCCTCGCGCTTGCTGTCTAAGGCATTGCGACACTTGCGCGAGGGATTTACCAATCTGCCTGAATCTCAAACAGAAAATGTTGGGGAACAAGGGATTGAAAACGTGCTGTTGGAAGTGGCGGAGCGGTTGCGCGACAACTATCCTTATTTCCACCCCCAATATGCCGGGCAGATGCTCAAGCCGCCCCATGAAATCGCGCGCTTAGCGTACTCTTTGGCCTTGTGGGTTAACCCCAATAACCATGCCTTGGATGGTGGCCGGGCGACTTCGGCGATGGAAAAAGAAGCGGTGGCCGCCATCGCTCAATTGTTTGGCTGGGAACGGCATTTAGGACATTTGTGCGCGGGGGGAACGCAAGCCAACCTGGAAGCTTTGTGGGTGGCGCGCCAATTGCGTCCCAAACAAAAAGTGGTGGCTTCTCAACAGGCGCATTTCACCCACGAGCGTTTAAGCGGGGTGATTGGGGTCGAGTTTGAGAAGGTGGCTGCCGATGCGGGTGGCCGCCTGGATTTAGCGGCCCTGGAAAAGACTTTGGCCAAGGGTGGAGTGGGGCTAGTGGTGGCCACGGTGGGCACCACGGCGGCGGGGGCGGTCGATCCGTTGCCGGAATTGCTCGAGTTGCGTCAGCGGTACGGATTCCGGCTGCATGCCGACGCCGCGTATGGTGGGTATTTCGGTTTGGCGGCGAATTTGGACCCCGTTACCCGGCGGACGTTCGACCGGTTGGGCGAGGTGGATTCGATCGCCATTGACCCCCATAAACACGGGCTACAGCCTTATGGCTGCGGCTGCGTGCTCTTCCGCGATCCGGAGGTGGGCCGTTTTTATCAACATGATTCGCCCTATACTTACTTTAGCTCGCCGGATTTGCATTTGGGTGAAATCAGTTTGGAATGTTCGCGGCCGGGTGCTTCAGCGGCGGCGCTGTGGGCTACGCAGCGATTATTACCGATGACCCCCGGCGGGGAGTTTGCCAAGGGTTTGGCGCGTTCTCGCGAAGCCGCGCTGGCCTGGCACGGCCGGTTGCGGGCGGACCGCCGTTTTATGACGGCCTTTCCGCCCGCCTTGGATATCGTGATCTGGGCGCCGCGCGCGACGAGCGTGAGCGAGGTTTCGCGGCTTTCCCGCGCGCTCTTCGAGGAAGCCGCGCGCCGGAACTTGCATCTCGCCCTAGCCCAAATACCCGCCCGGTTTTTCGATTTGACCGGTATGAAAACGGATGCCGAGTCGCTCACTTGCTTGCGTTCGGTGTTCATGAAGCCTGAGCATTTGGGCTGGCTGGACACCTTGTGGAACCTGTTAGGCCAAGCCGCCGCCGCGGCTGGGGTCGACGCGTCGAAGCTAACCTAAATACACCCTATGATAAAACCCCACCGAATCCGAAATCTGTTAGCCCTGGCGCTGCCTGCGGCGCTCATGATGGCCGCCGCCATGGCGGAGCCAACGCCGCCTGAAACCGTGGCCTCCACGCCCGAGGCGTTTCGCAACTTGCGGGCTGTGCCCTTCACCGAGGTGCAAATCAAGGACACCTTTTGGGCTCCTCGCCGGGAGTTGAACCGCAAGGTAACCATCCCGGTGAATTTCGAGAATCTCGAAAAATCGGGGAACCTGGAAAATCTCCGGCTCGCGGGTCGCCGGGCCACCAATGGCTTTCAAGGTCCGGTGTTCATGGACTCCGATATTTACAAAGCGCTCGAAGCCGCCGCGTATTCGTTGGCGGAAGTGCGTGATCCCGTTTTGGAAAAACGGCTGGACGACATCATCGCCATTCTCGCCGCCGCCCAGCTGCCCGACGGCTATTTAAACAGTTATTACACCGTCAAGGAACCGGGCCGGCGCTGGACCAATTTGCGGGATAACCATGAGCTGTATTGCGCCGGCCATATGTTTGAGGCGGCCGTGGCGCATTATCAAGCCACGGGGAAACGCTCGTTTTTAGACGTGGCCACCAAGTTTGCCGACCACATCGACGCGACGTTTGGCCCGGGCAAGCGTATGGGGTATCCCGGCCATCCGGAGATCGAGCTGGCGTTGGTCAAACTATGGCGGGTAACCGGTGAGCGGCGGTACTTCGAGCTGGCGCGGTTCTTCATCGAGAATCGCGGCCGCAAGTATTTCGCCGCGGAGCATCATACGCCGCTCGATCAGTTTGATGGCGGTTATTGGCAGGATGACATGCCGATTTTTGACCACAAAACCATTAAAGGCCACGCGGTGCGCGCCACCTATCTGCTGTCCGGAGTGGTGGATGTCATGGGGGAAACCGCCGATTCGCGCCTGACGAAAATGGTCCATCGCGTGTGGCGGAATACGGCCTATAAGAATATGTACCTGACGGGCGGTATCGGACCGTCCAGCAGCAATGAAGGGTTTACTTCCGATTACGATTTGCCCAATTTGACCGCCTACCAGGAAACCTGCGCCTCGGTGGCGCTCGCCCAGTGGAATCATCGACTGGCGTTGCTTTACGGTGACGCCCGGTACGCCGATGTGTTTGAACGGTCGCTATATAACGGGGTGCTGGACGGGGTGTCGCTGGATGGCAAAAAGTTCTTCTATGTCAACCCGCTGGCGAGTGGTGGCGGGCACCATCGCTCGGAATGGTTTGGTTGCGCCTGCTGCCCGCCCAACGTGGCGCGCACGCTCGCTTCCCTGGGGGGATACGCCTGCGCGGTGAGCGATCAGGCGTTGTACGTGAATCTCTATATCCAGGGCTCGGTGAATACGAAGGTGGGTGGCCGCAAAGTCGCCCTGAACGTCACCACGGATTACCCCTGGGATGGCCGGGTGCTGTTGGAACCCGCACCCGAAACGCCCGCGCGGTTTGAACTGCGTTTGCGCGTGCCCGGATGGTGCGAGGGCGCGACCGTTGCCGTTGGGGGCAAGCAAGTGGTCAGCCCGCTGCTGGAGCGCGGCTATTTGGTGCTCGCTCGCGAATGGAAGAAGGGCGACAAAGTCACCCTCGATTTGCCGATGCCCGCGCGCCGGATAGCCGCCCACCCCGAAGTGAAGGCGGACCATGGTTTGTTTGCGATCCAGCGCGGCCCGCTGGTCTATTGCCTGGAATCCGCCGATAATAGCGAGCCGCTCGCCGCCATGTATTTGCCGTTGGACGCCGGTTTGAAAGCGGAAAAAGCGCCGGGCTTGCTCGGGGGCGTAACCGTGGTGAAGGCAACCGCGCTGGCCCTCCCCGCGCCGGTGTGGAAAAACCGACTTTACCAACCCGCGCCCACGCCGCGTCCGGTTAAGGTGACCGCGATTCCGTATTACGCGTGGGACAATCGCCAAGCGGGCGAGATGCAAGTGTGGCTGCCGGTGGCGCCGCCCGCGCCCCGTGCGGGTGGCTTGGCGGCCATGGCCCAAGCGTCGGCTTCGGTTAAAAACGTGACGGCGGCGGCGATCAACGATGGCATCGAACCCAAGGGATCGCGCGATCATCCGGGTTACCTATGTCATTTCTGGCCCCGCAAAGGTTCCGAAGAATGGATTCAATATTCCTGGAACGCGCCGCGGACGGTCGGCGGCTCGCAAGTGTATTGGTTCGATGACACCGGTTCCGGCGAATGTCGTCCGCCGGAGTGGTGGCGCGTCGAATATCTCGACGGCAAGGATTGGAAACCCGTGAAAGCCGCTGGCCCCTATCCGGTGGAACTCGACAAGTGGTGCGCGGTGAAATTTGAAAATGTTAATACCACCGCCTTGCGGCTCGTGCTGAAGCTGCCCGGTAAATTCTCGGTGGGCATCCATGAATGGAAAGTGGACGAAGGCGAGGAAGAATAGATTTTGCCTCGCTCCGGCGGATCTTTGCCGGAGTAGCTCGTTTAACTACGCATTACCGGCGCGAGCGCTATGGCCGCGCCGGTTTTGTTTTCTCCCCGCGCGCGATCTTACGGCGCGGGTTGGAAAAGGGATTGAATAATCCGGGCGGCGCGGTGGCTGGCGCCGGGCTCGCCGAGGGTGGCGATGGTTTGCCGGAGGGCCGCGTGAATTTCGTTTCGGCGCGGTTGATCGGTTAACAAAGTGATCGATTCTTTGGCGATACGTTCCGGCGAGGCGTCGTGCTGGATCAATTCCGGGTAAATGGCCCGGTCCGCCAGCAGGTTGGGCATGGCGATGTATTTGACTTGGACGAGCCAGCGGCCCAGTCGGTAGGTGCTCCAGGAAACCCGATAAATGACGACGGTGGGCACTTCAAAGTAAGCGCACTCCATGGTGACCGTGCCCGAGGAGGCGATGGCCAACGCCGCTTCACCCAAGCTTTCGGCCAAGCCGCCGACGCGCACCTCGATTTGCGGTAAAGCGGCCAGCCAGGTCTTTGCCAATGCCGCCAGTTTTTCGCTCGGCAACACCAACCGCCAGCGAACCCGGCAGGCCGCTTCGATTTGCGGCACGGCGGCGGCGATGGCCGGCAGGTGTTGGTTCAATTCCCGCGTTCGGCTACCCGGCAACAGTAAAACCAGCGGTTGGGCTGGAGCTTTGGTTGCGGACGCCGATTGCTCGGGAGCGGGACCAACCGGCGCCGGTTTGGCGTGGCGGTCGATCAAGGGATGGCCGACAAACTCGACCCGCAACCGGGGCGCCCGGGGCGCGTACCAAGCCTTTTCAAAGGGGAAAATGCTCAACAGTAAATCGACGTCGCGAGCGATTTGGTGAACGCGCGAGGCGTGCCAAGCCCAGATTTGCGGCGAAACGTAATAAACGATTTTGGGATGCCAATTGCCAAACTGCCGGTGGCGCCAGGAACGCGCGATTTTCTGGATGGCGCGCGCGTAGCGCAGGTTAAATCCCGGATAATCGACCAGCACGATGACATCCGGCAGGCGGGTGGTCGCCAGTTCAATCAACTGCCGGAAGAGTTGCCGTAACTCGGGATAATGTTTCACCACTTCCCAGATGCCCACCACGGCATGGCGGGTGAGGTCCACGGTCAGTCGCACCCCGGCGGCGGCCATGCGCGGGCCGCCCGCGCCGAGAAATTCCCAATCGTTTCCGGCCGCTTTCATGGCCAGGACGAGTTCGGCGGCCAACGTGTCGCCACTGGCTTCGCCCGCGATGAGTAGGCAGCGTCGGCGGTTCACTGGCTGATTTTTCGGGTGATTTCAAACGCCAAATCCAAGGCGCGTTTGGCGGACTCGCCACTGACCACCGGGGCGTGGCGTTCCTGGACGCTTTCGATGAAGCTCTGCAATTCCAGCTTTAGCGGTTCGTCTTTTTCCACGGGCACCGGTTCGCGCACGATTCGTTTGCCGGCGAATTCGCTGACAATGGCCGTTTCCTTGGCGGCGATCAGTTTTTTAAAGAAAGAGGATTCCTTCTCATCCGACCGCGCCAGGCGATAGATGAACCCTTCTTGCACGCGGTAATCGAGCGATAAATAACTAGGGCTGGCGCCGCCGCTGAAAACGCGGATTTTTCGCATTTTCTCGGGGCTCACCCGGCTGGCGGTGAGATTGGCCACGCAGCCGTTGGCGAAACGCAGCCGGGCGTTGGCGATGTCTTCGGAGACGCTCAAGACGGGAATGCCCACGGCGTCCACGTTGACCACGGGGGATTTCACAAAGGCAAGAATCACGTCGAGATCGTGAATCATCAAATCCAGTACCACGCCAATATCGGTGCTGCGGGCCGGGAAGGGGGAGAGCCGGTGCGCTTCGATAAAGCGGGGCTCGGTGGCGGCTGCTTGCAGATAACGGAACACGGGATTGAATCGCTCGATATGGCCCACTTGCAGGACCACGCCTTTGTCGCGGGCCAATTGCACCAACTCGGCGGCTTCCGCGGCTTGCCGGGTCATCGGTTTTTCCAGCAGCACATGTTTGCCCTGTTCCAGCATGGTTTTGGCGAGCTGGTAATGGGTGGTCGTTGGCGTTACGATGCTGACCGCATCGCAAATCGCGGCGGTTTCTTCCAGCGAATTCAACGGCCGGCTGCCGCATTTTTCCGCGATCTTGCGCGCGGTTTCCGCGTTCACATCATAGACGCCAGCCAGTTCCACCAGGCCGGTGGCGGCCAGTTGGGCATAAACCCGGGCGTGTTCTTTGCCGAGTGACCCCGTGCCTAAGACCGCCACTCTGATCTTCGATAACATGGCAAAACATTATATCGCAACGGTGAACGGGGCGACTCAATTTTTTGGTTTCGAGCCTGCCTTAGATGTGGGGTTGCCCGAACTAGCTATGGACGGAATGGCGGGGTTCACTCCAGATTTCGGGGGGTTGGCGGCGAAAATGTCCGGTTTCATCCCAAACCCATCGCTTTTATCCCTCCGATGAGGGAAAGTCCAGTTGTGTAACTTGGTTAGTTAGCAGGTGTTTGGTTTGTAGCAAAACGGCTTGGGGCTAGAAGTGCTGTGGACAACATCCCCACTCGAGACCGCAGTGTGACGATGCCCCGAGCCGTTTTTATTTTAGCCCGTCGCCGGATGATCACTTCAATGTTTCGTTCGAGATTTTGCCCGTTTTTAAGCCAGCATCGGGTATGCCGCGCCCCGGTCTCTGAAAGAGTCTGGCGGGCATGGAAATGCTTTAGGGCGAAGCTTTATGAAACGCGGGTTAAAGGCATAAGGCGGGCGGGTCAGTGGCGGTGGCATCCAGTGGTTAAGGTTTCGTTTCCTTTCAGTGGACCGCCTTTAGGATTGTTGGCGGGCCAGGAAAGGTTACATTGAAACCAATGTTATTGCGTGCCCACGCCCGACAACAGTTAATCCGGCTAGGATTGCTGGCGTTATTTTGGGTTTTCTTGGGTGCCCTCTTTGCTTCCCAGTTGGTTTTTACGGGGTCCTTCACTTGGCCGATAGCTTTCAAGTTGGCCTTCCGAGATTGGGCGCCGTGGATTCTGTGGTCCCCCATCGTGCTATGGCTGGCGCAAAAATATCCGCTCGAATCCGGAGCTTGGCGCTGGAGCCTGTTCGTGCATTTGTCAGCCTGTGTCCTGGTCATGGTCGGTTGCGATTTTTTTTCCGGCTTGGTCGACGCGTTTTCAGGGCCACCTTCTGGCTGGGGCGCCCGGCCCATGGACATGCGGATGCCCCGAGGGTTGGAACGGCTGCCTTCGGATTTGCCGATTTCGATCGGGGATACGCTATGGGGTTGGCCGGACGAAGGGGAGTTCGGCTCGGCTTGGCCCTCTGCTCAAATTATGGGCCCCCCTCGGTTTTGGGGGCGGGGCCCCATCGGCCGGGCGAATTTTAATGTGCCGATTTACTGTTTCGTGGTCAGCATCAGTCATGCCTGGCGTTTTTTCCAGCGGTCACGCGAGCGGGAGCGCAAGGCCGCCGAGTTGGAGGCCAGCCTCGCCCGGGCCAAACTGCAAGCGTTACGCATGCAGTTGCAACCACATTTCCTTTTCAATACCTTGCATGCCATTTCCACTTTGGTGCATAAAAATCCCGCGGCGGCCGATGAAATGATCGGCAACCTCAGCGAGTTGTTGCGGGTGGCGATGGATGATTCGGAGCAGCAGGAAATCCCCCTCGCCAAAGAAATGGATTTTCTGGAACGCTATTTGGAAATTCAAATGGTCCGCTTTGGCGATCGTTTGCGCGTGGAGAAGAAAATCGATCCCTCGCTTTCGGCCGCTTTGGTGCCGCCCATGATTTTGCAGCCGTTGGTCGAAAACGCGATGAAACACGGCATTGAACCCCACGCCATTCAGGGAATGGTAAGAATCGAGGCCCGCCGAAAGGGCGAGTTCATCCAGCTCAGTGTTAGCGATACGGGGGGTGGGCTGCGGCGTCCGGTGGTGACGACGGGACGAGGCGGCATTGGCTTGGCCAATACGCAGGGTCGGCTGGAGGCTTTGTATGGCGGGCGGTTCCGGTTCCAGTTGGAGAATGGCGCCCAGGGTGGATTGATCGTCTGGATGGAAATTCCATATCGCGTACAGGCGGCGTCCCCGCCGATCGAACCGGCGGAAGTCTGAGGCAAGATTAGTGGAAAAAGCCATGAAAATTCGCGTCCTAATCGTTGATGATGAACCGTTGGCTCGAGAGCGCATTCGCACGTTACTAACTGAGCAGGAGGCGTTGGAAGTCGTTGGGGAATGCCCGGATGGAGAACAAGCCATCGCCACCATCCGCCAGGAGCGTCCGGACTTGGTGTTTCTTGATATTCAAATGCCGGGACTCAACGGATTTCAGGTCCTGCAGGCGATTGAACCGGAGTTGATGCCGGTGGTGATCTTCGTAACCGCTTACGATAAGCATGCCCTGGCCGCTTTCGAAGTGCACGCGCTGGATTATTTACTCAAACCCTTTAAGCCCGCGCGATTTAAGGAGGCGGTGGAACGCGCCCGCGAGCATCTGCGGAATCGCAGTTCAGGGGATCTAAATCAGCGGCTGTTGGAATTGATCGAGGAATGTAAACCCGCCGCGTCCCGGACCAGCCGGTTGGTCGTGAAAACTTCGGACCGAATTCTGTTCGTAAAGACCGAGCAAGTCGATTGGATCGAAGCGGCGGGGAATTATGCCGTGCTGCACGTGGGCAAGGAGACTCACATCCTGAGGGAAACGCTTGGCGCCCTGGAAGATCGGCTGGATCCGGATCAATTCCTCCGGGTTAACCGTTCAGCGCTGGTGAATGTCGAGCAGATCAAAGAGTTGCAGCCGCTATTTAAGGGCGACTATATGGTTGTGCTCAAGAATGGCCAGCAACTACCGATGACGCGAGGCATTCGCGAGGTGCAGGCCATCTTACGGTTTTCGTGATCGTGATTGGGCGGGCTGCCCGTTGCGCGGATCGAACCCCGAGGCTTGATCACGGGTTTACGCCCGTTCCCACCAAATCCCCCGCCGTTGGCATCATTAACCTCGAATTGAAAATGCGTGGGGCTATCTTGGCGTTCGTGGATGAGAAACTAGTGACCAAAGACAAAACAGCACAACGACCCAAGGCGCGCCAGGAATCTCGCGACGCTCGTCCACTAAAAACTGGCGCGCTCTTCTTTCGCCAACCTCTGCCCTCCGCGCCGGCGGCGGATGGCGCCCCGGATTTTTCCCCGCTTCGACCCCTTTCTTTTGGCCGGTGAGGTAAATTATCCAGGCAAGCGCGTGGAGTAAGGGACCCATTCCTATCGCATGGTGTTTGGCGTGTTTGCCGGCGGTAGCTAGAGCGGCAATTCAGGTTGAAGTTCTTCCGCGTCTTTTTTGCGGAAGGTCCGTGCTCACACTTGATTAACCTGGTTGAAACCGTTTATCTTTGAAGATCAAAGATTCAAAAACAAAGATAATATGAAAACAGCACAGCTAGTGATGGGCTGGTGCGCGGCGGCGGTGATTTGCCTGTCCGCCTGCGCTAAAGAGGGCGCTGACTTCGAAGGGAAAACCGGGCCGGGCCGGGGTAAACGCATCGTCTTGCTTGCGGGTGATGAGGAGTACCGTTCGGAAGAGGCCATGCCGCAATTGGCGAAAATCCTGGCGGAACGCCACGGGTTTACGTGTAAAGTATTATTCACGATAAACCCAACTAATGGAACCATTGATCCGTTAATGCAAACCAATCTTCCGGGATTGGCAGCGTTGGATCAAGCGGACCTGTTGATTCTCGATCTGCGTTTCCGCGAGTTGCCGGATGAGCAGATGCGTCATTTTGTGGATTTCGTCAACGCCGGAAAACCCATCATCGGGCTGCGCACCTCGACGCACGCGTTCGCCTATTCGCGAAATCCGCAAAGCCCCTACGCGAAATATGATTACCAAGCCAAATCCTGGCCGGGCGGATTCGGCCAGCAAGTGCTCGGCGAAACTTGGGTGAATCATCACGGCAACCACGGTCAAGAAAGCACCCGCGGGGTGATTAACGAAGCTCGCAAGAATCATCCCGTTTTGAAAGGGGTGGGGGAGATTTGGGGACCGACGGATGTATATACCGTCAGCCATTTGCCAGCCGATGCCGACGTACTAGTCTATGGCCAGGTGCTTGAAGGCATGCGGCCTTCCGACAAGCCGGTGGAGGGGAGTAAGAACAATCCCATGATGCCCTTGATCTGGTGCCGCCAGTATGTTGGGGAAAAGGGGAAAACCAACCGGATCGTTACGACGACCATGGGGGCGGCGATTGACCTGAAGAGCGAAGGACTGCGCCGGGTCTTGGTGAATGCGTGTTATTGGTTGTTGGACATCGAAGACCAGATCTCGGAAAAAAACAACGTGGAAACGGTGGGCGATTATAAACCCGCGTATTTCGGGTTCGGGAAGTTTACCCCGGGGGTCAAACCCGAGGATTTGGAGATAAAATAATCCGCCAATGCGCTTACGGAGCGCGAAAAACGCGTCCATCGGCGGGGGATAAGTCAAAGTATTAAGAGGATTAAGCCGTGTGATAAGCGCATAAAAGGCCACCCCCTTTAGGGTGGCCTTTTCTAGCTGGATCACAGGTCCGGGTTGGTACTACTAAAAAACAATACATTGCATGGTCTAATATGGCAAGTGGTAAAAGTATACTACTATAGGAGTATATGATGGGATTTGGTGATGACGGGCGTTTGGGGCTTGGCGGTTATGGGTAAAATACTCGCTCGCAAACACTTGAAATATAGTGATCTGTAGTTGGTGTTTGTTTAAAAATAGGTGGAGAATTGTTGGGGTGAGAATATATGCCGTGATACCCAGTTGGTTCAGGCCATCTTGGTCAGGTTTGCGCGATGCCTCGGTGGGTGAAGGGATGGGTAATGGGCGAAAAGCAAACCGCGCAGGTGAGCGGAAGGCTACCTGCGCGGGAGGGCGGGTTAAAATAAGGCGCGCCGGAGGTTTACCATTGCACTTGTTCCAAAAACTTCAGGCTTTGGGGAATTTGCTCTTTGGCGCGGGAGGATTCATCTTCGATAAAGTAATATTTCACCCCCACCTCGCGTGCGGCCTTAAGCGCCGCGGGCAGATTGATCTGGCCGGTGCCTAGCACGACATCGTTTTCCACATCCGTGCTCCCGCTCAAAGAGCCGGTGGTGACGCCTTTTTTCAAATCTTTCAAATGCATGAGTTCCCAGCGGCTGCCATATTTCTTAAGTAATTTCGCCGGGTCCTGTCCGGGGAAATAAGTCCACAGAATATCCATTTGGAACGCGACCCATTCGGGTTTGGTCTCATTCACTAAAATATCCATTAGCGTGCCGTCCTGGTAAGGCTCAAATTCATACCCGTGGTTATGGTAATAAAACTTGATGCCATATTTGGAGAGGACTTCACCCGCGTGATTGAACACCGCCGCCGCCTGATGGGCGTTTGCTTCCGTGAATTTGCCTTGGTGCGGTATCCAGGCCACGCCGGCGTATTTAAGGCCTAAAGCTTGGGCGTCTTTGGCGATGGCTTCGGGATCTTTTTCGAACGCTTCGTAGGCGAAATGGGCGCCAATACCTTGAATGCCCCGGGCATCGAGTTCCTTTTTATAATTCGCTGGCGATAAATCGTATGTGCCCGCCAATTCAGCTATGCGCGGGCCGTAGCTTTTGACTAGATCGAGCGTGCCGGTAACATTTGTTTTGAAGGCGTCGCGCAAACTATAAAGTTGAATTCCCACCGGCCCTTTGAAATAGGGACCGGTGCCAGTGGCTGCGGCGCCGGAGGTAACAAAGGTCCAAGCGCAAGCGAGCGAAACGGCAGAGATTAAAAGGCTTTTCATAACGTCACTTTAGCTGCGGAACCGAGGTCAGTCTAGAAAATCAGGTGTCGGGCTTTCCAATCGAGAAATGGCCGGGGCGGTCAGCGTGGCGCTTAGGCGCTGCTTCCAAGCTACCCAACGTGGATCTGACGTCTGTTCCATTTCCCGAACGCCGTGAGTGACCCACGATTCATCTCCCATGGCGAGATGGTCGCAAATCCAGCGTCGGGAGACCGTGGTTTGTTTTCTTAACCACCAGGCGAGCGCGCGTTTTTCGGGCGCTCCTTTGGCCATGCTGGCGAGTTGTTTCGGTTCCAATTCCAAGGCCGCTAACCCACTCGCCAATAGGGCCGCCGCGCCTGTTTCGCCGTGCTCCGTTCGCGCCGGGCCGGTATAGGAGAGACTGCGGTGCGATGCGATTACGCGACCCGCTCGCTCGATCATGTTTTCCCTAAAAGCTTTCCCCCCAAGACACCAGCCCCGGCGGATGAGTTTCCATTGGGCTTCGAGGTCCTCTCGGCGCGCGCGCGAATCCAGATCCAGCGTTTTGGCTTCCAGGTAGGTTTCGTAATTGAGGCGGTTGGCGGCATCGTCGGCGCCTTTGGTGACGGTGCTCAAGACTCGCTCGGTTTGCAACCAAAGGGGGCGTTCCGCGGCGGTTTTGAGGTACTCGGGAAAGCTGCTCCAGCGGTAACCGCGAAGGAGTTGTTTTCCCGGGGTAACCAATCCCGCGCGCGCCGGGTTTAGATGAATATAGGTGCTCACCGCGCCTAGGTAGGAGTTTTCCTGGTTATCGACGATCAAGGCGCG
The DNA here is from genome assembly GCA_002306985.1 of Verrucomicrobia bacterium UBA1319. Classification (GTDB taxonomy): domain Bacteria; phylum Verrucomicrobiota; class Verrucomicrobiia; order Limisphaerales; family UBA1319; genus UBA1319. The sequence continues at coordinate 28,527 of DBTJ01000095.1, forward strand.
ATATCGGCCTTGGAATAAATGGCCGGAGACCAGATGGCGCGCGTTGTAGCGTCGCGTGTAAGTGCCTTGCAACCATTTCATCCCGGCCACGAGATTCGGTTCCCGGGTCTCGATCAGCAGATGATAGTGATTGCCCAGCAGGACATAGGCGTGCAGATGCCAGCCGGTTTTTTCACAGGTTTGGGCCAGTGTTTTGAGGAAAATAGCGCGGTCTTCGTCGTCGTTGAAGATGGGATCGCCGCGATTTCCCCGCGACATCACCTGATACAGCGCTCCGGCAAATTCAATCCGCAGTTGTCGTGCCATGCCGCCAGAATCGCTGATTTAACGGCTCAAGTCAATTCCAGATATCCTGGACTGACCCCGCTGCATTTTTTTCCGGGCGGATTCGAGAATGGCCCGTTCCTGCTTGGTCAGGCTATGGATACCGTGGGCGGAGATTTTATCTAGAATGGGGTCCACTTCTTTGCTGATAAACTCTCCGGGGGGTAAATCCTCATCTTCGACGGGCTTGCCGGCGCGCCAATTGCCTTTTTGATGGGCAACCGAAGTCGTTACGAGTTCGCGTTTAACGATTTTTTCTCGCAACACGGGGAAATTAAAGCCCCGAGCCGACAGCCGCACGAAAAGTATGCCGCCCAGCATGCCGCCCAAATGAGCGCCATGCGCCACTCCAGGCCACACCGGGACCAAGACAAAAAACAGGGCCAATCCAAAACTGATTCTGAACAGGGTCTTGGCATATACACTTACCGGCAGAATAAAGGCCAAAAGGAAGCTGATGGGGGCCATCGGATTCCGCAAGCAAAAGACGGCTAACAATCCCGCTACGCCGGCCGAGGCGCCAAGGGTGGGGACGCCAAATTGCCGGGGTAAGGCCACCCCCAATAACGCTTGGAGGAGACCGCCTAATATACCCGAGCCCAGATAAAGCGCCAAAAACTTCCTCAAGCCCAAGTCGGCCTCCAGTACGCGTCCTAACCAAAACAATCCCAAGCAATTGCCTAATAGGTGCAAGAGTCCTATGTCATTGGAAGCCGCGCTATAATGGCAAAACTGGAACGTGAGCAACTGCCAGATGTAGCCATGGGTTAAAGCACTGGGACTCAACCAGAACTGGGCTATGAACCAACGGCCGATTCCACTGGGCAAGACGCCCAAAACACATTGCAGCAGAAACACTCCAACATTAGCGGCGAGCAGCAACATGGTCGCTGATCTCCAAGGATTATCCTCCGCGTCACGCATATACTCCCGATCGTACAACATCCTCCCCGCAAGCTAACCGTAGAGCGGCAACTTTTCAAACTCAAACCGCCTAATTTAGCGGAGCTACTCCGCGACTTTAACTTGCCGAATAGATGCGCGTGGGATAAGAGTGTTGTAACTTAACGATTATATGCGCAAAATTTTCTTATATCTCCTGATGGCAGGCTTGGCTTTTTCTCCTTTGGCTTCAACCGCGGTTTTCGGAGCCACGCCGACTAGCAAAGCGAAATCCTCCTATCACAAGAGTACGGCCCGCACCAAAGCCGCCGCTAAAAAGGCGGCTAAAAAACAAAAGCGCTCCCATTTCACCACGAGTAAAATCACCCATAAATAGGGCGAAGTCCCCGAGGTTGCCGGTTGCGATTGGTGGAATTGCGAGTTACTCTATTAATCTCATAACTAATTCATGTGATCCAACCGAATAAAATAGGAGATTAAGCCATGAGTCATCAGGTAAGCCGGCGCGAGTTTATTCACAAGGCCTTGGCTGGAGCGGGCGCGTTAGCCTTGGCCCCAGCCCTAGTTTATAGCGAGTCCGCAACGGTCTCTTTCAAGGGAAGCGATGTTGTGACTTTGGGGCGCACGGGGATCAAAGCCTCGCGTCTCGCCCAAGGAACCGGGTATAATGGGTACAACCGCAGTTCCGAGCACACCCGCCAAGGCAAAGCCGCGTTTGATCGGCTGGTGCGCCATTCGATCGACCAAGGTATTAGCTTCATGGACATGGCCGACCTCTACGGAAGCCACCCCTTTGTCAAAGATGTAATTAAGGACTTGCCACGAGATAAGTTCACTCTATTGAGCAAGATTTGGCCGCGCAAAGAGGATTGGGTCTCCCCATCTGGCGGCGCGGTTGAGGAGGTGGACCGTTTTCGCAAGGAGCTGGGGGTGGAAACCATTGATGTATGTTTGATCCATTGCATGGGCGACGCCAAATGGCCGGAAACGCATGAACGCATTCGCGATGATCTTTCCAAACTTAAGGAAAAAGGCGCGGTGCGGGCGGTTGGGGTTTCTTGCCATGATTTAGGCGCGTTAAAAGTGGCGGCTTCGCATCCTTGGGTGGATCTCATTTTTGCCCGAATCAACAACAAAGGTGGCAGCGACTACATGATGGATGGTTCGCTCGCGGAGGTGACCGAAGTGCTCAAGCTAGCCCGCAAGAACGGCAAAGCGGTGGTGGGCATGAAAATCTTCGGCGCGGGAAAATTGGTCAAGCCGGAAGAAAAAGACGCCTCCTTGCAGTACGTTTTAGGCAATCAACTCGTCGACGCCATCACGGTAGGCATGCTTTCCACCGAACAAGTGGATGACACGTTGGAGCGCATGGGCAAGGTTAAGGCTTAGCCTTTTCGCCTCGGTAATTGCAGGGTCTCGCTGGCTTCACCGCTAACCAAGGTTATGGCTGGCGGCGGTTTATTTCTCCGGATCTTTCGCGAACCGGGCAATGAAAGTCTCCGGGGTCAGGCCGGATTCATTAAGATGGGTAATTTTAGCCCAGCCTGCGGGGCCGCGCCCGGTGGCGAGCGCCAGCCATTCGTCGGCGACTGTTTTTCGTGAAGCGGGCAAGGGCCAGCTGCCTTTTACTTGGTCGCATTCTTCGCGCAGCGACTGCCAGCGATTCAGCCAAACGTATCTCACCGGCAAGTGGCTGAGACGTACTCGCCACAGACGCTCCGGGTCATTTTTCGCGGCTTCTTCCGCTCGCTGCCACAGTTTTTCGGCTTCCGAAAGGTAGGGCCATTTAAAGCTCGGGGCATCAAGCCCCGAAAAGCAACTCAGGTTGAATCCTTTTGAAGCTTGGCTCATCAAGTCCAGATACTCCGCGATCGGTTTGGCGGCCGCCGGGCCGTAATAACCATCAAGAAATTCACGGATCAATTTTCGGTCGTCTTGCTTGGGATTCCAAAGCAATTGGGCGAGCACCCAGGCGCGCATCTCCGCCATCTCTCCGCCCGTTGATTGGTAGGCGCCTTGCTCAAAGAGCCCCCGCACACTGTTGGTGGCGAAGAATCGCACATTGGGTCCCAGGACAAACCAGTTGGGATGGGGTTGCAAATAATGCGCAAAATCGGTGGTATAATCCCAGATGTATAATCGGGAGGTGATTTTCGCCCAATCGCGGATGTCTTTGGCAAACGATGCGTTTGCCGGGTCGGTGAGGGGGACGGCGAAATTGCATTCGATCGAACACAGCCGGACGATCACATTCGGCAAAGGGAGGATGTTTTTCGGGGCTTGCCGCGTGTATTGATACGCCAGGGTATCGACGGCGACATTCGGGAATTCAGGGGCGATTTTGGCGGCCACATAGTTTACGAATTGCAGCAGACTGCCCGCGTGGCTGCCTTCCGCGTCGTCGATCGCTTTGCAGCTTGGACAGGTGCAGAAGCCGTGGCAATCGTTTTGCGAGACGGAGACGATGCGCGCCTCGGGTTTCTCGCGCAGCCAGGCTTTGACGCGGTCCACCACATAATCTCGAAGTTGAGGATTGGAAAGGCATAATTGAGCATTCGTGCCTTTGCGTTGGCCGTCGATCAAACTAAACCATTCCGGATGGGCCGCGAATTGGGATTCGGGCGGAACGAGCAGGTTAAATGTATGCACGAATCCTTGGTACCGCACCGCTCCGCCTAATTCCTCTGTCAAGCGAGCCGATTGCCCGTTCGAGAAATGGCGCATGGCCCACTCGCCATCGAAGGCGCTGAACCAAAACGTGTCGCGTGATTCAAAAACGGGTTTCTCGCGCAGGAAAATGCTGCGGATCGCAAAGTCGGGCCGCTTGGGAACTGAAGCCGCCCAGGGCGTCCACCACCGTACCTGTCCCTGAGTTTGCAGAAAGCGTGAAACGGCGTATAAAGTGCCGCGGGGCCGGCCGCCGGCTAGGAGAAGCCGTCCACCTCGTACAACCATCACGAATTCCTCCTCCCCGAATCGTTCCAAAGCCAGATCGGGAAAATACGTTTGAGCGGCCGCGCCAGGGCCAACGATAATGCCCCCCTTGGGAACTTTGCCGCTCGTCTCGGATAATTCAAATTCAGCCCCGGTAAGTTGCTTGAGCGTGGACTGGAGTTCCTTGGCGGCTCGCAATTCGGCGGGTGAGGCGCCCTTTTGAGTCCAGAGTACCACGCGCGGCTTGCCATTGGAGGCGATTACCAGCCGGGCTTCGGCGTTGGATACCGAAACCCACCATGCGGCTAGCAAGAGGGATAGGAAAATTCGCATTCTACGGAAATACAATGATTGCAGGGCAAAAGCAATCCCCGAAAATAGGGTGGCGAGCGGGGATACAACGGGCGATAAGGGCCGGTGAAAGCCCGGAATCGATTGACTTAGGCAAAAGGCTTATTCCAGCAATCCTGGACTGACTCCATTCAAGAGTAAGCGATTTTCTATTGAATTTATTCTTTTTATGTTGATAATGGAGCATCCATTATCACAGGAAATATTTATGAGTGAAAGCGATGATTTAAAGTCCGAATTGGAACGTTTGCGCGCGGAGAACGCGGCGCTAAAGAAAACTTCGTCCAAAGGGTTGAGCCTTAAGATCAGTGAGAAAGGCGCTCTATCCATCTATGGTATGGGCCGGTTCCCCGTGACCCTGTATCAGGAACAGTGGTTGAAATTGCTGGAAATGTCGGATGAGATCCGGGCGTTTATCGCGGCCAATTCCGATAAACTTAAGACCAAGGCTTCCGCCGCCGCCGCCAGCGTCGAACCTCCGAAGGCCTAGTTTAAGCTTAACGATAGTTGTTCAACGGCCGTGTTTGGAAAAACCCGGCCGGTTTTGTTTAGTGCGCTTAGCTTGGAGAGTCCCAATGGGTTCGGTTCTGACCCACCGTAAAGCAAGCGAGTTCCTTCTAGCTGGGTTTTCATCCATTGAGGGTGAAAAAGAATGGTAGGATGACTTATTCTATGGATCTCCTTATTCGCGAAAATTAGGCTCATAGTGGAGGCTGGGGTCGTTCGGGATGGCCGTTTTTGGCGGCGGGACCCCCGCAAGCCCCAGTTCCTCCCGCAATTTGAAGCCAAGGGAATTAACACTGGGCGCTTTGAAAGCAGGGTGGGGTTCGCTTGATTTTTAGTTTGGCGCGGCGGTGGCGGATGTTCGGAAGGGGTAACCGGGGACCTTGGGGGGGGCGACGCAACGAGGGCGCGCTTGAATATATTAATGCATATAATGAGATATGTAATAATATATATAATTATTAAAACATCTAATTCTTTCAGGCTGTTCTATTCTGGCCAATATCCGTGTATGTATTCCCAATAAATGTATGTACACATGTCTGTTTTTTGTTCTATGTTATGACAACTAAGGACCAGGGGAGTTTCTGTTAAGACCGGTGTTTGCCGGTTTAACTCTTCCAGGGTAGCGCGGTTTAATTTGGAGGCATGGCATGACGAATCCCGTTCGTAACCTCATCGGTCGGTCGGCGGTTATCGCCGCAACTCTGCTGATTATTCATTCGCTTGCGGCCGCTAGCGACCCGCCCACCGGCCCGGGCGGCATCATTGCCACCGCACAGATTAAAAGCATAACCAACAACGCATCCACGCCGCCAACCGTCACCATCGAGTGGCTGGGCTATGCGGGGCCTTATACGGTTCAGAAAAATCCGTTTAACGGCGCCAGCGCCTGGGAGGACGTGGCCACGAATTTGCAGGTCCACGCCGTTACTATTCCTTCGGAAGAGGACAAGGCGTTTTACCGGATAAAGGGACATGCGCCGAATTATGCGGGTTCCGATAAGTGTTATCTTTGCCATGAAGAGTGGGATGAATGGAGCGAAACCAAACACGCCAAAGCCTTCGCCACGTTGCAGCAGATAAACATGGCTGCCAATCCCGCTTGCGTGGGCTGCCATACGGTGGCCTTCAATACGCCCACCGGATTCAGTTTGGATACGAATAGCGCGAATTACGCGCCGTTCATTAATGTGCAGTGCGAGAATTGCCATGGCCCTTCCGGAAATCATGCCGCGACGACCTGGCTGGGGGAGACTCCGGTGCGCTCGCTTTCAGCCAATGTTTGCGGGGGCTGTCATACCGGCCCACATCACCCGAATTTTGAGGAGTGGTCCACTTCCGGCCATGCCACCGTCACTCCCGACGTGGCTTCCAGCCTGCTGACCGGCGGTGAGGCGCGCATGAATTCTTGCGGAGCGTGCCATTCGGGCGCGGTGCGTATGGCGATGCTCAATGGCATTGAGGAGGGCGGGGTGACGCTTCCCAGCGCGGCGGATGCCGCCTCGGTGGGCATCACCTGCGTGGTGTGTCATGATCCCCACGCGGTTGGCGATAATGTGGCGCAGTTGCGTAATCCCACATATTCCACTAATTTCTTTTCTTACAGCACGGCGACCACCACCAGTTTCGCCAAGCAATACGATCCGGGAATCAATATTTGCGGCCAATGCCACAATATGCGCGGGGCGACCTGGAAAGACACCAGCCGTCCGCCGCATCACTCGCCGCAATACAATATATTGATTGGCAAAGGCGGTTATGAAGTGGGCACCCCGGTCGAGTCACCGCATGGCACGCTCATTACCAATCAGTGCGCGCATTGCCATATGAGCCAGGTACCCGCCCCGGCGGCCACGGTCGAAAACCCGAGTATCAATGGCCATACATTCAAACCGATCGTCACCACCACGTCTTGCACGCCTTGCCACCAAAGGACTCCGGAGACGATGGAAGGGGTCATCGTCCGTACTCAAACCGAGATCACCAATCGCATCGCCAGTGTGAAGGCGCTCTTGGATAATTGGGCCACCAATAAGGCCCCCGAGGCGATCCGCACCAATTACGGCGCCTTGGCCTGGGAATACAGTACTCCCGGGGTGCTATCCAATCCCGAGGGTAATTCCAAAATTACCGGGCCGGCGACGACCAACCAGGTGTTGATTCCCGACGCCATCAAACAAGCGCGGTTTAATTTGTACTTGATCCAGCACGATGCCAGTTTCGGGGTGCATAATGCCGATTACACTCGGTTTTTGCTGCAGGTTGCCGAGGACAATGTGAAGGGATTAATGCAATAACGGACCGCCCGGGAATCACTCGACGCGCGTCCAGCTGTTGGTGGCGAATCGGATTTGCCGAGCTACGATGCCGTTCGCCAAGAGAAGATGGATGCCGGCAAGTTGGCGCGCGAATTCCAGGTGCGGAGTTGAAATGGCGGATGCGACGCTCATGATACGAAATCGATCCAAGAACCCAAACCAGCGCTGGCGCGGCTGGCTGCGCGCGGGCCTAGTGGTGGGCGTGGCGGCCATGGCGGCGATCTTCGTTTCTTGCGCGACCGATGGCAAAGTGACCCTCGTGGTTCCGCCAGACATTCCGGGGGCGCATTTTGTGGGATCGGAAACGTGCGCCCAATGCCATGAAAACATCACTCGGGATTTTAAGACCGCGAGCCACTCCCGGATTATGGCCAAAGGGACGAACGCGCTCAACATGGGGTGCGAATCTTGTCATGGGCCGGGCAGTTTGCACGCGGATTCCGCGGGCGACCGCAAAACGGGCGCGAATTTCGGCCCGGGGCGTCCGCATGTGATGTCAGGTTCGCAACGCCAGACAATCATCAATCCGCGCCGTTCCTCGGAAAACTGCTATGGGTGCCATTTGGACAAGCGCGGCCAGTTCGCTTTGCCGTACCATCATCCGGTGCCCGAGGGCAGGATCAGTTGCGGCGATTGCCATAATCCCCATAAAGGCCCGGCCACTCGGGGTGGGGCCGCCCAAATGGCCTCGGACAACGACCTATGCGCCAAGTGCCATACGGTGCAGCGCGGTCCTTTTGTATTCGAACACGAGGCGACGCGGGAAGGTTGCACGACCTGCCATTCGCCCCATGGTTCGGTGAATGCCATGATGCTCACTGCCCGCGACGCTAGCCTGTGCGTGAAGTGCCATTTTCAACAACCGTCCAGCGCCGGGCGCATCGCCATTGGCGGCATCGACCACACCCCGTTTTTAGGACGGGGCACTTGTTGGAGCGCGGGTTGCCACGAGGCTGTGCATGGCTCGCAAGTCAGTACCTCATTACGGTTTTAAACGATCGGCGCGCGACGCGCCACTCCAGAGAGAGGCATCCGCATGGTGAAAGCGAGAAAAAAACAGGCCTGGAAGGCTGGGAAAACCTCCGGTTTTCTCGCGTTATGCGCGGCGCTGACCGCGTTGAACGGTTTCGCGGCTGAAGACGCGAAACCGGCGAATGACGCCGCCACGAGCCCTGCCACCAAAGCTGGCCCGGACGCCAAAACTGCGGAACCGGCTCCGGCAAATCCGCAAAAGGAAACCGCCCCGACGGATAAAACGGAGTCCCAGTCTAGCGCCGCGGAACCCACCAAGGAGGGCAAGGCGGCGGAGCCGGAACCCCCGGCGCAATATAATAATTGGTTCGATGTCTCGATGGGAGGCATTCTGGTGGACGGCGATGCCCCGCGATTTCAGCATCAGCAACAGTTTGGCAAGGACGCCTTCGGAGGCGTGGAGGATTTTCATTACGAGCGGCGGTTGGGTAAAAAAAGCAGCATTCAGGTCGATGGCGCCGGGCTTTACGATCAAGATCATTATAAAATGACCTTGGAATACGTCCGGCAGGACGTGGGATTTTTACGAGGCGGATTTAGCAAGGATCGCGTTTGGTACGATGGATACGGCGGCTTTTTTCCGCAAAACCAGCGGTGGTTCGAGCTGTTTGATAATGATCTGGCCATGGACCGGGGGAAATTCTGGGTCGAAGGCGGATTGCTCATTCCCAAGTGGCCGGAGTTTCGCGTCAAATACGAGCACGACTATCGGGATGGCACGAAAGACTCCACCATTTGGGGGGATACCACCCTCACGGGCGGGGCGGGGGTTCGCAGCTTGGTGCCTTCTTTCTTGGGAGTCGATGAACGGCGCGACCGATTTGGGGTGACGATGAATCACACCGTCGGCAAGACGGACCTTGAGGTCGGGATCAATCTGGAACGGGATAACAACCAGGACACTCTTTATGTGCGTAGCCAACCGGGCGAGGGCGGGAAAAACGACCAGACGATTTCCCAGCAGAACGGGGTGGATTCAGGCATTTTCAGTACCCATGCGTCGAGCGTGACGCGGTTCAATCCCAACACCATGTTGGCGACGGGTTACTCGTTCACCGCGTTGGATAGCGATCTATCCGGCCAGCGGGTTTATGGCGCCAGTTACGACGCGGTGTATGATCCGACGTATCAGCGCCGTTCCACGGATGTGGGCTTTATCGGGCTGAATGGCGGGGCCGACCTAAAGCAGCATGTGTTTTCCCTAAATTTCATGCACAGCCCGGTCACTAATTTGTTTTTGGCGCCATCGATCCGGGTCGAGAAGCGGGACATGACCAGTTTTTCGAGTTTTCTGGCCACCGGCCCGGCGGAGCAAGAGCAATCGGCCTGGGGGAACAGCGCGGACGGTTTGATCGAGGTCTCGGAGCGTTTGGAAGCGCGGTACAACGGCGTCACTAACTGGGTGTTTTACACGCGCGGCGATTGGGCTCAGGGACAGGGCAATCTTAAGGAGGCTTTGGCGAACGCGTCGCCTTCACCCTTGGTGGCGCCGTTCGACCGGGATACGGACTATTACCAAAACGTCCAAAAATACACCGCGGGCGCCAATTGGTATCCTTTGCGGCGATTGAATATCGATTGGCAATATTATCACAAGGTCAGCGCCAACACCTATGATCATTTATCCGATAGCACGCTCAATAGCGGCGCGTCGTCGGATCGCTTTCCCGCCTATTATGTCGGCCAGGATTTTACGACGGATGATGCCAACGTGCGGACGACGATTCGAGCGCTCAATAATTTGACGTTCGTCAGTCGGTACGATTTTCAATACTCAATCATCGACACGGCGCCGGACCAACTTTCAAAGGTCCAAAGCGGCCAGATGTTCAGTCATGTGTTCAGCCAGAGTGTCACCTGGATGCCGACGAGCCGACTTTATTTGCAGCCCAGTATCAATTACGTCATCGACCGGACCGAAACGCCGGCGGCGGATTTGGGCGGCGGCGCGACGGGATTAGTGGCCAACTCGCGCAACGACTACTGGACCGGCAGCCTGATGGCGGGGTATGCCTTGAGTGAAAAGGACGATCTCTACGCGCATTACTTTTTTTATCGTAGCGGGAATTATTACGATGATTCGGCCACCACGATGCCGTATGACGCTTCGGCCACGGAACATGGGGTGACGTTGTCGCTGATCCATCGTTTCAGCGAACGGCTCCGGGGCATCGTCAAGTATGGGTACTTTCAAAATCGCGACACCACTTCGGGGCAACACACCGACTTTAACGCGCACCTGATTTACAGCAGCCTGCAATACCGGTTTTAGAATAATTCGATGTTGTCCCCCAAATCCTCTTTTTTCTTTTCCACGGGAGTTTCGGAAGAACTGGGCGCGTTTTCAGGTGCGGGCGTGGCGTCGGGGACAGGGGGCGCAAGCTCGCCGGCCGGTGGCAAGGGCGCTGGTTGCGCGCCCGGGGTGCGAGTCGCGGCCGCCATGACCGCCGGCGCGGGGAGGACTTTGACAATTTTCTCATGGAGTTCCCGTTCGTTGGCCATGGTGTAATTGCTTTTAAGCCGATCGAGTTGTTGGCTGACTTCCGAGGAGTTGGCCGCGGCTTGGCCGGGGAGCGAAGCCCACGAGGATAAGGCTTCCCAAAAAGGTAGGGAGGCGGATTGCGTGTTCGCCACCGCCTCCGGGAAACGATTGTCGCTGATGCCTTGCGCGATCATGGCCGAGAGCGTCTTCTGCCGCGTCCCAATGGGATCGATATGCTCGGGGAGTTCGTGTCGCATGGCTAACAAATTGGCTTCGCAAGGAATCGCTTCTTCCGCGAGCAGACGCTGTTTGGCGGCCGCCGCGGTTTGGTATTCCAATAATTCCGTCTGCAACTGCGCGATCAAGCTGGACATTGCATCCATGCGGGAACCAAGTTTTTCCACCGTGCGCAAAGTAATGTCCGAAACCAGCCGCGTTTGTTCGGCCAGCACTTCCAACACCGCGCCGCCTTCCACTCGCGCCGCTTGGATTTGCGCGTTCAAGGCTCCCCGGCGCACGCCTTGCGCCAAAATGGAGATTTTTGCGGTGGTGGCGTCAAAGGTAACCTGCAAAGGCGCGATCGCGGAACGGATTTCATCGGTCTTTTGCGAAGTGACCCGCACCATGACCATCATATCGCGCATGCTTTCAATGGATTGCTGGATGATGCCGGAGTCCAAAGCCAGGTGCCCGGTGCGCACTGCGCCTTCGGCGAGACGTTCCACCACGCCCTGGAGTCCGCGCATGCCGCCGGCGATTTGATGGGCCGCGTTTTCATTATCTTGAAACACCGCTTTGATTTGGCGCCATTGAATCGCCGCGGCTTCACCGATGAATTGGCGCAATTCGGCGGCTTGCGGCGGCTTCATCCGCTGGTGGGTTGCTTGCTCTAAGCGGCCCGCGATTTCATCCGCCGCCTGCGTCACATGCTCGACTTTTTGTCGGGTGATATCTTGGCATTGGAGGGCCATAATGACGCGATTGATTTCGGTGGAAACGCTTTGGCTGTGCTGGGATAAATCCCTCACAGTGAGGCTGGAATCGGCCATGGCCCGGCTCAAGGTTTGAAGATGATTACGGCTAATGTCGAGAGTCTTCTGAATTTCAACGCGATATTTTGCGATGTTGGCGGCGAGGTCCTCCGCTAGACTGGTGCAGGCCCCGCGGCTGCGCCATAAACTGATAAACTGTTGTTCCACCGCCGTGCGTATTTGATCGAGCAGGCCATTCATTTCATCGGCCAAGGAAAAATAGGGTTCCCGCACTGCCTCGGCAAATTCGCTAGCCTGAACCCGGAATTGAACCACGATAGGCGGCAGCAGGGACAAATCTCTTTGCAATTGATTCTGCAAATGGATGGCGGCGTTCATTTTGGAGGCTAGCTCCTTGAAGACCTGGAAAACATGTTCATATTGGTGGTAACCGGTATAGACCAAGTCTTCGGCTTTTTTAAGCAACTCGAAGGAACGCTGCAGGGGAGAATCCCCATTTTGACCGGAAGTAATGGCATAGATTCGGTCGTATTTTTGCTCGATGAAAATCGCTTCTTGATCCATGGCTTGCAGGGCCTTACCCAGCTTTAGAAACTCCGCTTCCAGTTGAGTTGTGAAAGTGAGTAACAACGTTTTCTGTCCGCGCAGGTCCGCCGCTAATTCGCGCGCTCCCGACCGGGTGAGCCGTCGCCCGGGCAGCCGGTAGGAGGGGTAATGTTTGGCTGGGGAATGGCTTTTACGTCGGGATTTAAACCACGCCGAGAGCCGGAATGAATCGGGAATCCAGTCTAATAGGGACGCCGTGTGTTTCGATAGATTGGCTCCCAATGCCCAACCTAGTGACACGTAATGTTGCCACCAGCCTGCCATCACATGGAGGAGGCGGTTCAACCAGGATTTCCAAGGGGACATGGACACGGTGAAAAATCGATTGACGATTTCGCTCTGCCTTCCCGAACCCGTAGCCTCAAGCGCGGATTCGTCTTTAAGGACGGCGAAAACCGGCGGGGCCAAATGATTAACCTTCTTGTACATACATACATGCGGTTTAAGTCCGAAGATCCGGCTTAGGTGGAGCCAACCCGTGTGACTTAGTCCAATATATGGATGTGTTAGTGAGGCTAAACCAGAATAGGTTTCAATACAACTTTTTTTTGAAATGCGCGGTTTACCCCCCCGAGCGTCGCGCGCTAGTCAACCCCGCCAGGGGTTTAGAAGAACCGAGTCCAGAATAACTTTAAATACTGGCTTTCGGGGCAATTGCACATGACCGGGTGATCCGGTCCCGCGCCAGTGCGATCCAGGAATTGGAACCGGCGTTGCATTCGATTGGCGGCGCGGATGAGGATTTCCTCAAAATCAGTGGTGCTCAACAATCCGGAGCAGGAGCAGGTTACGAGAAAGCCGCCTGGTTTGACGAGGGTTAAGGCTAAGATGTTTAAATCCTCGTATTTGCGACGGCCTTCCTCTTCGTCTTCCCGGCTCAGAATTAATTTGGGCGGGTCCAATACCACTACATCCCACTTATTCGTGTTGGTGCGCATTTGGCGCGCATAAGAAAAGGCGTCGACATGCACCCAATCGATGCGCGCCGAGTTGAGATTGGCGTTGCGTTTGGCTTGGGCAATGGCTGTCTCATCCAAATCCACACCGGTGACCTCTTCCGCCCCGCCCAGGATTTTGGCCGCCAACGAAAACCCACCGGTATAGCAGCAGAGATCCAAAACCCGGGCCCCCTTGGTCAGGGTGGCGAAGCGGCGCCGGTTTTCCCGTTGATCGCAGAAAAAGCCGGTTTTATGACCTTGCTCAAAATTGACTTCGTAGCGGATGCCATGTTCCTGGATCTTGACGCTACGCACCGGATCGCAAAGTTTGGCCGCGCCGCCGATGCCTTCGATGCGTGCAATCCGCTCGTCCACTTCGATCAACGTACGCTGGGTGCCCAGGCGCCGATGGAGATGTGGCAACCAGTTCGGCAAACGCTGAAACATGCCCAGGCTGTGAACTTCGATGCTCAATACGTCCGCGTAACGATCCACCACCAACCCGCTCAATCCATCGCCATCGGAATGGATCACGCGAAAAGCGTCGGTGAACTCGGGCATTCTCAAGTGGTTTATACGTAAATCGATGGCCCGATCGATCAGACCCAGCAAGCAGCTTTCATCCACGAATTCCGAGGCGTGGCGCAATACGCGCAGAGGCACGCGCGTCCGGGGGTTATAGAGCCCTTGGCCGAACGGTTGGCCATCTTTGCCATAGACGTTAACCCATTGCCCCGCGGTAGCGTCTGGCGAGGCCGTTTGGATCATGGAAGGATAAATGCAGGGATGCTGGCTGTAATACTTCAGTTGAACCCACGGTTTTATCCAGGTTTCGCTGCCGAGGGGTGACGAGTGCGCGGATTTTCTGCGTTCTTGGGGCATGAATCTGTCCCGCTGCGGTCTGGCGGCATCTTGCATGGCTTTGCGCTACTTGAATCCATGCGCCGAAGCAATCCTAGAATTAGCCCGGCGGCGTGGTGGTTAATAAATTTCTGTTTGCGGCACCGCGCTAATTTTTCACGTCGTTGCCCAAAATTTGGCGAACGTCGATCGCCTCCATGCCGGCGCTGCGAATGGCGGCTAGACCGATGTCGGTATCTTCAAAGGCGCGGCATTTCGCGGGTTCGACTCCCAACCGGCGAGCGGCTTCGAGGAATATGTCGGGGGCGGGCTTTTGCCGGATGACATCTTCGCTGGTGACGATCACCTGGAAAAGGGGCCGGATTTTTAAATGGTCCATCACGGTTTCAATGACCCGCCTGGTTCCGCCGGAGGCGACCGCCAGCGGAATTTTTTCGTGCTGCGTCCGGGCAATATTTAAAATGGCGTTGATGGGCTCCACTTGATCCAATAAAGACAGATAGGTGCCTTCTTTTTCCTTGGCTAGGGCGAGGGGATCGAGGTTTCTGCCTTGCTCCTGATTCAAGATGGCCACGATATCCCGAGAAGGAATGCCCCCCATGCTGTACAACCTCTCTCGAGTAAGCTGGAATCCATGGTGGTCGCGCAGCTTACTCCAAGCAATCCAGTGGAGGGGCATGGTATCGGCCAACGTGCCGTCGAAATCGAAAATCAAACCTTCGGGATACATATTGCTGCAAGGTCGGAGCCCAGCTCGCTTGGGCCGGAAGTGGCGGACATTACTTCGCGTTCATGGCGGCCAAGCGGTCGTCCAGATCCTGATTCATCAGCGGATCGATGATGTCATCCATATCGCCTTCGATAAACGCGGGCAGATTGTAGAGGGTGACTTCGATACGGTGATCAGTCACGCGGTTTTGCGGGAAATTATAGGTGCGAATGCGCTCATTGCGCTCGCCAGTGCCCACTTGCGCTTTACGCTGGGCGGCGTACTTCGCGTTTTCTTCGGCGATGCGACGTTCCAACAAACGGGAGCGCAAAACCGTCATCGCCTGCGCCTTGTTTTTTTGCTGGGAGCGCTGGTCGGCGATACGCACCGTCAAGCCGGTGGGCTTGTGGATAATCTGCACCGCCGAATCCGTGGTGTTCACGCCTTGGCCGCCGGGGCCGGAGGCCCGGCAGCAGGTGATTTCCAATTCGTCCGGCCGGATGTCGATATCCACTTCTTGCGCTTCGGGCAGAACGGCCACGGTGGCGGTGCTGGTGTGAATGCGGCCCTGGGCCTCGGTGGC
>DBTJ01000095.1:44313-57367 GCA_002306985.1 Verrucomicrobia bacterium UBA1319
TGCGGCCCTGGGCCTCGGTGGCGGGTACGCGCTGCACTCGATGCACCCCGCTTTCGTACTTTAAGCGCTTGTACACATCGTTGCCGGTCACGCTGAAAATGATTTCCTTGAAGCCGCCCAAGTCCGAGGGGCTGGAATCCAGCGCCTCGACCTTCCACTTTTGCCCCTCCGAGTAATGAGAGTACATGCGGAAGAGATCGGCGGCGAAAAGGGCGGATTCGCTGCCTCCCGCGCCGGCGCGGATTTCGATAATCGTATTGCGGGAGTCGGCGGGATCGGGCGGGATAATGCCGCGCTGCAATTCCAGGGCTAATTTCTTCTCCTCCTGCTCCAGTCGGGCGACATCCTCCTTGGCCATGATGGCCAATTCGGACTCGGCGGGCTCGGATTGAATCAAGGTCCGGTTTTCCGCCAAATCCGCCACCGTCTTTCGATAAGCGACTCCGCAAGCCACCAATTCCTTCAAGCGCGCATACTCTTTACCCAGCTCCTGCGCCTTTTGAGGATTCTCGAAAACCTTAGAATCGCTGAGGATAGACTCCAATTCAGCGAATCGCCGGTTAAACTTATCGAGATATGGATTTAAATCCATAGACCGCCAAAAATAGTGCGCCCGCGGCCAGCATGATGCGGACGCGGGCGGACTGAAATGGGAAGGCTATTTCTTCTTTTTCGCGGCAACCGAAGCGGCCTGAGCGGCTTTGGTTTTGGCCAAACGCTGCTGGAATTTGTCCACGCGGCCAGCGGTATCCACAAACTTTTGCGTGCCGGTGTAAAACGGATGGCACACGTTGCAAATACCGATCAAAATCGAAGGTTTGGTCGATCGAGTCTTGATAACATTGCCGCAAGCGCAACGTATTTCCGCATCCACATATTTAGGATGTATCTTCTCTTTCATAAAAAGGGCAACCAAGCTAGCAAGCGCAGGCCGGATGACAAGCGCGAAATTTAGCAAATAATCCTCGCGCGCCAAAGGATGCCATCCCAAGCGCTCCGAGAATATATCTTTCCCTGGAAAAGGGCGCAAACACCCGCCGCCAGGTTTTACTGCCCGCCATCCTAACGAGGGAATCCCGCTCTGTCCAACGCCAAAAGCGAAAAAAAGTCATAACCGAGGTGGACGGGCCAGTCCGGAATTGCGAAAAGGAGCCGTTATTTGTTTATAAATCCTTGGGCTTTAAGCCAAAACGCACAATCTTGTGCCCAAGGGTGACCATTGCCTAAGCCCATCCCGTGGCCCCCTTTTTGGTAGATGTGCAGGTCGAAGGGTACATTCGCGCGACGCAAGGCGGTGGCAAATTCCAAGCTATTCTCAACTTTAACCGCCGTATCCTCCCACGTATGCCAAATAAAACAGGGTGGCGTTTGCGCGGTTACTTGCCGCTCATTCGAAAGGAGTTCCACCAACGCCGGCGAGGGATCATTTCCCAATAGGTTTTGCTTCGAACCTTCATGGGTCAATGGCCCCATGGAAATGACCGGATAGCATAAAATGCCTAAGTCTGGACGGCTGCTCTGCCGCTCCACCAGATCGGTGGCTTCCGCCGCGCCGAGGTCCCAATGCGTCAAAATCGTCGAGGCTAAATGCCCTCCCGCGGATGAGCCCATTACGCCGACCCGGTGGGGATCGATCCGCCAGACGGTGGCCTTGGCCCGGGCGGTGCGGACCGCTCGCGCCGCGTCTCCCAGCATAATGGGATGCCGGTAGCCACGGGATCCTAACCGGTATTTCACCACCAAACCGGCAATGCCCTGCTGGTTTAGCCACACGGCGTAGCCTTCCCCTTCATGGCCCGCCAGTCCGCCATATCCGCCGCCAGGGAAAATGACGATGGCGGCGGTGGTCGTTGTGGCAACTTCAGGTAAATAGGGGGTAAGGGTGGGGATATCCTGTTCAGTCGTGCCGAGGGCTCCCGGCGCTTGGCCTTCCCACAAAGGCAGAGCGGGTAGTTTTTCCGCTTGCGCCGTTAAACAAAGTGATAACACCCCCAGCCAGAGAATTAGTTTGTTCATAATATCGCATCTGAAAGATAGTGTCGCAGTCTATCCCCAGATTTTACCGGTGACAATCTCCGGCCCGAAATTTCGCGCGCTTACCGCATGCCGTGGCTGGCAAGATCTTTCCGGCGGGCGCCGTCGGAAGATTATTTGGATTCTGGCAACTCGTCGACGAGGGTAAAGAGTTTTTGGACCGCCTCGGGAATCGCGCGGGGGCGCCCGGTTTTGGCGTCCACATAAACCCAGTCGGTTTCGCCTTGCGCCAATAGCACTGAATCGGTGGCGCGCACGAACCGGTAGCGCCGCAACGAGCGTACTCGGCGCATATCGGCTACCCAAGTCATGGCTGTGACGAGGTCGCCCGCAAATGCTGGGCTCAAGTATTCGATGTGGTGCATCCGGGCTACCCAGCTGGAGCCTAGCGCCGCGGTGACCTGAGAACAGCCAGTGGCTTGGGCGTGCCGGATGGCGGCCGCTTGCATCCACTGGACATAAACCACATTGTTGACGTGGTGATTCTCATCCACGGCCTCAGGGGGCACGTGGATTTCAAAACGATAAACCGGTTCCATGCGCAATATTTCCATCCCTGGCGGCGACGTAAAACACGCGCGTCCGCTCCTATACCCGGCGAGCAACATACGTGCTCATCTTGCCAGGGCAAGCGCAAACCCGGGGGGGTGAATCAAGGCCCGAAAAGTCTCGCCTGCCCCCCGTCCGTCGCGTTAGCCTGGACATTCCTTACATGAAATGCGTTCCCAAAGTGGGGCTGGTTGGCGAATTGAAAGTCGTGGTGGAATCCAAACATGCCATTGATTTTACCGAGGGCGGCATGCCAGCGGTGTTAAGCACGCCGGCCTTGATCGGTCTGCTCGAGCGTACGGCGCGCGAGGCGCTGTCGGCCTGCCTGGAGCCGGGCGAAAACTCGGTAGGCATCGAGGTTGAACTTCAGCATCTGGCGCCTACGCCTCCCGGACAAACCGTTGTCTGCCTAGCCAAGGTGATTCATGCCGAAGGCTCACGCGTTTGCTTTCAACTGGAAGCCCGCGACGAAAAGGAAATCATTGCGCGGGGGATTCATAAACGCCAAGTGATCCGCGCCGCCGCGTTTGGCCGCAAAGTGGCGGCGAAGCAAGCGGGTGGTGGAACGCTTTTTTAACTTTCGCCCCTTCGGTCATATCCCACTGGCCGGAATACTATGCCAGCCCGCGAAGCGTCGCTTGCGTTAACCGTGAGCGATAGCGCGCGCTTGGGCTTTCCTGCAAGGCGGTTGGCGCTCCGGCGAAATTGCGGATGGGCTAAAGAAGTCTCAAAAATTGCCGATTAAAGGGGGACCAGGAGTTAATAATGGTGGTAACGCTTTGGGAATTAACTTTTTAAATCGAAATTGATTGCTTATGAATAAACGGATTGGAACCTCGATATTGCGGTGGATTGGAATCATTTGCGCCTCGGCAACATTGATTCAAAATACTCAAGCTCAGAGTGTTAGATTGCATGGTGCCATTACCATGGGGAAACTCGTTTCGGCGCAAAAGCAAGCGATCGAAGCGCAAGCGGGTGTTAAACTGGAATTGTTAGCCAATGGCGCTGGACGTGGCTTGACGGATTTGTGCGCCGGCCAAGCGGAGATCGCGCTTATGGGGGGATCCCTCAAGGGCGTTTCCGAGGCGATGAATAAGGAAAAGCCCGGCAGCGTGGATATTTCCGGCTTAAAAGAAATACCGCTAACCAAAGTTAAAGTCGCCTTCATTACCCATCCGGGAGTCGGCGTGAAATCCTTAACCGATGCCCAGGCGCGCGATATTTTGACCGGTAAAGTCACCAATTGGAAGGAAGTGGGCGGCGCGGACCTGCCGGTTAAAGTGGTGCTCGCCTTTGCCGGCGACGGAGCGCGGGTGACGATGCAAGAGGCTTTGCTCAAGGACGCGACTTACCTCAAAACCGCGATTCAGCGCAATAGCGCCAAAGACATTTCGTTGGTGGTCTCCCAGCTTCCCGGCGCTTGTGGCACGCTTTCGGTTAAGAATATCGACGCTACGGTGGCCAGCGTCGCGCTTGAAAAAGACGTCGAAATGCCCATGAGTTTTGTCGTCAAAGGGGAACTCGCGGGTGACGTGAAAAAAGTGGTGGATGCCGCCACCGCGCTCATCCATTGAGCCAGTACCTGGAGCCCCGGCGAATCTGGTGGCGCGCTCGTTGGCTAACCCTGCGAGCGCCCCTTTAAAGGGGGCGTCAGGCCCGTTTGTTATGCCCTCGCAACCTCGTGTCCGGAAAACTTGAATTATGACGATCAGTTTAGGAAAGCGCGTTTATTTAGTCGTGTGCTTGGTGCTAGTCGGCACCGCCCTCGTGGGGGGGGTGAGCTGGTTCAATGTTCGGCAACTCGCCGGGGAAGCCCAGCGGCTTGGCGAGGTGAATCTGGCGAGTGTGGCTTCGCTTTACCAAGCGACGCTCCTATACGAAAATCAAAGCGCGAATGTCAATCGCGCTCCGGCCCAGACGGATTTGAAGATTCTCCAAAAGATGCTGCAAGATTTCATCGAGACGAATCGCAAATTGGATGAGCGCCTGGTTGAGATCAAGAAATTTGACGCGTCCAATTCTTTGGCTGACGGACTCAAAGCGCTGACTTCCGAACTGCCCGCATTACGCCAGGCATCCAGCAATGTCTTCAGCTTGGCCGAACAATTTCAGCAAGTGGAGGCGGCCAGCATGTTGCAAACCCAGGTCAACGGCTTGCAAGACCGGGCCGGGGAACGATTGAATCAGCTGACGCAAGCCGCTTTGGCGGCCGCCCAAGTACAACCCGCCCTCATCGCGCGCAACGCGAATAAATCGAATCGCTTGATCCTGGCGCTTTGCCTGGTCGTCTTCGCTTTTAGCTCCGTGGCGGCCGCCTTAATGGTGCGGCGCAACGTGGTGAACCCGATCAAGCGGGCCGCCGCCCGGCTCGATGACGCCTTCACATCCACCGGCGCCGCCGTGCAGGCCATTATGAAAATCAGCCAGGCTTTGGCGGAGGGGGCTTCGGAACAGGCCGCGTCCTTGGAGGAAACCGGCGCGTCCTTGGAAGAAATGGCCAGCATGACCAAACGGAACGCCGAAAGCGCGGGCCAAGCCAAGAATTTGGCCGCCCAAACTCGACAGGCGGCCGACGCGGGCGTGGTCGACATGCAAGCCATGAATCAGGCGATCCAGGAAATCAAGGTTTCCAGCGCGGACATCGCCAAAATCATTAAGACGATCGATGAAATCGCTTTCCAGACCAATATCCTCGCGTTGAACGCCGCGGTGGAAGCCGCGCGCGCCGGGGAGGCGGGCATGGGTTTTGCCGTGGTGGCTGATGAAGTTCGGAATCTCGCCCAACGGAGCGCCACCGCCGCCAAGGAAACCGCCGACAAGATCGAGGGGGCCATCGCCAAAACCGAACAAGGGGTTCGGATCAGCGAAAAAGTGTCCACTGGATTGCAGCAAATCGTCGCCCAAGTGCGCCAGGTGGATGAATGGGTCGCGGAAGTGGCCTCCGCTTCGGGCGAACAAAGCCAAGGCATTGAACAGGTCAACAGCGCCGTTAGCCAAATGGATAAAGTGACCCAGACCAACGCGTCCAGCGCCCAAGAAAGCGCCACCACGGCTTCGGAGTTGAGCTCGCACGCGGCCACGTCCAAAACGGCGGTGGATGAGCTTTTGGCGCTGGTGGATGGTCGGAGGTAACGAGCGGAGCGCAAATGGCCGGCGGTCCGAAGCGGGCGTTTTTTCGATAATCGCGGGACGCCTCAATCAAAGCGGGTTTTTACGCCGCGCTTGTCACTGGCCCGGCTGGCATGGTAAAAGAACGGTCATGCATCTGACCTTCTGGGATTGGTCCGTCATTGCAGGTTACTTCTTGATCAATTTCTTGATCGGCCTTTGGTATCGCCGTCGCGCCACGGGCTCCACCGAAGAGTTTTTCGTCAGCGGCCGCAATGTCTCCTGGTGGCTGGCCGGCACGAGCATGGTGGCGACCACCTTTGCCGCGGATACCCCGCTGGCGGTCACCGGCTTGGTGGCTTCCTATGGCATCGCGGGCAATTGGCTTTGGTGGAACATGCTGTTCAGCAATATGCTGACCGTGTTCTTTTTCGCCCGGCTTTGGCGGCGGGCTGGCGTGATGACGGATATCGAATTGACGGAGTTGCGCTACGGGGGCAAACCGGCGGCGTTTTTGCGCGGGTTTCGCGCGCTGTACTTGGGGTTGCCCATCAACTGCATCATTCTCGGCTGGGTAAATCTGGCGATGGTGAAAATCCTCCTGATTATTTTCCCCGGACTGCAATTTCCTTCCTTGGGCGTCACAGACCCTAAAATCGCCGCGCTTTGCGTCGTTTTTGGGATTATGCTTTTGACGGCGTTCATCTCGACCCTTTCCGGTCTCTGGGGCGTATTGGTGACCGACTTGTTTCAATTCGTGCTCAAAATGAGCATGGTGATCGTCCTGGCCTACTACGCGGTTAAGGCTGCGGGCGGCATGGAAGTCATGCAGGCCAAGCTGCAAGCGCTGGACGTTGCCAAAGGCGGCCAGGGGTCCATCCTGTCCTTCACGCCGGATATCGGCTCGCTATGGATGCCGATGATCGCGTTTTTTTGTTATCTCTTCGTTAATTGGTGGGCCACTTGGTATCCCGGTTCCGAACCGGGCGGCGGCGGTTACGTGGCTCAGCGCATCTTTTGCGCGAAAGACGAAAAGAATTCCCTGATGGCCACCTTGTGGTTCAGCATCGCCCATTACGCTTTGCGCCCGTGGCCCTGGATTTTGACGGCCCTAGCTTCGCTGGTGTTGTATCCCACCCTGGCGGACAGGGAATCGGGTTTTGTTAAAACCATTGTCGATCCCAACGTCTTTCCCCCGGCGCTCGCCGGCTTGATGATCGCCGCGTTTGCCGCCGCTTACATGTCCACCGTGGCCACCCAGCTAAATTGGGGCGCCTCCTATCTCATTAACGACTTTTACCGGCGGTTCCTGGTGAAAACCCGGGAGGAAAAACACTATGTTCACGCGGCGCAAATCGCCACCGTGGTACTCATGCTGGCTTCCTCGGTGGTCACCTATTACCAAGACACGATTTCCGGCGCTTGGAAATTTCTCATGGCGGTGGGCGCGGGGACCGGCAGCATTTTCATTTTGCGCTGGTTCTGGTGGCGCATCAACGCGCTCAGCGAAGTGGCCGCCATGCTGGCCTCTTTTGTTGTCTCCATGGGTTTGCAGTATGTGGGTAAATTCGATAGCAACGATCCCCGGCAATTCGCTTGGACGGTGTTGATCACGGTAATGGCGTCAACCTGCGTCTGGTTGGCGACCATGTATTTGACCCCGCCGGAAAACCAAAGCACCTTGCTGAATTTTTACCGCCGCGTGCGGCCTAGTCCCACGCTCTGGGGGCCCATAGCGAAGGCGGCGCCGGAGATTACCCCCAAGCGCGACGAATTGCAGAACCTGGCCGATTGGGCTTCGGGTTGCGTCATGATTTACCTGGCTTTGTTCGGCATTGGCAAAATCATCTTTGGGCATTGGCAATTGGGGCTCTCGCTCCTCGCCGTGTCTTGCTTGGCGGGGGGATTTCTCTTTTGGCATCTCGGCCGTCGTGGCTGGCAGGTGTTGGGTGACGCCGCCCCGGAGACCAAGGCGCCTTAGCGCCGGACGCGGGATGCAAGCGCTAAAAAACCTGTAACCAGAACCGTCAGACCGTTGTCTTCATAAAGGCGTTGAAAATCGTCAATTGCCTTTAGCATGGAATTACCAGCCGCGCTTGGTGGAGAGACTTTCGATCGGATAAAAGGCGCAAACTCGCCCGCGCAGCCATGGCAATGGCTGGCGTTGCTGTTTGCCGGCAGCGGTTGCGCCGCATTGATTTACGAGGTGGTCTGGCTGCAAATGCTGCAACTGGTGATCGGCCTGACAGCGGTTTCATTAGGTCTATTGCTGGGCACTTTAATGGGGGGCATGGGTTTAGGCAGTCTGCTTTTGCCGCGCCTGGTTTCCTATCGACGTCATCCCGCGCGAGTATATGCCTGCTTGGAACTGGGCATTGGCGCCGCCGGGATCGCCTTGTTGTTCGGCATGCCTTGGGTGGAGCGGCTTTATTCGGCGCACGGCGGGGCGGGGGTGGCGGGCGTGGTAACCCGCGGATTCGTGGCGGCCGTTTGCTTGTTGCCACCGGCCGTTTTAATGGGCGCCACGTTGCCCGCCTTGGCGCGCGGGATGGAAGCCACTCCTCGCGGTGTGTGCGGGATCGGACTATGCTACGGCGCCAATCTGGCCGGGGCGGTTGGGGGGTGTTTGCTGGCAGGGTTTTATTTACTGCGGATATACGACGTGGCTACGGCGACCTATGCGGCGGCTGGGATTAATCTTCTCGTCGCACTCCTGGCCTTTGCCTGGTCGGTTCGGTGGCCTGATTGCGCAACCGAGCCCGCCCCGGTTCAAGCGAAGACGAGTGAAACCCGCGCTCCCTGGCTAGTCTATGCGGTCACGGCGCTTTCCGGATTGACCGCCTTGGGCGCGGAAGTGGTATGGACGCGCATCATGTCGCTGATGTTGGGGGGCACGGTCTATACGTTTTCGATTATTTTGGCCGTGTTCCTGGCGGGCATAGGATTGGGCAGTGGCGTGGGATCCTGGTGGGCGCGCGCTTCCGCCCGTCCGTTGGCCGCCTTGGGCTGGTGCCAATTATCGTTAACCGTGGCTGTTGCTTGGACCGCGCACATGGCCGCGCAATCGGTGCCTTACTGGCCGGTCAACCCCGCCATTTCCACCAGTCCCTGGTTCAATTTTCAGCTCGATATCGCCCGTTGTCTTTGGGTGGTCTTGCCGGCGGCGTTTCTTTGGGGGGCCAGTTTTCCGCTGGCCCTGGCCGTGGCGGCAACACACAACTCCGATCCGGGGCGGTTTGTGGGCAAAGTGTACACGGCTAACACGCTGGGCGGGATCGTAGGCGCGCTCGGTTTCAGCCTGCTCGCCGTGCCCGGTTTGGGCGCGCAGGGCGCGCAACGGTTGTTGCTCGCGTTGGCCGGCTTGTCGGCGCTCTTGGCCTGGATTCCTTGGGGTTCAGGTGAACCGGCCTCCCCGTTTGCCGGGAGGCGTCTACGCGTCGTCGGCTCGTTTATGGGCGCGCTCGCCGTCGCGGGATGGGTGATTTGGCTCGCCGTCGGGGTGCCCGCTTTGCCTTGGGGATTGGCGGCCTACGGACGGTATTTGGCCACCTTTGGCGACCGTTTGGTTCCCGGAGTCGTGGAGGAACGGCTTGTGCCCCTGGTGGCCGGCGGCCAGGATATTTTTTGCACGTACACCGGTGAAGGGTTAAACGGGCCCATCGCGGTGACCGTTAACACCGACGGCGTGCGGAGTTTTCACGCGGCCGGCAAGGTGCAGGCTTCGAACCTGGCTCGC
Organism: Verrucomicrobia bacterium UBA1319; assembly: GCA_002306985.1. Lineage (GTDB taxonomy): Bacteria > Verrucomicrobiota > Verrucomicrobiia > Limisphaerales > UBA1319 > UBA1319. The sequence goes on from DBTJ01000095.1 coordinate 53,744, forward strand.
GACATGCGCTTGCAACGGTTACTGGGCCATATTTCGGCGCTGGGACATAAGCGTCCCCAATCGGTGTTGGTGGTCGCTTGCGGGGCGGGGGTGACCGCCGGCGCGTTTGTTTTGCACCCCAGCATCGAACGCATCGTTATTTGCGAGATCGAGCCGCTTGTGCCTCAGCGTGTGGCGCCGCGGTTTCAAGCCGAGAATTACCATGTGATGGGCGACCCCCGGGTCCAAGTCGTCTATGATGATGGCCGCCATTTTCTTCGCACCACGCGTGAGAAGTTTGACATCATCACTTCAGACCCCATCGATCCCTGGGTGAAAGGCTGCGCCGCGTTGAACACCGCGGAGTATTATCAAATGTGTCGGGAGCATTTGAACCCGGGAGGAGTGATGACGCTCTGGATGCCGCTTTACGAAAATGACGCCCGCACGGCGAAAAGCATGATGGCCACCTTTTTTCAGGTTTTCACCAACGGCGTGCTTTGGAGTAATGACGACCATGGCGAGGCATATGACGCGGTGCTTTACGGTCAAGCGGGCCCGCTGAAGATCGATGTGGGCCGGTGGCGGGAGCGGCTCGCCCGCGAGGATCATGCCGCGGTGAGACGGTCGCTGGCGGACGCCGGCTTTGCCTCCGTCTCCGCGCTGTTGGCCACTTATGCCGGACAGGCGCCGGATTTGCGCGATTGGCTGCGCGGCGCGGCGATCAATACGGATCGCAATTTGCGCCTGCAATACTTGGCGGGCATGTGGTTAAACACTTTTGAGGGCACGAGAACCCTGGCTGAGATTACCCGTCATTACCGATTTCCCGACCCGCTTTTTGCCGGGCCGGACGAACAACTGCAATTACTGAGAAAAGCGATCGAAAAACCGCGCGGACTCGACAGCGCGAACTCTCGCCAAGCCAATGTTAATCCCCAATCCGCCCGTCATCCTTGAACCACCAGCTTGCCGGCTTAGGGTCCGATCCGGTGGCGGCCCCAGGCCGTTGAAGGCCGCGCTTGCGTTGCTAAACCGCCCCTTTATGGCTCAGGGAGACCGCGTGACGCGATGCCTGGCGGTGCGGTCCGCCTCTGCGGCTTGGCGATGTTTCAGAATCGAATGTCTTAACCCCGAACGGAGTCTAAACCCCGCGCTGACTGTGCGCGGCGGGGATTCTCCTGGCCATTTGCGGATTGACGCCGGAAGATTCCGTTACGCAGGATAGGCTTGGATTTGTTGGATGAAGGCCGTGTGGTTTCTGGCGGTAAACTAGGATACACAATTGCAACCGAAAAAAACCGAGATCGAAATGGACGCGCCACAAAAAGACGAATCACTCCCGTCCTGGCGCCAGCCCGTCAAACTGGACGCCGGCACAACTCCCTCCACCTTGGCTACGAAGGTGGGCATCGGGGCGGTTTGCCTCATCATTGCTTGGGGAGCCTTCAAGTTCTCCCATACTCCGGCGGTCGCCAAGGCGGGAAAAACCGCGGGTGGAAACCGGGCCGAAATGCCACCCGTATCCGTTGTTTCCGGGGTGGTGGCGTCGAAGGACGTGCCGGTGTTTCTCGATGGTTTGGGCACCGTGCAAGCTTTCAACTCGGTGCTCGTGCGCGCGCGCGTCGACGGGCAATTGCGGAAAATCGCTTTTGAGGAGGGCCAGGACGTCAAGCGCGGCGATTTGCTGGCGCTAATCGATCCGGATCCGTTCCGCGCCCAGTTGGAACAAGCGAAGGCCAAACAGGGGCAGGACGAAGCGCTACTTACTAATGCGCGCGAAGACTTGAAACGTTACGCGGGTTTGCTGGCGAACGAGGGCGTGACCCGGCAGGTTTACGATACGCAACAGTCGCAAGTGAACCAACTCGAGGCGGCGGTGAAAGCCGACGAAGCCGCGGTGCGGAGCGCCCAGGTGCAGCTCGATTACACTACGATCGTTTCGCCCATCGATGGCCGCGTGGGCATTCGTCTGGTCGACCAAGGGAACATGGTGCGTTCCGCCGATGCCAACGGCTTGGTGACGATCGCGCAATTGCGGCCTGTTTCCGTGGTTTTTACGCTTCCGGAACAAACCTTGAGCCAAATCCAACAACAGCTGGCGAAAGGCGATACCCTCAGCGTTTTTGCGGTGGGCCGGGATAATGCGTCGGTGCTTGGCGCCGGCCAGTTGGCGGTCATCGACAATCAAATCGACACGACCACGGCGACCATCAAATTAAAAGCGACCTTTCCCAACGCCGACCTCCGTCTGTGGCCCGGCCAATTCGTCACCGCGCGGTTGTTGTTGTTGACCCATAAAAACCAGCCCGTGGTGCCGGCGCAGGCCATCCAGCGCGGCCCGGAAAATAGCGTGTTCGTTTTCGTCATCAAGGAGAATCAAACCGTGGAGGTGAGGCGCGTCAAAGTGGGGCAGATCGAGCAAGGCGAGGCGCTCATCGAGGAAGGCCTGAGCGCCGGCGAACAGATCGTCATCGACGGGCAGTATAAACTGCAGAAAGACTCGCGTGTGAAAACTTCCGACGCCTCCGCGCCGGGCGGGCCTAAGGCCGGCCAAGTCAAAGCGGAACCGGCTGTGACCTCCCGTAAACCCGCGCTGTGAACGTCTCCGAGCCATTCATTCAGCGGCCCATAGCCACTTCGCTCCTTATGGCGGGCGTGGTGATGATGGGGATATTGAGTTACTTGCTGTTGCCCATTTCCGCGCTGCCGCCGGTGGATTTCCCCACCCTCCAGGTGGCGGCCCAGTTTCCGGGCGCCAGCCCCGACGTCATGGCCTCTTCGGTGACCACCCCGTTGGAACGGCAGTTCGGCCAAATCAGCGGCTTGGCTTCCATGACTTCCGTGAGTTCGTTCGGCAATTCGACCATCACCCTCCAATTTAATCTCGATCGAGATATCGACGCGGCGGCCCAGGACGTTCAGGCGGCCATCAACGCCGCCGGCGGAGTTTTGCCTAAAATGCCGGGCCCGCCCACTTACAATAAGGTCAATCCCGCCGACACCCCGATTCTTACCCTTCAGATCACGTCGGACACGTTGCCCCTGGAAAAGGTGAACGATTTGGCCGACACGGTCATCGCGCAAAAGCTCAGCGAAGTCACCGGCGTGGGCTTGGTGACCATTGAGGGGAATCAAAAGCCGGCCGTTCGGGTTCGCCTAAACCCGGGGGCCCTCGCCTCGCTGGGGCTGAGCCTGGAAGACGTGCGCGCGGCGCTGGTGGTGAATAACGCCAACGCGCCCAAGGGCAGTTTCGATGGCAAGCGCCAGACCTACGCCATCAACGCGAACGACCAGATTTTTTCCGCCGCGGAATTCAGCAACATCATTCTCGCCTATAAAAACGGCTCGCCCGTGCGTTTGCGCGACATTGGCGAAGTGGTGGATAGCGTGGAAAACGCCCGCTTGGGCGGATGGGTGAACGGCAAACCCTCGGTTATTCTTGATATTCAGCGCCAGCCGGGGGCGAACATTATCGAGACCGCCGATCGCGTGAAAGGCTTGCTGCCCCGGCTCCGCGCGACCGTTCCTCCCTCGATGAAAATATCGGTGCTCACCGATCGCACCGAGACGATTCGGGCTTCGGTGTCGGATGTGCAGTTCACTTTGGTGCTGGCGGTGGCGCTGGTGGTGATGGTGATCTTC